>JASGGH010000040.1:0-26209 GCA_047605105.1 Novosphingobium sp. | reverse complement strand
GCGCCGCGAGTTCGGGCGGGCATTGGGTAACATGGCTCGCCAAGCTGTCGGCGACGGGCTGCGGCGCGGCGGCCCCGGTCCAGAAGCGCCCGTCCTCGCCGCCCGGCGCCGCGCCCAGGGGGGACTTCGCGTCGCGGCCCAGGACGGCGGCGAGCGCGCGCTCGTAGCCCGGCGCGGCGCGGACCCGGTCCAGCGCGGCGGGCAGGCCGTGCCGGGCGCCGGCCTGCTTCAGCCGCGCGTCGCGATCGCGGGCGAGGGCGGCATGCTCGCGCTCGATTCCGGCAAGCTCGGCCCTGGCCGAAGCGAGCGCGCTCGCCGCGGCGTCGCGGGCGGCCTGCAACTCGGCCTTGCGGGCCTGCCGCGCCTCCAGCGCGGTCCGAGCCTCGGCCAGGCCTTGCGCGGCGGCGGCATTGCGCGCTCGCGCCGCGGCTACCGCGACTTCGGGATCGCCCTCGCGCGTCAGGGCGGCGAGCTGCTCGCGCTGGCGCTCGGTCTCGCGGTCGAGCCGCGCCAGCCGGCTTTCCGCGGCGGCGAGCTCGGCCTCGGCCACGCGCCATTCGGCCTCGACCCCCGCCTGGGCCGCGGTCGCCTGCGCCAGGGCCAGTTCGGTGCCGCGCAGCGCGCGGTCGGCATCGTCGAGCGCCCGGGCCAGGGCGGGGCGCCGGGCCTCGGCCTCGGCCAGCGCGGCTTCGCCGTCGGCGACCTCGCGTTCGAGCCGGGCCAGCGCCTCGGCGGCGTCGCGGGTCAGGCGATCGGCGTCGCCGCGGTCTTCCTCCAGGCGCCCGCGCTGGCGGTCGAGATCGGCGAGGCGCTGTTCGGCGGCTTCGAGCTGGCTGGTCAGTGCGGCCATGCGGTGACCGTGCGCCGAGGCGTCGTCGCGGCGGTCGGCCAGGGTGTCCCTGGTCTCCGCAAGCGCTAGTGAGGCGGCGTTCTGGCTGCCCTGCGCGAGCTTGGCCAGGGCCTGGGCCTGGGCCACCTTTTCCTCGGCATTCCGCGCTTCTGTGCGAGCGTTTTCAGCAGCTTGCGCCGCATCGCGCCAGCGGGCGAAGGTCATCCGCGCCTCGGCGGTGCGGATCCTGTCGGACAGCGCGGTGTAGCGCTCCGCGGCGCGGGCCTGGCGGCGCAGCGCGGCGATCTGCTGGTCGAGCCCGGCCATGATGTCCTCGAGCCGGGCCAGGTTCGCCTCGGTCGCGCGCAGCTTCTGCTCGGCATCCTTGCGGCGGACGTGAAGTCCTGCGATTCCAGCCGCTTCCTCGAGCATCTCGCGGCGCTGCGCGGGCTTGGCGGCGATGACCGCGGCGATCCGGCCCTGGCTGACGAGCGCCGGAGAATGGGCGCCGGTCGCGGCATCGGCGAAGACCAGGGCGACGTCCTTGGCCCGAACATCGCGCCCGTTCACGCGGTAGGCGCTGCCGGCGCCGCGCTCGATCCGGCGGACGATCTCCAGCTCTTCGCGGTTGTCGCCGACCTGGGCATGCATCACGACTTCGGCGAAGTCGCGCGGCGGGCGCTGGGCGGTGCCGGCGAAGATCACGTCTTCCATCCCGCCGCCGCGCATCGACTTGGCCGAGCTTTCGCCCATGACCCAGCGGATCGCTTCGAGCAGGTTGGACTTGCCGCAGCCGTTGGGCCCGACGACCCCGGTCAGGCCCTGTTCGATGCGCAGTTCAGCCGGCTCGACGAAGCTCTTGAAACCAGAGAGCTTGAGCCGGCTGATCCGCATGTCGCGCCCCCGGGGCCTGTCCTCAGCGGGCGCCGGCGGCCATCAGGGCCTTGCGGGCATCGGCCCAGTCGGTGGCGTCCAGCTTGGTGCCGTTGATGAGCACCGTCGGCGTGCTGTTGATCCCGGCATCGCCGTACTTCTGGGCATGGTCGGCGACGGCCTGGGCATTGGCCCCGTTGGCGAGGCAGGCCTTGGCCTGGTCGAGCGCGATGCCGCGCTGGGCGAAGAACTCGGTATAGCCGAGCGCCTCGGCCAGTGCGACGAAGCGCTGCGGCGGGGCGATCTTCTCGGCAGCGGCCAGCTTGGGCTGGGTGGCCGGATCGCTGAGCGGGGCGTTCATCGCGTCGAAGTTGGTGTAGATCTGGTGGATCAGCGGGAAGAACGCCTCGGTGCTGCCGCACTGCGCCAGGACGGTCAGCGGCACGTCCTGCGGGTGGATCGCGAAGCTGCGGAATTCGTAGGAAACCCGCCCGCTGCCGACGAACTCGCCGACCAGCGCGTCATAGCCTTCCTGAGCGAACTTGGCGCAGTGCGGGCACGACAGTGAGCCGTATTCGACCAGCTTGATCGGCGCATTCGGGTTGCCCATCACGTAGCCGCCGTCGGCGGTCTTGGCGACGGTATCGGCCCAGGCCTTGCCGGCGGGCGCGGCGATCGGGGCGATCTTTTCGCCGCCGAGGTCGGCAGCCTCCTTCTTGCCGCAGGCGGTGAGGCCGAGGGCGAGTGGCAGGGCGATGCCGGCCAGGGTGAGGCGCGATAGTGTCGTGCGGATCATCGAATTCAATCCTTGATTTGATCGGGGGAAGCTAACTCACGGGTGACGGCGAAAGAAGCCGGGCGCCGCGCGCAGCGGGCAATCTCCACAGGAATTCCCACTGGAATCGCGGTCAGCGCGTAGGCAGGCGGGCGCGCAGGCCGTTCCAGTCGTGAACGTCCTGCAACTGGCCGTTGATCAGGAAGCTCGGCGTCGCGTTGACCTTGAGGGCCTCGACGGCATGCTCGGTCTGCGCGGCGAGCTTGTCGGCCGCGGCGCGGTCCTGCAGGCAGGCGTCGAGCTGCGTCCGGGTATAGCCGCGCGGCGTCATGAGGTCGTAGAGCTTGTAGTCGCGGGCAATGGTCCTCATCGCGGTGCCGAAATCGGCGATCTGATCGCCTTGCGTCGATCCCTGCATCCACTGCTCCTGCCCGCCGAGGATCGCGGCGTGGTTGCCGCGGAACTTGGCGACCGGGCCGCAGGTTGCGAGCAGCGACGCCGCGACGTCGATGCGGTTGCGCAGGAACGGCCGGTACTCGACCGACACTTGCCCGCTCGCGACGTAGGTCCGGAGCAGCGGCGGCCCGGCTTCGCTCTCGAAGTGGGCGCAGTGCGGGCAGGTGTAGCTGACGAATTCGACGAGCTGGGTCGGCGCCTTGGGGTTGCCGACCCGGTAGCCGCCTTCGGGCGTCGCCGCGATCACCCGGTCCCAGTGCGGGCCGCGCACGGGGGCGGCGGCCATCGTCATGACGGCGAGCGCGGCGACAACGATCAATCGGCCAAGCTTCATCGGTCCTGCATCCTCTTCAACCTTCTCGTTCGCTCTGCGAGCCCAGGCTGCGCGCCAGCGATTCCAGCACGGCGCGCAGTTCGGGATCG
The DNA here is from genome assembly GCA_047605105.1 of Novosphingobium sp. Taxonomy (GTDB): domain Bacteria; phylum Pseudomonadota; class Alphaproteobacteria; order Sphingomonadales; family Sphingomonadaceae; genus Novosphingobium. Next base: position 22,853 of record JASGGH010000040.1, on the reverse strand, counting down.
CCGATGTCGCGCAGCGAATCCCCCAGTTCGACCGGCACCGGGCGCAGCGAGGGCGGGGCCGCGCGGGGCTCGCTTGGAGCAGGCGGCGGCTTAACCGCGCCTTGCCGCAGTTTCACCTTGGTCACGGCCGAATAGCCGAAGAACCGGTTCACCCGTTCGATGATCTCGGGAATCACGTGCTGGATGATCGGAGCATGGGCCGGGACGACCAGGATCTGCAGGATGCCGTCGGTTTTCTCGCCCGGAGGAAAGCGGATCGCCTCGGGCTGGCAGACGCGGGCGTGGCGTTCCCCGACAATCTCGGGCCAGCGGGTGAGCACGCTCGACTGGACGAAGCCGAACTTGCGGAAGGCGGTGCGGCCGATCTCGGGCATGAGGTCGGCGATGGCGCGCGCCTGACCGCCGCGAGGGCGCTCGTAGCGTTTCGGGCCGTCCTTCGGAGCGGCCTTGCGCGGCTTGCCGGATGCGTCGCTTTCCATCGTGCGGCGCGGCATGCCATAGCGCCGGGATGGACGCCAGCGCCGAGACGATTCCCCCCTCGCTCCTAGCTGCTCGCCTGCTGGCCTGGTACGACAGCCACGCGCGCAGGCTTCCCTGGCGCGCCGCGCCCGGATCGCCGCCGCCTGATCCTTATCGAGTCTGGCTGTCCGAGGTGATGCTCCAGCAGACCACCACCGCGGCGGTCGCGCCCTATTTCGCCGAATTCACCCGGCGCTGGCCCACGGTCCGCGATCTGGCCGCCGAGGACGATGCCGCGGTCATGGCCGCCTGGGCGGGGCTGGGCTACTACGCCCGGGCCCGCAACCTGCTGGCCTGCGCGCGGGCGGTGGATGCCTTGGACGGGCGGTTTCCGGATACCGAGGAAGGCCTGCGCGCATTGCCGGGGCTGGGGCAATACACCGCCGCCGCCGTGGCCGCGATCGCCTTCGGCCGGCGCGCGGTGGTGGTCGATGCCAATGTCGAGCGGGTGGTCGCGCGGCTCTTTGCGATCGACGCGCCGCTGCCCGGAGCCAAGCCGGCGATCCTCGCCGCGACGGACCGGATCACGCCCGAGCGCCGGGCCGGCGACTTTGCCCAGGCGATGATGGACCTGGGGGCGACGATCTGCACCGCGCGGAATCCCCGCTGCCTGCTCTGTCCCCTGGCCGACCATTGCGCCGGGCGGCGGAGCGGCGAGCCCGAGCGCTTCCCGGTCAAGGCGGCCAAGAAGGCCAAGCCGGACCGCATCGGCCATGCATATTGGATCGCGGCCAACGGCAAGGTCCGGCTTGTCAAGCGCCCCGGGACGGGCATGCTCGGCGGGATGCGGGCGCTGCCAGACGACGGCTGGTCGGCGCGGGGCGACGGCTTGGACACAGCGCCGCTCCCCGGCCCCTGGCGCGAGGCGGGGGCGGTGAGCCACGGGTTCACCCATTTCAACCTGCGGCTCAAGGTCCTGCTTTATCTCGGAAACGATTGGGCTAGTCTGGCGACGAGCGAAGGCGAATGGTGGCCGCTGAGCCGGATCGAGGAGGCGGGCCTGCCGACGCTTTTCGCCAAGGCGGCGCGGCTGGCGCTGGCCGGCATGGAGGAGAGCGAAACGCGTGGCTGAACCGATGATCCTGACCCGCCGTGGGCTGCTCGCGGGCGGCGCGGCCTTGGCGGGCGCCGGCCTGCTCCCGCGCTGGACGCTCGCTGCCCCCACCACCGCTGCACCGCCTGCCTCGATCGATCGCCAGTGGCCCAAGGTCGCGGCGATGCTCGACGGCTACGTTTCCTCGCGCAAGCTGGCCGGCGCCCAGGCCGCCTTCGGCTGGGGCGCCGGGCCGATGAGCACGGTGAGCCGCGGCGTGCTCGGCTTCGAGAATCCGGTGCCGCTGACGCCCGACAGCCTCTACCGGGTCTATTCGATGACCAAGCCGGTCACCGGCATGGCCGCGATGATCCTGATCGACGAGGGCAAGCTCGGGCTCGACCAGAAGCTCGCGGATTTCATGCCCGAATTCGCCGATCCCAAAGTGGCGATCGATCCCGCCAAGAGCCTCGACGCGCGGCCCGCCGCGAGCCAGATCACGATCCGCCAACTGATGACCCACACCTCGGGCCTCGGCTATTCGATCGGCGGGAACAAGGTGGCGCAGGAACTGCTGCGGCTCGGCGTCGTCCCGGCAGTCGTCTCGCGCCTACCGGTGCCGGGCCTCACCGCACCGATCCCCACCCCCGATCCGGACGAGTTCGTCAGGCGCGCCGCCACGGTGCCGCTGGTGGCCGAGCCGGGAACGGCATGGTCCTATTCGATGGGGCTCGACGTGCTCGGGCTGGTGATCGGGCGGGTGGCGGGCAAGCCGTTCGGCGCCTTCCTCCAGGAACGGCTGTTCGGACCGGCGGGGATGGCCAGCAGCTTCTTCCAGGTCCCCGCCGAGGCCGCGCCGCGCCTGACCACCAATTACGGGTTCGTCTCGGGCGTTGCCGTCCCGATCGATAAGCCGGCGGATTCGGTTTACCGCGATCCCCCGGCCTTCGCCTTCGGGGGCGCGGGGCTGGTCTGCTCGCCGGCCGACTACGACCGGTTCCTGCAGCTTCTGGTGGGCGGCGGGCGGATCGGCGGCACGCAGGTCATTCCGGAACGGGCGGTGAGGCTGGGCATGTCGAACCTGCTGCCGCCCGGCGTCCGGACCAAGGGCACGATGGCCGACGGAGCAGGCTTCGGCGCTGGCGGCAAGGTCGGGCTCGGGGCCGAGGAGGGCTATTTCGGCTGGGCCGGCGCGGCCGGGACGGTAGCCTTCGTCAACGCGCGGCAGGGGCTGCGCGCGGGGCTGTACGTGCAGTACATGCCCGACGCGACCTATCCGCTGCGCGACGAGTTCCTGACCGCGGTGCGCGGCGACCTGCTGGCACGGCCGCCGGAGATTGCCGAGCCATGAGCGGCGCTGCGATCGCTTTCGCCGGCTCGCGGATCGACCGCGCCGATCACATCCGCGCCGACCCGCAGGCGCTGCTCGCCTTGCAGGACTGGCGCGCACGGCTGCTCCTGCTCGACGGGCTCGATCCCCGGGTCGATGCTGAGGGCGGACTTGCCTGGGGGTCGCTCGCCGATGCCGATCCGGCCGCGGAATTGGTCTTCCTCGGGCTCGATCCGGCGGGCAAGGGCTGCTTCGCGCCCGTGCCGCCGGCAGGTAGTGCCGCGCCGGGCAATCCGCGGATGTGGCTGGCGCTGGCGGCGCTCTCGGGCGAGGACCTGGCGGCTTACGGGACGGCCCGCAGCCTGGTGAACTGGCATGCCCGGCACCGCTTCTGCGCGGTCTGCGGTAGCCCGACCCAGCCCGCCAAGGGCGGTTGGCAGCGTGATTGCAGCGCCTGCTCCGCCGAGCACTTCCCCCGTGTCGATCCGGTGACGATCATGCTGGTCCAGCATGAGGATAATCTCCTGCTCGGTCGCCAGCCGCGGTTTCCGCAAGGCAACTATTCGGCCCTGGCCGGCTTCGTCGAGCCGGGCGAATCGCTCGAGGAGGCCGTGGCGCGCGAAGTCCATGAGGAGGCCGGCGTGGTCGTTCGCGACGTGACCTACATCGCCAGCCAGCCCTGGCCGTTCCCTTCGAACCTGATGATCGGCTGCCTGTCGCACGCCGACGATCCGGCGCTGACGATCGACAGGACCGAGCTGGAAGACGCGCGCTGGTTCACCCGCGCCGAAGTTGCCGAGGCCATTGCCGCGGCCGATCGCGGTGAGAACGGCACGGCGTTCAACGCGCCCGGCCGCCAGGCGATCGCCAGCCATCTCATGCGCTGGTGGCTCGCGCGTTAGCATCGGATCGGCTTCGACGCTGGTGATCGGGCTCTAATCCGGCGTGGTGCTCGCATCGTCGGGCGCGGGCTTGACGGTGAAGTCGAAGCGGATGCGCACCCAGGTGCCGAGCAGCGGCTTGCCGTCGATCCGCGGCGGGCGGACCAGGAACTGCCAGGCCGCCTGCCGCATTGCCCGCGACAGGCCCGAGCCCGGCGGAGATTCGGCGAGCTCGCGGCAATCGCTGACGTGATAGCGCTCCTCCATCCGACAGGCGATCGTCGCCCAGCCGCCGTTCGGCAGGCGGCGCTTGGGCAGGTAGGTCGCGATTTCCGCGTCGGTCGGCTCGCGATACCATTCGGCGTTGTAGAGCTTGGAGCCGCCGGGGCCTTCGCCCGGGCCGTAGGCCGTTCCGGTGCCGCCGGCCTGGCCGCCGGCGGCGGCGCGCTTCGGCATCCTGGAGATGTCGGCGGCCGCGAATTCGTCCCGGGAGAGCTGGATGAAGGCAGGCGGCACGGGGGTGGCCGGCTGGGGTTGCTTGATCTCCGGCGGTGTCGGCTTGGGCTCGGCCGCCTTGGGGGCCGAGGCGGCGATCGTATGGGTCTTCACCGCGGCCGGGGTCTCCGCGCGCGGGGAGATGGTGATCGCCGTCATGCGGGGAGCCGGTTTGTCCTTGTGCGGGGAAAAGGCGCCCATCTGGATCAGCATCGCCACGATCAGCGCGCAAATCCCGAGCGACAGCCCGAGCGCGGTGGCGCGGCTGCGCGGCGAGGGGCGATAGCTGTAGGCGGTAGGAGAAAAGGACGAGTGCATGGGCTGCGCGGTATACCTCGGTCGGGCCGGAGCGCACCCTTGCCGCGGCAATGCTAGCCGCAAGCTGTCGCTTGCGTGAACGGTATCGCGGTCACGGCGTCAAATCGCGCCGAACGGTCAGACCAGCCCCAGCTTGGCCAGATCGCTCACCAGCTTGCCCGGCAGCGCTTCACCGATCTCGCCGCCGACGAAATCCTCCGGCGCGTCGGCCTCCGCCAGATAGCGCCAGCCCTGATGGGCGCGCTTGGGCTGGGGATGGACCAGGATCAGCCTGGGTTCGAGCCGAATCCACCACTTGCCGTCGTCCTTCTGGGCGAAGCCCAGCAGCGGCGAGCGGCCGACGATGGCGTGCTGATGGATCCAGTAGAGCGAACCGCCCGCCATCTCGGCGTGGCGGGTGGGCAGATAGCGCGTGGTCATCAAGGCCTCGCCCGAATGGCTTTCCAGCCAATCGCGCAGTGTGTCCACGCTTTCGCTGCCATAGGCGATCTTGGTCATGTGGAGCGGCATCAAGCCTAACTGGCGAGGCCGGAGAGAACCGCAAGGCCGAGGAACGAGAAAAAGCCCATGACGTCGGTGGCCATGGTCACGAAGACCGCCGACGAGACCGCGGGATCGACGCGCAGCCGGTCGAGCGCCACCGGCACCAGGATTCCCGCCAGGCCTGCCACGAGGTTGTTGATCACCATGGCCGAGGCGATCACCGCGCCGAGCAGCGGGTTGGCGAAGACGATCGCGGTGCCGGCGCCGATCAGCACGCCGAGCGCGAAGCCGTTGGCCAGGGCGATCGACAGTTCGCGCAGGATCATCCGCCAGGTGTTGGCGTCGGTCAACTGGTTGGTGGCCAGCGCGCGGACCACCACCGCCAGGGTCTGGGTTCCGGCATTGCCGCCCATGCCCGAGACGATCGGCATCAGCACGGCCAGCAGGGCGAACTTGGCGATCGCGCCCTGGAACATGCCGACCACGCTGGCCGCGACCATCGCCGTGACGAGGTTGACCACCAGCCAGGTCAGGCGGGTGCGGATGGTCAGCGCGATCGGCTCGTTGATGTCGCCGTCGCCTGCGCCCGAGAGCAGCAGCGCGTCCTCGCCGGCCTCTTCCTGGATGATGTGGACCACGTCGTCGACCGTGATCTGCCCGACCAGCCGCCCGGCCTCGTCGACCACCGCGGCCGAGATCAGCGCGTATTTCTGGAAGCGCAGCGCGACTTCCTCCTGGTCCATCGTCACCGGGATCAGTGTCTGGTCGCGGATCATCACGTCGGTCAGTGCGATGTGGCGCGGTGCGCGCAGGATCCACGACAGCGCGCAGGTGCCGAGCGGACGGTGCGACGGATCGACGATGAACACTTCCCAGAACTCGGTGGCAAGCTGCTTGTTCTCGCGCAGGTAGTCGATCAGGTCGCCGACCTTCATATGCTCGGGCACCGCGACGAAATCGCGGCTCATCAGGCGGCCGGCGGATTCCTCGGGATAGGACAGCGCGGATTCGATCGCGGCGCGGTCTTCGGGCTCCATCTCGGCGAGGACGGCCTGCTGGTCGTCTTCGTCGAGATCCTCGAGCATCGCGACCGCGTCGTCTGTCTCGAGCTGCTCGGCGATGTCGGCGACGGCTTCGGCGGGGAGTTCCTCGACCAGCAGTTCGCGGACGTGGTCGTTGAGCTCGGCGAAGACCTCGGAGCCCATCAGGTCGGTGATCGCTGCCGCCAGGGCCAGGCGCTCGTCGCGGTCCATCAGCTCGAACAGGTCGGCGACGTCGGCGGGGTGGAGCGGCTCGACCAGATCGTAGACCGTGTCGTTCTCGCCGGCGTCGAGCGCGTCCTGGACCCGGCGGACGAAGTCGGGCTTCAGCCGGTTGTCCTCGTCGTGCGCCTCCTCGGCCGCGGGAACGGCTTCGGTCGGCGACGGGTCGGCGAGGTCTTCGGGATTCATCGAGGTCGGTCTAGGCGGGCAAGCGGCAAAAGCAACCGCGAGACGGCTGGGTGGGTGACTTTATCCGATCCCGGCCTATATCGGCGCAAACCTGAGGAGACATGACAATGGCCGAATACCTGAACCTCGCGCTGAGCACCGGCGACGTGAAGATCAAGCTGCGCCCCGACCTCGCGCCCGGCCACGTCGAGCGGATCAAGGAACTGGCTGGCGAAGGCTTCTACGACGGGGTGAAGTTCCACCGCGTGATCCCGGGCTTCATGGCCCAGGGCGGCTGCCCCAACGGCACCGGCATGGGCGGTTCGAGCAAGCCCGACCTGAAGGCCGAATTCAATGCCGAGCCGCACGTTCGCGGCGTCTGCTCGATGGCCCGCACCTCGGCGCCGCACTCGGCCAACAGCCAGTTCTTCATCGTCTTCGACGACGCGACCTTCCTCGACAAGCAGTACACCGTCTGGGGCCAGGTGGTCGAAGGCATGGAGAATGTCGATGCGCTCCCCAAGGGCGAGCCGCCGCGCGAGCCGGGTGTGATCGAGAAGGCGACCGTCACCGAGGAGTAAAATCTAGCCCGCGTTGGCCGTTTCGGTCGGCGCGGGTCCAAGGATTGGCGGAATACAAAACTTCTTGGTAACACCCCATCCAGGTAGGGCCTGTGTCACTTCAATGCCTTTTGCTTCGGCGCAGGCGCGGCCGGGTGAGATCGCGAAGTGAACGATTCTGGCGGTGTACATTGGGCAAAGATCGTCGCACGGATGATCCGCAACCACCTGAACGCCGTTGTAAGACCCGAGAATAACCGTCTTACCCATAAACTCGGCTTTGGCGCGATCATCCAAGACTATTCGCGCATAGTCGGTAATATCTTTCTCGCTAAGAGGCATTCCCGGGCTATAGCGCGGCGTCACTGTAGCTGACTTTTCCGAGGAGGGTGCCGTTCCTGACGGCTTGGAGCAAGCCGCCAAGAGCGTGAAGCAGCCAAGCACGATTGCAGCGGCTCTCAAAGCCCCGCCTTCGTCATCCAGTCGTGGAAGATCCGCACCGGGCGGTTCTCCAGGTCGCGCGGGCGGCAGACGAACCAGTAGGAATAGGGGCTCTCGATATCGATGTCGAAGAGCTGGGCCAGGCGGTCGTCGTGGGCGCGGACGAAGTGGTCGTCGTGCATGATCGCGATGCCCAGGCCCTGGGCCGCGGCCTCCAGGATCAGCTGGCCCGAATCGAAGTGGTCGATCGCCACGGGCTCGAGCTCCTTGAGCCCCAGCGCGGCTTTCCAGGCGCGGAAGCTGTCGGGCAGGTCGTGGTGGATCAGGAAGGTTTGCTTCGACAGCTTGGCCACGTCGGGCTTCGGTCCGATCTCGTTGGCCAGCGCGCGCGAGGTGATCGCGTAGACCCGGTTGTGGTCGAGCCGCACCGAATAGAGCGCGGGATCGGGATCTTCGGCGAGGACGATCGCGGCATCGAGCGAATCGCCGACCCGCGCTTCCAGGTGCGGGCCGGTGTCGATGTCGATGTGGAGCCGCGGGTGGAGCTTGCGCAGTTCGGGCAGGCGCGGGAACAGCCGCTGGCCACCGAACAGCGTCGGCACGCCGAGGTGAAGCCGCCAGACCTGGCTGCTTTCCATCTGCGATTCGACCGCCTCGGTCAGCTCCTCGAGCTTGGGCGCGACCGCCGCGTAGAACGCCTGGCCCTCGTCGGTGAGCTTCATCGCCTGGTGCTGGCGGGTGAACAGCCGCTTGCCGACGAAATCCTCGAGCGCGCCGACCCGCCGCGACAGCGCCGAAGGGCTCAGGCCGAGCTCGCTCGCCGCCGCCTTGGCCGAACCGAGGCGGACGATGCGCACGAACGCTTCCAAGGCGCGCAAAGGCGGTAGTCTACGGGCGGTGGGCAAATTTAGGGTCCGTCAGTCTTCCGGGGCCTCGGCCTGCTGGGGAGGATGCAGCCGAAGGCGGGTTACGTGGCGTTCATTCCCCTGGATCACCTCGATCTTCCAACCGCTGGGATGCACAAGGATCGCGCCTACGGGCGGGACCTGCTCGGCCAGCAGAAAGGCCAGTCCGCCCAGAGTGTCCACCGATTCCTCGACTTCGGCAAGCAGTGGATCGACCTTTTCCCCGACCTCCTCAAGCTCGGCGCGGGCATCGGCCTCCCACAGGCCGCCGGGTAGCGGGACGATCAGTTCGACCGGGGTGTCGTCGTGCTCGTCCTCGATCTCGCCGACGATCTCCTCGACCAGGTCTTCGATCGTGATGATCCCGTCGGTGCCCGAATATTCGTCGACCACCACGGCCAGGTGCGTGCGGCTGGCGCGCATGTCGGCGAGCACGTCGAGGCTGCCGCGCGCCTGGGGCACGAACAGCGGCTGGCGCATCAGCGCCTTCCAGTTCTTCGGCGGCGCCTGCTTGCGGGCGAGGTAGGGGAAGACGTCCTTGATCAGCATCATCCCGATGATCTCGTCGAGCGTGTCGCGGTAGACCGGCACGCGGCTGTGGCCATGCTCGGCGAAAGCCTCGATCACCTCGTCCCAGGTCGCGGTCGAGGGGATCGCGATGATCTCGCTGCGCGGGATCGCCACGTCGTCGGCGTCATGTTCGCTGAAATGCAGGAGGTTGCGGAGCATCTGCCGCTCGATCGGCAGGAGGTCGCCGGGCGCGCGGTCGCCGCCGGCATCCTCCTCGTGCTCGGCGATGACTTCCTCGATCTGGGCGCGGAGCGACTGGTCGCTATCGCCGCCGTCGAAGAACCGGCGGATGCCCCGCCACAGCGAGCGCCAACTGTCCGGCTCTCCGGAATCGCCGTTTCGGCCCGTTTCGGCCATTATTCCCGCAGCTCCCTAGGGTTCCCTGATCTCGCCATATGGGTCAGCCAGCCCCATGAGGGCAAGCGCCTTTATCTCGAGGGCTTCCATCGCATCGGCTTGGGCCGGCGAGATCTCGTGATCGTGGCCGGCCAGGTGCAGCAGGCCGTGGACGATCAGGTGGGCGGCGTGGGAGGCGAGCGGGATGCCCTTTTCCGCGGCTTCGCGCCCGCAGGTCTCGAGTGCCAGCGCCACGTCGCCGAGCAGTTCGGGCGGCCCGTCGGCGGCCAGGGCGAGCAGAGCGCCGCGCTCCAGCATCGGGAAGGAGAGCACGTTGGTCGGCTTGTCCTTGGCCCGCCACTGGCGGTTGAGCTCGCGAACCTCGGCATCGTCGGCGAAGAGCAGGCTGGCCGACAGGCGCGGATTGCCGAGTTCGGGAGCGACCGTGCTCGCCGCCTCGGCGGCCCGCTCGGCCAGGTCCGCCCAGTCGGTCGCCGGGGGCCAGGCGGCTTCGATCGAGATATCGAGGTCCACCTGGCGGCCTCAGGCGCCTTTGGCCTGCTCGTGATGGCGGATCACTTCCTGGATGATGAAGCGCAGGAACTTTTCCGAGAATTCGGGATCGAGCTGGGCGTCGGCCGCGAGCTTGCGCAGCCGGGCGATCTGCCGCTCCTCCCGGCCGGGGTCCGAGGCGGGCAGGGCATGCTCGGCCTTGTAGGCGCCGACCGCCTTGGTGATGCGGAAGCGTTCGGCCAGGATGTGGATCAGCGCGGCGTCGATATTGTCGATGCTGGCGCGGTAGCCGGCGAGAGTCGTGTCGGGTGAGGTCGGGGTATCGCTCATCGCCGCGGCGCTAGCATGACATAATCAGCATTGCCATTGTCGCCTTTGCACTTGCGTTCGGCGCAATCGCGCGCGATGGCCCGCGCGCTATGACCGCTGACGTGATCCCGCTGCGCTCGCGCGCGACCGAGCCTTCGCTCTCGCCGATCCTGGCGCTGACCGCGAATGCGATGAACAGCGTCAATGCGGTGATCCTCGACCGCATGCAGAGCGAAATCCCGCTGATCCCCGCGCTGGCCGGACACTTGATCGCCGGCGGCGGCAAGCGGATGCGGCCTATGCTCACGCTCGCCGGCGCCGCGCTGTGCGACTATCACGGCTCACGCCACCACAAGCTCGCCGCGGCAGTGGAGTTCATCCACACCGCGACGCTGCTGCACGACGACGTGGTCGATGGTTCGGACATGCGCCGCGGCAAGTCGGCCGCGAACATCGTCTACGGCAATCCGGCGACGGTGCTGGTCGGCGATTTCCTGTTTTCCCGCGCCTTCGAGCTGATGGTCGAGGATGGCAGCCTCAAGGTGCTGAAGATCCTCAGCCGCGCCTCGGCGGTGATCGCGGAAGGGGAGGTCGACCAGCTCACCGCCCAGCGCCAGGTCGAGACCAGCGAGGAGCGCTATCTCTCGATCATCGGCGCCAAGACCGCCGCGCTGTTCGCTGCCGCGACCCGGATCGGCGCGGTCGTCGCCGAGCGTTCGGAGGCCGAGGAGCAGGCGCTCGAAAGCTACGGCCGCAACCTCGGCATCGCCTTTCAGCTGGTCGACGACGCGATCGACTACGATTCGGCCAGCACCGAGATGGGCAAGGGCCAGGGCGACGATTTCCGCGACGGCAAGATGACCCTGCCGGTGATCCTCGCCTATGCCCGCGGCAGCGAGGATGAACGCAAGTTCTGGCGCGACGCGATCGCCGGCTTCGCCACCGAGGATGCGGACCTGGCCCATGCGATCGAACTGATCGGCCGCCACGACGCGGTCAGCGCCACGCGCGAGCGGGCACGCCTCTATGCCCAGCGCGCGATCGACGCGATTGCCGGTTTTCCGGCGGGCGAGGCACGCAGCGCCATGGCCGAGGCGGCGGAGTTCGCGGTCTCGCGGCGGTACTGAGGCGGGCCGTCGCGCCGGGCTCCTTCGTGTGAACCACTAAAAATTTCCGTTCCCTCCTTGTTCTATTGGAACAAACGGGATACACCGCGTTCCAGTTGACCTTCCCGGTCGGCTCGGTAGGCAGAGGAACCAACGATGGCAGCGCAGCTCAAGCTGATTCAGGAAGGCAAGGACAGCATGGATCGTCAGAAGGCCCTTGAGGCGGCGCTGGCGCAGATCGACCGCGCCTTCGGCAAGGGATCGGCGATGAAGCTCGGCTCGAAGGAGACGATGCAGGTGGAGGCGATCTCCACCGGCTCGCTCGGGCTCGACATCGCGCTCGGCGTCGGCGGCCTGCCGCGCGGCCGGGTGATCGAGGTCTATGGTCCGGAAAGCTCGGGCAAGACCACCCTGGCGCTGCACGTCATCGCCGAGGCGCAGAAGACCGGCGGCACCGCGGCCTTCGTCGATGCCGAGCACGCGCTCGACCCGGTCTATGCCAAGAAGCTCGGCGTCGACATCGACGAGCTGATCGTCTCGCAGCCCGATACGGGCGAGCAGGCGCTGGAGATCGTCGATACCCTGGTCCGCTCGAACGCGATCGACGTTCTGGTGATCGATTCGGTCGCCGCGCTGGTTCCCCGCGCGGAAATCGAGGGCGAGATGGGTGATAGCCACGTGGGCCTCCAGGCCCGTCTGATGAGCCAGTCGCTGCGCAAGCTGACCGGCTCGATCAGCCGCTCGCGCTGCATGGTGATCTTCATCAACCAGCTCCGCATGAAGATCGGCGTGATGTATGGCAATCCCGAGACCACCACGGGCGGCAACGCGCTCAAGTTCTACGCCTCGGTCCGCCTCGACATCCGCCGCACCGGCCAGATCAAGGACCGCGACGATATCGTCGGCAACGCCACCCGGGTGAAGGTCGTCAAGAACAAGGTCGCCCCGCCGTTCAAGCAGGTCGAGTTCGACATCATGTACGGCGAGGGCATCTCCAAGATCGGCGAGATCCTCGACCTCGGCGTCAAGGCTGGCTTGGTCGAGAAGTCGGGCGCCTGGTTCAGCTACGATAGTATCCGCATCGGCCAGGGCCGTGAGAACGCCAAGACCTACCTCAAGGAAAACCCCGAAGTCTGCGACCGTCTGGAAGCTGCGATCCGCGGCCGCACCGACGGCCTGTCCGAGGAGATGATGTCCGGCCCGGACGCGGACGACGACCTCTGATCCTCAAGGAACGCGGCGGGCTTCCGCGCGTTCGATGAACCAGGACCGGCGCGGAGGAGCGAGTGCCTCCGCGCCGGTCTTCGTTTGGGTGGGTGCGTGGCGAAGGGGAGCGTGAAACCGGCCTTTCCGTTGAGGGCCCGGCTTCATGTTGTTCTATCCATTGTGCCGACACCCCATTTCGTGACATTGATTTTGAGACGGGTTTTCAGATGCCGGAAGCGGGAAGGGCGGTTTTCCGGGCTGCGGGTCACTTTGTCTTGAAATGCAGCGTTTTTCGGACGGGTTAACCGAATGGCGAAAAGCATATGTTAGCCGTCGAGGAGATGGGGGCGACATGGCAACACGACGCGAAACGATTGGCTGGATAGCGGGGAGCGGATTTTTTCTTTACGGGTGTAATGTTGGTGGTAGCGCCAGCTATCATTTCAGGATGACGGTTGAAGTCGAGACGCCTGCCGGTTTGAAAACGGGTTCGGCGATCTACAAAGTATTGGCCGAAAAGAACAACACTCGGCTGCTTGCAGAGGAACGAGCAGGCGGGACCGTCACACGCGGCGAAGCGGTAACGGTGGACCTGCCCGGCGGTCCGCTGTTCATCCTGCTCAAATTGCCCGAAGGTAACGATAGTCTCGGAGCGGTTGCCACATTTGCTTTGTCGCCGGACACACGACGCGGCGACATTGATGCTTATATGTCGGCTGTCGGGAGCCTTGGCGGTTTGTTCGGCGGGGCCAAGGCCGAATTGCCGCGCGCGGACTGGCCGATGATGGTGCGGTTTACAGACATTCGCGATCCCAAGAGCATTGAGAGGGTCGATCCCGATGCCATCGGCGTGAAACGGATCGTAGTCGAAACCACGGACGACGCTTTGACGACGGGGATTGAGAAGAAAATACCTTGGCTACCGAGAATCTATCAAATGGGGATCGGGCCAGATTTCCGTCCTGCTGGAATCCCGCTCGGTGATTTCAAGCGCCTCTTTTCTACAGAGGTGAGATGACAACAAAACGGCGGTTTCTGAACAATGCTTCGCAAAGAAGCTCATCCGCTTCCTACTCCATTGCTGCCCTTTCTCCTTAATTCCCGATCTCGCGTACCCAGATATTGCGGAAGCTGATCGGCTCGCTGGGATCGCCATGGTCCTGCAACTTGATCGGCAGCGGGCCATGCGCGCGATAGCGGGGCTGGCCCATGTACAGGGTCTCGCCACGTAGCGCCGCGTGGTCCTGCACCAGAACCCCGTTCAGAAAGGCGGTGACATGGGCCGGGCTGCGCAGGCTGCCGTCTGCGGCGAAGGCCGGCGCGGTCCAGATCACGTCGTAGCTCTGCCATTCGCCGGGCGGCCGCGTCGGGTTCGCCAGCGGCGGGAACTGCTTGTAGATGCTGCCCGCCTGGCCGTTGACGTAGGTTTTGTTCCGGTAGCTGTCGAGGATCTGCAATTCGTACCCCATGTAGCGCCCGGTCGATCCCAGGAAGAGCCCGGAATTGCCGCGCGCCTGGCCCGATCCGGTGATGTTCGCGGGGATGCGGTATTCGAGATGGAGCTGATAGCTGCCGAAGCGCCGCCGCGTCTGGATGTCGCCGGTTCCCTTGGCCACGGTGAGCACGCCGTCCTTCACCGTCCACCGGGCCGGCGAGCCGTCCTCCGAGGCCCATTGCGCCAGGTCCTTGCCGTCGAACAGCACCACGGCGTCGGACGGCGGGGGCGTAGTCACCGCGGCCAGGGGCGTCACCACCGGGGGTTCGGGCGTCCATTGCTCGGTATCCTCGGGCCGCATCGGCGGGGTGGCCGGGGCGGATGGCATCAGGATCGCCGCCAGGACGCTCAGCATGAACCCTCCTCTCTCCGTCGGAATACCCGCGAGCGCAACGGCGGCGAGCAAACGTGCGTGGTGCCGAAGCGGGCAGTCTATGTTTCCCGACTGCATCGTCAAGGGGGCGAGGTCGTCGCCTATTCCGGGGCATGGAGGGTGCCCCGTTTCCTCAGGCCGCTACCGCCGCCTGCGCCTTGACCACTTCGTCCGCCTGCTTGCCGCCGAGTTCGGCCAGGTGGTCGAACTCGGCGGTGAAGCTCGCCAGGCCCTGGCTCAGCGACCGCAGCTCGGCATCCAGGCCGTGCAAGGCCGCTTCGGGCAGGAGCGCCTCGACCCGTTCCCAGCGCGGCCATTCGGGATGGGGCGACAGGCCGAGGATCTGGCCGCGCCGGCTCGACAGCGCTGACCCGGCCTTGGACCCCGATCCGCTCGGCATGTCGACGATCACCCGCACCACCGGTTCGAGCAGATAGGGGCCGGCCTGGGTCAGCGCCTCGAGCATGGCCATGCGCCCGGCCACGCGGAAGGCCAGTTCCGAGCTGTCGACCGAGTGGAACGAGCCGTCGGTCAGGGTCACGGCCACGTCGACCACCGGAAAGCCGAGCGGGCCGCGCTGCATGGCGTCGCGGATGCCCATCTCGACTGCCGGGATATATTGCTTGGGGATCGCCCCGCCGGTGATGCGGTCGGCAAAGCGGAACCCTTCGCCGCGGGCCAGCGGATGGACCTCGATCACGCAGTCGCCGTATTGGCCGTGACCGCCCGACTGCTTCTTGTGCCGCCCGCGCTGCGTGGCCGGCTTGCGGATCGATTCGCGGTAGGCGATCCGCGGCGTTCGGCTTTCCACCGCCACGCCGTAGCGGCGCTGCAGCCGGCCCAGGACGACCTGGAGATGCTCGTCGTTGATCCCGCGCAGCAGGGTTTCGTGGGTCGCGTCGTCCTGGCTCCATTCGAGGGCCGGGTCCTCTTCGCACAATCGGTGGAGCGCGCTCGACAGCTTGACGTCGTCGCGCCGGTCGCGCGCCGAGATCGCGATGGCCGCATTGCGGGCGGGATAGTCGACGGCGAAGTCGTTGGCGGCGGCGGAACCGGGTCGGGCGGTGCCCTTGCGGGCGAGCAAGGCGCCGCTGCGCGCGCCCTCGACCTTGGCCACCGCCACGACGTCGCCGGGGTCGGCGTGGGGATGCTTGGCGGTCTTGTCGCCCTGCATGAAGAAGATCGACCCGGCCCGCGCGGTGCCGTCGCCGACCATGAGCTCGTCGCCTTCGTCGAGCGGCGCGCCCAGGACCCGGCCCAGGGTCAGCCGGCCCATCGCTCCGCCATTGGCGATCTTGAACACGTGGAGGCCGCCGTTTTCGGCATGGAGCCGCTCGGCCGTCGCTTCGGGCGCGGGGGCCTCATGGCGCAGCAGCTTGAGCAGGCGGCGAACCCCGCCGCCGGTGAGCGCCGAGCCGAGCACCACGCCGACCAGGCGGTTTTCCAGGGTGTCCTCGGCGAGGTCGGCCATGATCGCCGAGCGTTCGGGCGTCTCGTCCATCAACAGGACCTCGAGCAAGTCGTCGTCGAAATCGGCGAGGCTTTCCAGCAGGCGCGCGCGTTCGGCGTGCTCGCGTTCGAGCAGGCGTTCGGGAATGTCGATCGATGCGGATTCCTGGCCGTTCTCGTAGCGATAGGCCCGCTCCAGCGCGAGATCGATATAGCCGGTCACGTGCTCACCTTCGTCGATCGGCAACTGCCGCAAGGCCAGCGGCTCGCGGCTCATCGGTCGCAGTTCCTCGATCAACGCCTGCAGCGCGCCGACGCGGGCGTTCTCGATCTTGTTGACGAAGATCACGTGCGGCACGCCCCATTCGTCGAGCCGGCGCAGCATGGGCTCGGCCAGGGCGGCGCGTTCCGGCGCGGGGTCGACCACGACCACCGCCATGTCGGCGGCCATCAGTGCGTTGAGCCCGTCGGCCGCGAAGCCGACGCCGCCGGGCATGTCGACCAGGGCGAAGTGATCGTCGAGGTAATCGAAATGCATGAGATTCATCTCGGTGGACCCGCCGCGCGCGCGGGCTTCGGGGCTGGCATCGCCGACGCTGGTGCCGGCATCGACGCTGCCCTGGCGGGGGATCGCGCCGCTGGCGTAAAGGATCGCCTCGGCCAGGCTGGTCTTGCCCGTGCCCGCCGGCCCGACCAGCGCGATGGCGCGGGTGCCGCGGGCACGGGCCGGTTTGCTGCCGGTGCGGTTGCCTGTGTTGGGGGTGCTGCCCATCCTCGCCTCCTCTCGTGAAGGCGCACCGGGCGCTTGTTTCACGCACTCGGCGCGCGGGAACACAACCGATGCTCTGCCTGTCGGTGCCGAGTCGCAAGCGGAATCTCGGTCCCTGAGCGGCAGGCGGGAACCGGGATGCGGTGTGATGCATTCTGGTGGCCTATGGCCGCCGCCCCGTCCGCAACCCTGCCCGTGCTGATCAACCGTTCCGGTGGGACCGCCGCGGCGCTGGGCGACCGCCTGGAAGCGACCGTCTGGGAGGCATTCGCGCCGTCGGGGCGCGCAATCGCGCTCGAATTGCTCGACGGCGATGAAATGGCCGATGCCGTCCGCCGGCACCTCGACGCTTCGGCTATCGCGGTGGGCGGCGGCGACGGGACGCTGGGCGGGGCGGCCCAGCTTCTGACCGGCACCCGGACGGCCCTGGCGATCCTGCCGCTCGGCACGCGCAACCACCTGGCGCGGGCGCTGGGCATTCCCATGGGCCTGGCCGAGGCCGCCGCCATTGCCGCGACGGGCGAGCGCCGCCGGATGGATCTCGGCCGCGCGGGCGGGCGAATCTTCGTCAACAACGCTTCGATCGGGCTTTATCCGCGCCTGGTGAAGGAGCGCGACAAGCACGAGCTGCCCAAGTGGCTGGGGACGATCCCCGCCGCCTGGCAGGTGCTCAAGACCATGCGGTCGCAGCACTATCTGATGACGATCGATGGCCAGGCGCGGCGGATCCGCACGCCGCTGCTGTTCGTCGGCAACAACCGCTATTCGCTCGACTTCGGCAGCCTGGGGGAACGGGAAACGCTGGGTGACGGGGAACTGTCGATCTGCGCGGTTCGGGCTGACGGGCCGCTCCACTTGCTCAAGTTCGCCGGCAAGGTTCTTCTTGGCCTGGCCGATCCCAATGCCGATTTCGCCGAGCTCGGCGAAGCGCGATCGATCGTGATCGAGAGCGCCGGCGATCAGTGCGGTGAAATCGGGGTGGCGCTGGACGGCGAGGTCATGAAGATGGCGCTGCCGCTCGCGCTGGACATCCTGCCCTCGGCGCTGGGGGTCGTCGCTCCGCGCATGCCGGTCGGCCGCGAGCCCGCGTTTTTCAGGACGCATTCATAACGCCTTCGCGCTTGTCGCCCGGCTTTGCGCCGGTTATCGGCGCTTTCATGAGCTCGACCAACGAAGTCCGCCGGTCCTTCCTCGATTACTTCGCGGCCCAGGGCCACGAGGCAGTCCAGTCTGCGCCGCTGGTGCCCTACAACGACCCGACCCTGATGTTCGTCAATGCGGGCATGGTCCCGTTCAAGAACGTCTTCACCGGCCTCGAGACCCGCGATCCGCCGCGCGCCGCCTCTTCCCAGAAATGCGTGCGCGCCGGGGGCAAGCACAACGATCTCGACAATGTCGGCTATACGGCGCGGCACCATACTTTTTTTGAGATGTTGGGGAATTTCTCTTTCGGTGACTACTTCAAAGCACAGGCGATCACCCATGCCTGGACGCTGCTGACCAGGGAATGGGGCCTCCCGGCGGAGAAGCTGACCGCCACGGTCTATCACACCGACGACGAGGCCTTCGAGCTCTGGCGCAGGATCGCCGGCCTGCCGGAAGAGCGGATCATCCGCATCCCGACCTCGGACAATTTCTGGTCGATGGGCGATACCGGGCCCTGCGGCCCGTGCAGCGAGATCTTCTACGACCACGGCGAGCATATCCGGGGCGGCCCTCCGGGATCGCCCGAGGAGGACGGCGACCGCTTCATCGAGATCTGGAACCTGGTGTTCATGCAGTTCGAGCAGCAGGCCGACGGCACGCGGATCGACCTGCCCAAGCCGAGCATCGACACCGGCATGGGGCTGGAGCGCATCGCCGCGGTCATGCAGGGCGTCCACGACAACTACGACATCGACACCTTCCGCGAGCTCATCGCCGCTTCGGAAAGCCTGACCGGGGTCAGGGCCGAGGGCGAGAGCCGCGCCAGCCACCGGGTGATCGCCGATCACCTGCGCTCGACCTCGTTCCTGCTGGCGGACGGCGTGCTGCCCTCCAACGAGGGCCGCGGCTATGTCCTGCGCCGGATCATGCGCCGCGCCATGCGCCACGCCCACCTGCTCGGCGCCAAGGAGCCGCTGATGCACCGCCTGGTGCCCGCGCTGGTCGAGGAGATGGGCCAGGCCTATCCCGAGCTCGGCCGCGCCCAGCCGCTGATCGAGGAGACCCTGGAGCGCGAGGAGGTCCAGTTCCGCCGCACCCTGACCAACGGGCTCAAGCTGCTCGACGAGGCGACCGCGGGAATGGGCGAGGGCGGGGAACTGCCCGGCGACACCGCCTTCAAGCTCTACGATACCTACGGCTTTCCCTATGACCTCACCGAGGACGCGCTCCGCGTCCGGGGCATCGGCGTGGACCGCGCGGGCTTCGATGCCGCCATGGCCCAGCAAAAGGCCGCCGCGCGCGCCGCCTGGAAGGGCTCGGGCCAGGCTGCCGACAGCGAGGTCTGGTTCGACATCGCCGAGCGCGAGGGGGCGACCGAGTTCACCGGCTACAGCTCGACCAGCGGCGAGGGCCAGGTCGTGGCCCTGGTCAAGGACGGCAGGGAAGTGCCCAGCGCCGGCGCGGGCGATGAGGTGGTGGTCATCACCAACCAGACCCCGTTCTACGGCGAGAGCGGCGGCCAGTCGGGCGATACCGGCACCATCTCCACCAACGAAGGTCTGAAGCTTACCGTTGCCGATACCGCCAAGCCGCTCGGGCGTTTGCATGCGCACCAGGCCAAGGTCGAGAGCGGCACCATCAAGGTCGGCGATGCGGTCCAGCTCGCGGTCGATGTCGCGCACCGCGACGCGATCCGCGCCAACCACTCGGCGACGCACCTGCTCCACGCCGCGCTGCGCAACCGGCTCGGCGGCCACGTCACCCAGAAGGGCTCGCTGGTCGCCGCCGACCGCCTGCGCTTCGACTTCTCGCAGCCGACTGCGCTGACGAGCGAGGACATCGCCGCGATCGAGGCCGAAGTGAACGCCGAGATCCGCGCCAACGAGGCGGTCACCACCCGCCTGATGTCGCCCGACGAGGCGATCGCGGCCGGGGCGATGGCGCTGTTCGGCGAGAAGTACGGCGAGGAGGTCCGCGTGCTCAGCATGGGCCGCGCCGGGGCGGACAGCCGCAACTATTCGGTCGAGCTGTGCGGCGGCACCCACGTGAGCGCCACCGGCGACATCGGCGTGTTCCGTGTCGTTTCGGAGAGCGCGGTCAGTTCGGGCGTGCGCCGGATCGAGGCGCTGACCGGCGAGGGCGCGCGCCAGTGGCTGGTCGGCCGCGAGGAAGCCCTGAAGAGCGCCGCCAGCCTGCTGCGCACCACGCCCGACGAGGTCGAGACGCGCGTTGCCGCGCTGCTCGACGAGCGGCGTAAGCTCGAACGCGAGCTGGCCGATGCGAAGAAGGCGCTGGCGCTCGGCGGTGGCGGTGGGGCCGCTCCGGCAGCGGCTGACGAGGACGTCGGCGGGGTCAAATTCTCCGGCCAGGTCATCGACGGGCTCGATGCCAAGGAACTGCGCGGGCTGCTCGATCAGGCCAAGCAGCGGCTGGGTTCGGGCGTGGCGGTGATTGTCGCTGTCAACGAGGGCAAGGCGAGCATCGCCGCGGCGGTGACCGACGACCTCACCGGCAAGGTCAGCGCCGTGGACCTGGTCCGCGCCGGCGTCGAAGTGCTGGGCGGCAAGGGCGGCGGCGGCCGGCCCGACATGGCCCAGGGCGGCGGACCGGACGCGGCCAAGGCGGCCGAGGCCATCGGGGCGGTCAAGGCGGTGCTGGCCGCCTGAGATTCGGCCGGCGGCGGACCCGATGGGATCACTGCTCGCCGGTCTGGTGGGCGGGGCTTTTGTCGCTGCCGGGGTCGTTGGGCTGGGGCATCGTCGCTCTCCTTCCCGGAGATAGACGCGCCAGCCCGCCAAAGGTTCGCGAGGCTCAGGCCATCCGTTCGCTGAGCGAGCCGGACTTCAGCTTCGGCTTTTCCGTCAGCTCGCCTTCTTCCATGATCTGGGCGCGCATCTCGTCGCGCTTTTCGTGGATCGAGGCGATCACCGGGCCCATCGCGACGCCGAGGTCGACCAGCACCGCTTCCGACAGTTGCAGCGAGGCTTCCAGCGTCTCGGGCACCGCCGAGCTCGCCCCGGCGCGGTAGAGCGCGGCGGCGTGGCTGGCGTCGCGGGCGCGGGCGATGATCGGCAGTTGAGGGTGCTGGCTGCGCAGCTTCTTGACGATGCGCTGGATCACCACCGGCTCGTCCATCGTCAGGATCACCGCGGTGGCCTGGTCGACGCCGAGGCGGGTCAGGGTCTGCGGCTGGGCTGCATCGCCGAAGGTCGCGCTGTAGCCGTGGCGCAGGCCGTCCTCGATCAGGTCGGCGTCGGAATCGATCGCGACGTAGCGCTTGCCGTGCACCTTGAGCATGTCGGCGATCAGCCGCCCGGTACGTCCGAACCCGATGATGATCGCGCGCCCGGCGGTGCCGTCCTCCTCGACCGGCTGGTTCGGCACGGCATCGACCCGGCGGGCGAGGCGCTTGCCGAGCAGGGCGAGCAGCGGGGTCACGGTCATGCCGATGGCGGTGACAATCTGCCAGAACTGTGCGGTCTCGGCGCCGATCAGCTGGGCGCTGGCGGCGGCGGTGAGGACGATCAGCGTGGTCTCGGAGGGGCTGGCCATGAGGATCCCGGTCTCGGTCGCCGTGCCGCGCCGCGCGCCCATCATCCGCAGCAGCACCGCGGTGACCGCCGCCTTGAGGATCAGCACGCCCGCGGTCGCCAGCAGGATCGAGCCGAGGCTGGCCCAGACCACCTCGAGGTCGATGCTCATGCCGATGGTGATGAGGAAGATGCCGAGCGCCAGGCCCTTGAACGGCTCGATGATGGTCTCGACCTCGCCGTGGTATTCGGTCTCGGCGATCAGCAGGCCGGCGATCAGCGCCCCCACGATCGGCGAGAGGCCGACCCCCGAGGTGGCCAGCGCGGCGACGATCACCACCAGCAGGCTGGCCGCGAGGAACACCTCGGGGCTTTTGGTCCGCGCGGCCTGGGCGAAGAGGCGGGGCAGCAGGAAGCGGCCGATCACCAGCAGGCCCAGGATCACCAGCAGGCCGAGCCAGAGCGTCCGGAACATGTCGCCGCCGTCGCTGGCGGCCACCGGGGCCAGGGCGCCGAGCAGGAAGATGATCGGCACGAGCGCGATGTCCTCGAACAGCAGCATGGCCAGGGCCGCCTTGCCGACCGGGGTCTTGGTATCGGCGATGCGCAGGACCAGCGCGGTCGACGACATGGCCAGGGCGAGGCCCAGGCCGATCGCGCCGCTGGTGCTCTCGCCGGTGAAGAAGATCGCCAGGGCCAGCAGTGCGCCGGCCACCAGCAGCTCCAGGGCGCCGACCCCGAACACCTGCTTGCGCATCGCCCAGAGGCGGTTGAACGACAGCTCCAGGCCCACCGAAAACAGCAGCAGGATGATCCCGAACTCGGCGAAAGGCTCCAGCCCGTGGGGATCGGTGATGGTGAAGTGATAGAGCCACGGCACCTGCGGCACGATCCGCCCGAGGCCGTAGGGGCCGACGGCCAGGCCGACCAGGATGAACCCGATGATCGGGGTGATCCGGAAGCGCGCGAACAGCGGGATCACCAGCCCCGCGGCGCCGAGGATAACCAGGGAATCTGACAGGACGGGGGAATTGAGTTCGGTGGCCATGGGGCTACCCTAAGGGAACCCGGCCCGAGTTGTCACTGCGTGGGAGGCCCGAAAATGCCCGAAAATACGCCCGAAGTGGTAATAGTCGGCGGCGGTCCTGCCGGAATGATGGCCGGGCTGCTGTTCGCCCGGGCCGGGATCGCGACCCTGGTGCTCGAAAAGCACGCCGATTTCTTCCGCGATTTCCGCGGCCAAGGTGTCGATGGCCCGCTCCACAAGGTCGAGCGGCGGCGCCTGCTGCCGGTCAAGGTGATCGGGTTCGGGTTCCGGCGGGAGCACTTCCGGGGGTCGCCTGCCTGCGCGGCGCCTTGGGATCGGAGTCCGTCAGGCGCCGCCTTCGCTCAGGCCTTGGCCATCGTGGTTTCGAGGTTCTCGACGATCGCCTCGAAGAACTTCTCGGTGGTCAGCCAGGGCTGGTCCGGCCCGATCAGGATGGCGAGGTCCTTGGTCATCTTGCCGCTTTCAACGGTCTCGATGCAGACGCGTTCCAGCGTCTCGGCGAACTGCACGACTTCGGGGGTGCCGTCGAACTTGCCGCGATAGATCAGGCCGCGGGTCCAGGCGAAGATCGAGGCGATCGGGTTGGTCGAGGTCGCCTTGCCCTGCTG
>JASGGH010000039.1:0-26400 GCA_047605105.1 Novosphingobium sp. | reverse complement strand
AGCCGTCAAGCTAACCTGCTGATACCACTCAACTTAATTTCCAATCAGGCTCTCACACAAAGTTCTATAGGACAACGCAAAGGCCGACCACTTCCTTGAGCCGTAGAAAACTGCGGATTCTCTGATCTCCCTTGTAGCAAGTAATGTAGCAAGCGGTGTGACGAAACAAACGCCCCTCCAGGTGTTTGGTCCCCGAGTTTGATGGTGCATTATCCATGCAGGAATGGAAGGATGCGCTAAGGGACAGCTTCATATATGGGCGCGTCCGCGCGCCGAGCCGCCGCCGAGCGCCCGATCGATCTTCTCCGGGCCCACCGCCGGTCCGGCCCCCGAACGCCGCGAAGGCCAAGCCGTGAAGCACCGCTTGCCGCGAACGCGGCGCGGCGCCGACATGGCGGCGGCAGCGGCGGCATTGCCGGGGTAAAAGCCTCCCGCCTGGCTTCCGCCAAGCGAAACTTTCCCGCACAACGGCAGTCAGAGGGGAACAGTCATGGTCATGGCGATCGCGTTCGCACCGTTACGGGATCCGGCCGCCGTCCCGCGCCGCTGTGTCGTAGGCCCGCATGAAGGTGGTCATTGCCGCCTCGACGTCCTCGGCGCATTCCTTGGCCGAAACGCTGGCGATCACGCCGGTCAGGAGCATCTGGTGATGGCCCGACATGCACAGCCAGGTCAGGTGCTGGGCCGCGCGGATCGGCTCGACCCCCGGCAGGCGGCCTCGGCCCTGCACCGCCGCGATGAATCCGGCCAGCAGCACATGGGTCTGGCGCGGGCCGCGTTCGTAGAAGATCCGGCCGAGCTCGGGGAAGCGCCTGGTCTCGCCGAGGACGAGACGATGGAGCCCGATCGCGTCGCTCGAGGTGATCTTGGCGAGGAACTCGCTGCAGAACCGGCGCAGCGCCGTCTCGAGATCGTCGTCGGGATTGAGGATGAGCATGAGTTGCCGCTGGAACTCATCCGTCGCGCGCTCGACCACGGCGGTGAACAGCGCCTCTTTCGAGGGGAAATAGCTCCACAAGGTGCCCTTGGACCCGCCGAGCTGGGCCGCGATGCCCGACATCGACGTACCGGCGTAACCCTGTTCCAGGAAGGAACCCTGCGCCACGTCGAGGATTGCCTCCCGGCGGGACTGACGGTTGGCCTCGCGACGGCTGGGAGGGCTTAGCAGCGTGTCGATCATTTTCGTACCATACAGTACGATTTTTCGATTGACAAGCGGTCCGCGGTCGGCCCAAAGGGCAGCATCATACCGACTGGTACGCTTTTCGATGCAATCTTTCCGTTTCCTTCCCCAGGCATCCGCCTCGGCACTGCTGCTCGCACTGGCCGGCTGCGGAGTGCCCGATCTCGGCCCCAGGCCCTTGCCTCGCGCGCCCGAATCCATCGCCGCCGAGCGTAGCCTGCCGGCCAGCGCCGCCGCGGCCTGGCCGCAAGAGATGTGGTGGCGGGACTATGGCGACCCGCAGCTCGCCGCGCTGATCGAGGAAGGGCTCAAGGCCTCGCCCGACGTCGCCACGGCGACCGCGCGCTATCGCCGCGCCGCCGGGATCGTCCAGCAGACCGGCGCCGCGGGCCTGCCTTCGCTCGACGCCAGCGGCAAGGTCGGCGTGCAGCGCCAGAGCCTGAACCTGGGCTATCCCGATCAGTTCAAGCAGTTCCTGCCCGCCGGCTGGCACGACAGCGCGCAGATCGCCGCGAGCTTCAACTTCGACCTCGACCTCTGGGGCAAGAACCGCGCCGCCCTCGCCGCGGCCACGTCCGAGCGCCGCGCCGCCGAGGTCGACGTGCATCAGGCCCGGTTGCTGCTGACCACCGGCATCGCCTCGGCCTATGTCGATCTCGCCCGGCTCTTCGCGGTGCGCGACATCCGCGCCGCCGAGCTGACGATCCGCGAGTCGTCTCGGAAACTGGTCGCGGACCGGGTGACCCAGGGCCTCGACACCCGCGGCAGCCTGGCCGCGGCGGAAGCCCAGGCCGCCACCGCCCGCGCCGCCGTGACCGAGGCCGACCAGTGGATCGCCACGCGCCGCCACCAGCTTGCCGCGCTGGTCGGCGCCGGGCCGGACCGGGGCCTCGAGATAGCTCGCCCCGCCCCGGTCGTGCTCGCCCGGCGCGACCTACCGGCGGGCGCCACCACCGATCTGATCGGCCGCCGTCCCGACGTGGCCGCCGCGCGCGAGCGGGTCGAGGCCGCGGCGAGCCGGATCAAGGTCGCCCGCGCCGATTTCTATCCAGCAGTCAATCTCTCGGCGCTGATCGGCTTCCAGTCGCTGGGCATCGGCAACCTGATCGCCGGGGATTCGACCTTCGGCAACGCCGGCCCCGCGGTCACCCTGCCGATCTTCCACGGCGGCGCGCTGCAGGGGGCCTACAAGGGCGCCCGCGCGACCTACGACGAGGCCGTGGCGAACTACGACAAGATCGTCCTCGCCGCCTATCAGGACGCCGCCGACGCGGTCACCGCGCAAGCGATGATCGCCCAGCGCCTGGCCGAGGCGCGCAAGGCCCTCGCCGCCTCGAACGAGGCCTATGCGATCGCCCGCCGCCGCTACGAGGGCGGGCTGTCCAACTATCTCGACGTGCTGAGCGTGGAGGACCGCCTGGTCCAGGCCCGCACGGCCGTCGCCGAACTCGAAGCCGCTGCGCGCAGCGCCGACGTGTCCCTGATCCGGGCGCTGGGCGGCGGCTTTACGACAGGGGAAGTCCCGCATGCTTGAGCCGACCGCCATCGACGTCTCCGAAGCGGAAGCGAAAATCCGCCGCACCGCGCAGCGCAAGACCTGGCTGACCCGGCTGGCGATCGTGGTCGCCGTCATCGCCGTCGCCTGGGGGCTCTACTATTTCCTGATCGGTCGCAATCAGATCAGCACCGACAATGCCTATGTCAACGCCGAGGTGGCGCAGGTCACTCCGCTGATTTCGGCCTCGGCGATCGAGGTCGCGGTCAAGGACACGCAATTCGTCAAGCGCGGCCAGGTCCTGGTCAAGCTCGACCCGACCAATCCGCAGCTCGCCGTCGCTCAGGCCGAGGCCGACCTCGCCGAAGCGCGCCGCCGCTTCCGCCAGACCGTCGCCCAGGGCACGGCCCTGGCAGCCCAGGTCAATGCCCGCGGCGCCGACATCGCCCGTGCCCGCGCCCAGTTGAGCGACGCCCAAGCCGACGTCGAGAAGGCCCGCATCGACCTCTCGCGCCGCCAGGCCCTGATCAGCGGCGGCGCGGTCTCGGGCGAGGAACTGACCACGGCGCGCAATGCCCTGGCCGGTGCCCAGGCCGCGCTCGCCACGGCCCGCGCCGGCGTGGCCCAGGCCGAAGCCGGGCGCAGTTCCGCCACCGGCGAGCTGACCGCCAACCAGGTCCTCACCCGCGGGCTCGGCGAAGACACCGACCCCGGCGTGCTCGCCGCCAAGGCCAAGCTCGCCTCGGCGCAGCTCGACATCGAACGCTCGGTGATCCGCGCGCCCATCGACGGGGTCGTGACCAAGCGCGCGGTCCAGCTCGGCCAGCGCGTCGCCCAGGGCACCCCGATCATGACGATCGTCCCGATGAACCAGCTCTATGTCGACGCCAACTTCAAGGAGCGCCAACTGCGCGGCGTGCGCGAGGGCATGCCGGCAAAGGTCACGGCGGACATCTACGGCAGCGGCGTGGTGTTCCATGGCAAGGTCACCGGCATCGCCGGGGGAACCGGCGCGTCGCAGGCGCTGATCCCGGCCCAGAACGCGACCGGCAACTGGATCAAGGTGGTGCAGCGCGTGCCGGTGCGGATCGAGCTCGACCCCAAGGAACTCGCAGCCCATCCGCTGCGGATCGGACTGTCGATGGAAGTCGAGATCGACATTTCGGGCAACTGAGCCGGTGGCCAGCGCCCCTTCCTCCCAGCCGATGTTCAGCCCCCGCCGGCAAATCCTCGCCGGGCTGGTGCTGGCGCTCAGCAATTTCATGGTCGTGCTCGACCTGACGATCGCCAACGTCTCGATCCCGCACATCGCCGGGAACCTCGGCATCTCGCTCGATCAGGGTGCCTGGATCATCACCTCCTACGCCGTCGCCGAGGCGGTCTGCGTGCCGCTTACCGGCTGGCTTTCGCAACGGGTCGGGGTGGTCAAGCTGTTCGTCTTCGCCATGGCCGGGTTCGGGCTGTTCTCGATGCTCTGCGGCATGTCGGTGACGCTGGGCATGCTGGTCGCCTGCCGGATCGGCCAGGGGCTGTGCGGCGCCCCCCTGATGCCGATGTCGCAGACGCTGATGCAGCGGGTCTTCCCGCCCGAGAAGCGCGCGATGGCCGCGGGGATCTGGGCGATGACCACCCTGCTGGGCCCGGCGCTGGGCCCGATCATCGGCGGGTGGATCAGCGACAATATGTCATGGCACTGGATTTTCCTGCTCAACGTGCCGATCGCCGCCGCCTGCACCGGCGCGGCCTGGATCCTGCTGCGCCCGGCCGAGACCCCGATCAGGATCGTGCCGATCGACAAGATCGGGGTGCTGCTGCTGGTGTTCTGGATCGGCTGCCTGCAACTGATGCTCGATCTCGGGCGCGACCGCGACTGGTTCGCCAATCCCCTGATCCTCAGCCTGGCGATCATGGCCTTCGTCGGCTTCGTGGTCTTCGTGATCTGGGAACTGACCGAGGAGCATCCGGCGGTGGACCTACGAATATTCCGCTACCGCGGCTTCAGCTCGGCGGTCTTCACCCTGGCGCTGGCCTTCGGCTCCTACTTCGCGAGCATCGTGATGATACCGCAGTGGCTGCAGACCTCGCTCGGCTACAATGCCACCGACGCCGGGCTGGTCACGGCCCTGACCGCGATGACCTCGATCACCACCGCGCCCCTGGCCGCCAAGCTGATGACCAGGGTCGATCCGCGCATCCTGATCTCGGCCTCGGTCGCCTGGCTGGGGGCGATGACGATTGTCCGGACGGGCTGGACCTCGGGCATCGACTTCTGGTCGATGGCCATACCCCAGATCGTCCAGGGCTTTGCCATGCCCTTCTTCATCGTCCCGCTGACCGCCTTGTCGCTGAACGGGCTGCGCCCCGAAGAGACGGCTTCTGCCGCGGGCCTGCAGAATTTCCTGCGGACCATGGCGATCGCCGTCTCGACCGCGCTGGCGCTGACCATCTGGGGCGATGCCCAGCGCGTCTCGCAAAACGACCTCGCCGCCGTGATCAACCCGGACGACACGCTGACCAAGCTGCAGAACAGCGGCTTCGGCATGGAACAGGCCCGCCAGGTGATCGGCAACATCGTCGGCCAGGAGGCGACCACGCTGGCGGTCGATCACACCTTCTTCGTGACCGCGATCGTCCTGTTCATCGCCGCCGCCGTGGTCTGGATCGCGCCGCGCACGAAGGGCGAGACCGACATGAGCAACGTCCACTGACCGCACGAATCCGGCGTTTCGGCGACTATCCCGGCACTTGGACGATGGATGAACGGTTTGCTCCGGAGCCGTTCAGCCGTCCGGTGCGAGTTTGGCACCGTCACACGACACGGAGAGCCGACATGCTGAAACTTCTTCTCGCCGCCGCCATCGCCGTCCCGGCCATGGCCACCACCGCCTCGGCCCAGCCCTGGGGCTACCACAACGACCATCGCAACAGCGAGGTCCGCCGTGAAATCCGCGAATGCAACCGCGAGCTGCGCAACGCACGCAACCGCTGGGAATATCAGCGCGAACGCCGCGAATGCGCGCGGGAAATCGCCCAGGCCCGCCGCGAAGCACGCCGCGCCCGCTGGGACGACCGGCACGACCGTCACCATCACCGCTACGACAACCGATACGGCTATCGCGGCAACCACTGGTAAGCCGTCCTTGGCGATCCTTCGGGATAACCGACGCCGTTAAACTTGCGCGCGTCGGCACGGTTGGCACAGATGCCACCATGCCGGCGCGCGCGATCATTCTTGCCACCCTGATCGCCGCGATCGTGCTGTCGATCGGCGCCACGCCGCTCGGTGCCCTGCTGGAAACGCCGCCGCCCATCGATACCGGCGCCAATGCCGGCCACTACGGCGACAAGCAGCTCTACCGCGACATTTCCGCCGAGGTCCGCGATGGTGCGCCCTATTACCGGGCCGCGGCGCAGCTTCATCGCGAACATCACTATCCCCTGAAGCCCGGCATCACCGTCCGGCTGCCGACCCTCGCCCTGATCGCCGCGCAGATCGGCTGGCAATGGCTCCGCGCCTTCGCTTTCGGCCTCCTCGCCGCCACCGCCCTCGCCTGGTTCCACGCCCTGCGAGGAAAGGCGAGCCTGCCGGAACGCCTCGCTGCCGCTGCCTTGATTCTCGGCAGCGCGGGCATGCTGGCCGGCGATCCGGCGATCCTGCACGAGCGCTGGGCGGGCCTGTTCCTGGCGCTCGCCCTGGCCTTGCGGATCGGCCGCCGCGAGGCCTGGCCCGCCGCACTGATGGCCGTAGCCGCCGCCCTCGCCATGCGTGAGCTGGCACTGCCCTATGCCTTGCTCGGCCTGGCCTTCGCCCTGGGGGAGCGGCAGTGGCGCGAAGCGCTCGGCTGGGCCCTGCTGATCCTGCTGTTTGCCGCGATGATCGCTTTCCACCTGCATCACGTCACCGCCCAGGTCCAGCCCGGCGACCTGGCGAGCCAGGGGTGGACCGCCCTGGGAGGCCCGGTGCGGGCGATCGCGGCGATCGTCGACACCTCGCCGCTGCAATACCTGCCCGTCCCCGTCGCGTTTCCCCTGGCCGTGCTGCCGCTGCTCGGATGGCTCGGCCTCGGCCGGCGCGACGCCCGGTTCTGCCTCGCCCTGTTCGCCGGCTACGCGCTGATGTTCGCGCTGTTCGCCAGGCCCGACAACTTCTACTGGGGCGCCATCGTCCAGCCCGCCTGGTTCGTCGGCCTCGCCTTCCTGCCCCGCGCCGTCGCCCAAGTCTCCGACGCCCTGCGCCGCGGCAATCTTGCGGGGCCGCGCGCCGCCCTGTAGAGGCTCGGCAACTTCCTTCCAGATCGATCCCATAAGGACCCCTCGATGGCCGCCCAATACGCCTTCGTCATGAAAGGCATGACCAAGACCTTCTCCGGCGCCCCCAAGCCGGTGCTGAGCAACATCAACCTGCAGTTCTACCAGGGCGCCAAGATCGGCATCGTCGGCCCCAACGGCGCCGGCAAGTCGACCCTGATCAAGATCATGGCCGGGATCGACACCGACTTCACCGGCGAGGCCTGGGCGGGCGAGAACATCACGGTCGGCTATCTCGAGCAGGAACCCCAGCTCGACAACAGCAAGACCGTGCTGGAAAACGTCAAGGACGGCGCGCGCGAAGTGGCCGACCTGGTCGACCGCTTCAACGAGATTTCCAACATCATGGCCGATCCGCCGGAAGGCGCGGACTTCGACGCGCTGATGGAGGAAATGGGCGACCTGCAGGGCAAGATCGACGCGGTCGACGGCTGGACGCTCGACAACCAGCTCGAAATCGCCATGGAGGCGCTGCGCTGCCCGCCGGGCGACTGGTCGGTGGAAAATCTGTCGGGCGGCGAGAAGCGCCGCATCGCGCTCACCCGCCTGCTGATCCAGAAGCCGTCGATCCTGCTGCTCGACGAACCGACCAACCACCTCGACGCCGAATCGGTCGAATGGCTGGAAAACCACCTCAAGGAATATGCCGGCGCGGTGCTGATGATCACCCACGACCGCTACTTCCTCGACAACGTGGTCGACTGGATCCTCGAGCTCGATCGCGGCAAGTACTTCCCCTATGAAGGCAACTACTCGACCTACCTTGAGAAGAAGGCCAAGC
Source organism: Novosphingobium sp. (assembly GCA_047605105.1). GTDB lineage: Bacteria > Pseudomonadota > Alphaproteobacteria > Sphingomonadales > Sphingomonadaceae > Novosphingobium. The sequence continues at coordinate 18,633 of JASGGH010000039.1, read as the reverse complement.
GCCTTGAGCAGGAGGACCGCGAAGAGTCCGGCAAGCAGAAGGCGATCAAGGACGAGCTTGAGTGGATCCGGGCCGGCACCAAGGGCCGCCAGACCAAGTCCAAGGCGCGCATCGCCAAGTTCGAGCAGCTCGTCGCGAGCCAGGAGAACCGCATCCCCGGCAAGGCCCAGATCGTCATCCAGGTGCCCGAGCGGCTCGGCGGCAAGGTGATCGAGGCCAAGGGGCTGACCAAGGCCTATGGCGACAAGCTGCTGTTCGAGGATCTCTCGTTCACCCTGCCGCCGGGCGGCATCGTCGGCGTGATCGGCCCGAACGGCGCGGGCAAGTCCACGCTGTTCAAGATGATCACCGGCCAGGAGCAGCCCGACAGCGGTACGATCGAGATCGGCTCGACCGTGCACCTCGGCTACGTCGACCAGAGCCGCGACCACCTCAACGACAAGAACAACGTCTGGGAGGAGATCTCGGACGGGCTCGACTACATGAAGGTCAACGGCCACGACCAGTCGACCCGGGCCTATGTCGGCGCTTTCAACTTCAAGGGCCAGGACCAGCAGAAGAACGTCGGCAAGCTCTCGGGCGGCGAGCGCAACCGCGTGAACATCGCCAAGATGCTCAAGCGCGGCGGCAACGTCCTGCTGCTCGACGAGCCGACCAACGACCTCGACGTCGAAACGCTGGGCGCGCTGGAAGAGGCGATCGAGAACTTCGCCGGCTGCGCCGTGGTCATCAGCCACGACCGCTTCTTCCTCGACCGCCTGGCCACCCACATCCTCGCCTTCGAGGGCAACAGCCACGTCGAATGGTTCGAGGGCAACTTCGCGGCCTATGAAGAGGACAAGCGCCGCCGCCTGGGCGACGCGGCGGATCGGCCGACCAGGCTGGCCTACAAGAAGCTGACGCGGTAGCCTGGGCCGCCCGGCTGGGATCGCTTAGGCGAAGGCCTTTTCGAGGAAGGACAGCGTGGTCGGGTCGCTCAGTCGGCAGACCACGTGCTGGCTCGCAAAAGCGCCCGGAAAGGTCTTCGCCTCGGCAACGCCGCAGGTGCTGAGCCATTCGACCGGCACGACATATTCCGCAAGCTGGGCGTCGTCGCGATCGTGCCCCAGACCGGGCTGGACGAGTTCGTGCTCCAGCAACGGCATCCCGCCCACGCGGAGGTCCTTGGCCATGACCGCTTCGCCCACGACGCGGCCGTGGCCGACATAGCCGGCGCCCTTCTGGTACACGTAGATCACGTCGCCCGGGGACAGCCGTTCGATCAACTGCCGCGACCAGCGGGGCCCGTGCCCCGCGGCGACGAAGCCGAGCCGGCGCATGTCGGCCCAGGAGCGATGCTCGGATTCGCCGGCATTCACGTATTTGAACCCGGTCCAGGGCGCCCGGACCTTTCTTTCGGTGCGCTCCACGACCTCGTCCTGATCCATCAGCCAGTCGGCGGAAAGGTACTGACGCTCGCCGTCGCTGAAGATCGTGAAGAATGCGGTGTTGATGCCGACGTCGTGTTCCTGGGAAAGATATTCCACGATGCGCTGGGAGGCCGGGTCCAGCGCGCTCGCCACGACGATCATCGAATGGCTGGAGTTCAGCGGCTCGGGCGGGAACCTGTCGAACTTGCGCTGGAATTCGTCGACGAAGTTGCGGCTCTTCGCCAGCCAGTAGGCATTGGCGATGTCGTAGACCATCGGCGTATCCAGCCGCCGCACCCAGCTCGCATAGTCCAGGATCTGCGCGACGATGTCCCGCGGCGTCCTGTCGCGCTTGAGCTCGATGATCGAAAGCGCGCCTTCCGCATTGATGGCCAGCAGGTCGATGCGTCCGCCGTGGGCGGTGGTCACCTGCCGGCCTATCAGCAGCAGCTCATCGCTCAGGATGGAAATGTCCGCTTCGAGCCACGCCTCGAGCCGGTCTTCGCTGTTCAATCGCTCGACCGGCAGGGACCGCAAGCCCTCGCGCTCAATCGACCATAATCTCGTCATGGCATCCCTATCCCGACAGGCATTGGTCCGGGTATAGCAAGGGTGCTGAAATTTCCGTCAATCTCAAATATCGGTCGCGGCGACGGTCAGGCCAGGGATCGTCACGGCTTCGATAGTGCCAGGCAAGGCAGTGTCGCGAGCTTCCGAATAGGCTTCCCGGCCAGGCGACCAGAACTGACGGACCGACCGGCCGTTGACGTCCACGACCCAATATTCGGGCACGCCCTCGCGCGCGTAGACTTGCGCCTTCCTGGTCAGGTCGTTTTGCAGCGTGCTGTCGGCGACTTCGACGATAAGCCGAACCGACGCGAGCGGAATCAGTCCCTCCCCCTCCGGCTCGCTCGTCACGACAATGTCCGGCTCGGGCGCATTGTAAGGCGGAATCTCGACCGAACCTTCCACCACGGCTTCGAGGCCGATGCCTTTCAGCGCCCCGGCCAACAGCAGGAACAGCCGCGACTTCATGCGTGCGTGCGGCCGATGCTGCGCATTCATGTAGAGCACTTCCCCCTCGATGAGCTCCGTCTTCCGATAGCTGTCGAATGCCCCGGAGCGATCCAGCAGCAGATAGTCCTCGACCCGCAGCGGCACCGGAAGCGGGGCAGTGTTGAGAGGCTGGAATTCCATCATCATCGCGACGATTATCATAGGCAGATGGATGTACCAAATTTTCGGGCGGCCCGACGTTGCCAACCTGAACGGCAGGCCACGCCCGCCATTCACCTTGCCGACAGCGCGAATCGGTTAACCCATCCTCAACACGCCGCAATGTGCGGCAATTGGAGATGGAGAACGGCGATGGCCGTAGGTAGGTTCTTGAAGACGGGCGGCATCGCCGCTCTCGCGCTGGCCGCAGCCCTTCCCGCCACGGCTTCGGCCCAGCCCGCAAGCTGGGGCTGGAATACGGGCGGCCAGAACAATAGCGGTCAGAATGGCGGCGGGCAATCTGCCAGCCAGCGGAACGGCGCCGCGCGTTCAGGCGGCGGCGAAGGCCGTGGCTGGCAGGGCCGCGGTGACGGCGGCGGCAACCGCGGCGGCGGGGTCGAAGCACGCCAGGCTCAGCCGCAAGCCCAAGCCCAGCCGCCGGCTCGCTCGCCCTGGCAAGGCGCCGGCCAAGGAGGCGGAGGCGCGCGCTCCTGGCGTCAGAACGACGGCCAGCAGCAGAACTGGAACGGCCAGAACCGCGGCGGCGAACAGCGCAGCCTGCGCGGCCAGGCCATTCCGCAACAGAACGTCCAGCGCAACTGGAACGACGGCAACCGCTGGCGCGGCAACGACAACGACCGGCGCTGGAACGGCGGCAACCGCTGGAGCGGCAACGACCGTGGCTGGAACAACAACTGGCGCAACGACAACCGCTACAACTGGTTCGGCTACCGCAACTCCAACCGCAACCTGTTCCGCATGGACCGCTACTATGCGCCCTACCGGAACTGGTCGTACCGCCGCCTGAACATCGGCTTCATGCTCGAGCCGCTGTTCTACAGCAGCAGCTATTGGATCGACGATCCCTACCAGTACCGCCTGCCGGAGGCCTACGGCCCCTACCGCTGGGTGCGCTACTACGACGACGCCCTGCTGGTGGACATCTACACCGGCGAAGTGGTGGACGTGATCAACGACTTCTTCTGGTAAGGGCATCCCCCTTCCCCTTGCCGGAGAGTTGCCGGGTGAGTGGACCGGCAATCAGGGCTCCCGTTCAGCGACGGGGGCCCTTCTTTTTTGCAAGGCGACGGAAATGCTTGCGGTTACCGGCCAAGCCCCGGTAGCTGCTCGGCGATGTCCAAGGCGAACGGTTCCCCTGCCGCGACCAATCCCGACCGGGCCGCATTGGTCCGCGTGGGGGAGCGGGTCCGCGCGCGCCTGGCGGCCGACCCCGGGGTGCACAAGGTGCCCGTCGAACAGGCCGAGCTATACCTTGCCCACGGCTTCCTGACCGCGGCGGAGTGCGACCGCATGATCGCCCTGGTCGAAGCGGCGGCGAAGCCTTCGACGCTCTATGCCGGCACCGGCGACGGCAGTGCCCGCACCTCCTATTCGGGCGACGTCGATCCCTACGATCCGTTCGTCCGGATGGTCACGCGCCGGATCGACGACCTGCTCGGGCTGGAAACGGCCTGGGGTGAGACGGTCCAGGGCCAGCGCTATCGGCCCGGCGAGGAATTTCGCGTTCATTGCGACTGGTTTCCTACCGATGCGAAGTTCTGGCCCAAGGAATCGCGCGAGGGCGGGCAGCGCTGCTGGACCGCGATGATCTACCTCAGCGAGGTCGAGGAAGGCGGCGCAACGGACTTTCCCTATCTCGGCTATTCGAGCGCGCCGCGGCGCGGGGTGCTGCTGGCCTGGAACAACATCTCCCCCGACGGCGAACCCAACCTGTCGACCCTCCATGCCGGCACGCCGGTGGTGCGCGGGGTGAAGTACATCGTCACCAAATGGTATCGGACCCGCCCATGGAAGCCGCGCGCCTGATGCGCTCGCTCGCCTGGGCGCTCCTCCCGGTCCTGGCCGGTCCGGCCCTCATCCCGTCAGCCGCGCGGGCCGCCCCGGCCGCGCTCCCGGCGATCGCCCCGGAGAGCCTGCGCGACGAAGATGCCCGGCTGGCGCTGCTGTTCGCCGAGGACGCCCGGCGGGAACAGGACACCGATCCGCTCGAGCGGATCTACCGCGGCGAGCTCGCCGATCCCGGGGCTTTCTCGCGCCTGTTCACCGACGAGGCCGACCGGCTGTCGCTGGCCGCGGTTCGCGAAAGCCTGGCCGCGCTCGCCAGGATCGACCGCAAGAAGCTCACCCCGCCCCGACAGCTTTCCTACGACGTCTTCCTGCTGGACAAGCGGCAGGAGCTGGCCTGGCTCCAGCCGCAGGTCCGAGCCTTGACCGCGGTGCGGCCGCTCAACCATTTCGGCGGGCTGCAGGTCGAGTTCCCGACCTTGATGGCCCAGGGCGGGGCAATCTCTTACGAAACCGAGAGCGACTATCGCCGCGCCCTCGCGCTCGACGCCGCCTTCGCCCATGTGCTCGATCAGGCGGTGCTGCGGTTCCGCGAGGGAATGGAATCCGGTGTCGTCGAATCGCGGCTGACTGTCACCAACATGATCGCGCAGGTCGATGCCCTGATCGCGCTCGGGGTCGAAGGCTCACCGTTCTATTCGCCGGTCAAGCAGTTGCCCGCGCGGATGCCCGAGCCGGTCAAGGCGCAGTTGCGCGATTCCTACGCCCGTGTCGTGCGCGACGAGATCCTGCCCGCCTACCGCCGGCTGCGCGCTTTCCTCAGCGACGAGTACCTCCCGGTCGCGCGGGCGCAGCCCGGTCTCTCGGCCATGCGCGGGGGCGGCGGCATCTATCGCCGGCTGATCGAACGGCACACGACGCTGCGCCTCGACCCCGACCTGGTCCACCGCCTCGGCCTGCGCGAAGTGGCGCGCATCCAGCGCGAGATGGAAGGCGTTCGCGCGGAAATGGGCTTTGCGGGCAGCTTGCGCGAATTCTTCGACTTCATCCGCAAGGACCCGAAGTTCCATCCCAAGACCAAGGCCGAGCTCGCCGAGGGCTTCGCGGCGATCGGCAAGGCCGTCGACGCCCAGATCCCCAAGTACTTCCTGCGCGCGCCGCGCACCCCGCTGGTGATCCAGTCCTTCCCCGAATACCGCGAGAAATACGAGGCCGGCGGCAGCTACAACCAGGGCTCGCCCGACGGGACGCGGCCGGGCATCTTCTTCTACAATGCCTACGACCTGCCGAGCCGGTTCCTCACCGGGATGACCACGCTCTACCTCCACGAAGGCGCACCGGGGCACCACTTCCAGATCAGCCGGGCGCAGGAGAACGCCTCGCTTCCCGATTTCCAGCGCTTCGGCGGCAACAATGCCTTCGTCGAGGGCTGGGCCCTCTATGCCGAAACGCTCGGCTACGAGATGGGCTTCTACAAGGACCCGATGCAGCACTGGGGCACGCTCGACGACGAGATGCTGCGGGCGATGCGGCTGGTGGTCGATACCGGAATCCACACCAAGGGCTGGAGCCGCGAGCAGGCTATCGACTACATGCTGGCGAACTCGGGCATGGGCCGCACCGATGCGACCAGCGAGGTCGAGCGCTATATCGCCAACCCCGCCCAGGCGCTCAGCTACAAGCTCGGCGCGATGACGATCCAGCGGCTGCGGGCCAGGGCGGAGAAGGCGCTGGGCGCGAAGTTCGACATTCGCCAGTTCCATGAGCAGGTGCTGGACAGCGGCGCGCTGCCGCTGCCCGTGCTCGAGGCGAAGATCGACCGGTGGATCAGGAGCCAGGCCCGGCGGTCTCCAAGCTAGGGCTTCCATCCGCTTTCGATCCTGTCCAGCCGCTCGATCAGGTCCTCGAGCTGCTGCTGCACTCTTATGATCTCGAGCTGGGCCCGGAGATTGACCTCGTAGTCGTGACGCGCCGCCACGCGGTCCTTCGCGGCCTGGCGGTTCTGGCTCATCATGATGACCGGCGCCTGGATCGCGGCGAGCATCGAGAGCAGCAGGTTGAGGAAGATGAACGGATAGGCATCGAAGGGATGCAGCCCGAAGGCCTCCAGCACGCGGCTGTTGAGCCCGGCCCAGACGACCAGCACCACCACGAAGCCGACGATGAAGCTCCACGACCCGCCGACCGCGGCGACCTTGTCGGCCAGGCGGTCGGCCGCGCTGGCATGAAGCGCGGCGAATTCCTTGGGATCGAGCCCCGGCCGCCGGGTCGAGCAGATCCGCCGAAGCGCGTCCTGCTCCTCCTCGACGAGCTCCTCGAAGCGGCGGCCGAGCAGGTCCTCGGCCAGTTGTTCAGGTGTCCGCCTGGGGATGTCCATCCAGCGCCTCCGCGATCAGCGCCCGGGTGTTTGCCACGCCGTAGAGCGCGATGAAACTGCCCATCCGCGGCCCCTGGCTCGAGCCCAGCAGGGTCTCGTAGAGCGCCTTGAACCAGTCGCGTAAGGATTCGAAACCGTAGTGCGGGTCCTTGCCGATCTCGTAGACGATGTTCTGGAGCTCCTCCGCCGTGGCATCGTCGGAGGTGGCGGCGAGTTCCTCGTCGAGCGCCGCCAGCGCGGCGGCCTCGCCGCCCTCGGGCTTGCGGCGCGACAAGCTCGGCGCGATGAAGTCGCGGTTGTAGGCGAGCGCGGACGTCACCAGCAGGTCGAGCTCGGGATGCGCCTCGGGCCGCGCATCGGCGAGGTAGTTCGCCAGATAGGACCAGACCTGCTCGCGCGTCGCTCCGGCGCCGAGCACGCCGACGAGGTTCAGCAGCAGGCCATAGGTCACCGGCAGCTTGTCGCCGGCGCCCTCGCCCTGCCCGTTCGCCCGCAGCAGGTGCCACACCGGATTGCCGAGCTGCTGCTCGACCGGCTGCTGGCTGAGCTTCTCGCGGAACTGCCAGTATTCGTCGACCGCCCGCGGCACGACGCCGACGTGAAGCTGCTTGGCGCTCTTGGGCTCGCGGAACAGGTAGAAGCCCAGGCTCTCCTCGCTGCCGTAGGTCAGCCACTGCTCGATCGTCAGGCCGTTGCCCTTGGTCTTGGAGATCTTCTCGCCCTTCTCGTCGAGGAACAGCTCGTAGATCAGCCCCTCGGGCCGCTGGCCGCCGAGCACGCGGGCGATCTTGCCCGACTGGGTGACCGAATCGGTCAGGTCCTTGCCGCACATCTCGTAGTCGACCCCGAGCGCCACCCAGCGCATCGCCCAGTCGACCTTCCACTGCAGCTTGGCGTTTCCGCCGAGGATCGACTGCTCGACCACCGAGCCGTCCATGTCCGCGAACCGGACGATCCCGGCCTCGGCATCGACCACCTCGACCGGCACCTGGAGCACGTGGCCCGTCTTCGGCGAGACCGGCAGGACCGGCGAATAGGTCTTGCGCCGCTCCTCGCGCAGGGTCGGCAGCATGATGTCGAGGATCGCCTGGTTCTGGCGCAGGACGGTCTTGAGCGCCTCGTCGAAGGCCCCCGAATTGTAGCGATCGCTGGCCGAGACGAATTCGTAGTCGAACCCGAACCGATCGAGGAATTCCCGCAGCATCGCGTTGTTGTGGTGGGCGAAGCTCTCGTACTTCTCGAAGGGGTCCGGCACCCGGCTGAGCGGGCGGCCGAGATGGGCGGTCAGCAGGCCCTGGTTGGGCACGTTGCCGGGAACCTTGCGCAGCCCGTCCATGTCGTCCGAAAACGCCACCAGCCGGGTCGGCGCGGGCTGCCCGTGCTCATCGGCGGTCAGCACCTCATAGGCGCGGCGGACCAGCGTGGTGCGCAGGACTTCCTGGAAGGTGCCGATATGCGGCAGGCCCGAGGGGCCGTAGCCCGTCTCGAACAGCACGGGAGCGCCCTGCTTGCCGCCGGGAAAGCGCTTCACCAGCTTGCGGGCTTCCTCGAAGGGCCAGGCCTTGGAGACTTGAGCGGCGGCGTGGGCGGCAGCGTTTTGGGCATCGTCGATCATGATGGCCGCGCCTTCGCGCTTTCGGCCGCGTAGTGCAAGGGCGACCTCGACCCGGCCCTGCTTCCAGGATCGCGCCTTCCCGCTGGCCATAGCAGCCGACCTCGCGGCGGCGCAGCGAAATGCCGGCCCGCAGAATCACGCCAAACCGCGCTGCCGGCAACCCACCGGAGCAACGGCTCACCCGCCCCGATGGGAACCACATCGACGCCCTCCGGGTTGATACGGCGCCATTTACCGGAGGAACCGACTTGAACTACGTCAAGACGCTGCAGGACCAGGTAGCCCTGATGGGCAAGCAGTTCGTCCAACACCTGCCCACGCTGGTCATCGCGCTCATCGTGCTCATCTTCACCTGGCTGCTGGCGAAGTTCGCGGTGACCATCGCCGAGCGCCTCACCCGCAACACGCCGATGCGCGAGAACCTGAAACAGCTCGTCGAAACGCTCGTGCGCCTGGCCATCTGGGTGTTCGGGCTGCTGCTTGCGGCGACGATCTCGATGCCCGGGCTCACGCCGGGCAGCCTCTTCGCCGGCCTCGGGGTCGGCGCCCTGGCGATCGGCTTCGCCTTCCAGGACATCTTCGAGAACTTCCTCGCCGGCGTGCTGATCATGATCCGCGACAAGGTGGCGATCGGCGACACGATCGAGTGCCAGAACATCACCGGCAAGGTCGAGCGGATCACCCTGCGCGAGACCTACATCCGCGCACCGTCGAACGAGCTGTCGATCGTGCCCAATTCGGTGCTGTTCAAGAACCCGATGAAGGTGGCGACCGACAAGCCGCTGCGCCGCTTCGAGCTGGTCGTGGCGGTGGCCAACGACGCCGACCTCGACCAGGCCGCGACCGCGATCCGCAGCGCGGTCGAGGAGGTCGAGGAGATCGACCGCACCCAGCCGATCGAGGTCTTCGCCCAGGAGTTCAAGGCCGGCGAGGTCGACTTCCTGGTCCGCTGGTGGTCGCCCTCGCGCAAGCGCGACCTCAGCTTGCGCGACGAGATCGTCCGCCGGGTCAAGCGGGCGCTGGACGAGGCCGAGATCGCCCTGCCCGGCACCCCGCCAGCCTAGGCGTTTAGAGTCCACGGGTTGCTCCGGTGCCTGCAGCGGCGCTCGATCCCGGTTGCGGAAAATAGCTGGAACGCGGCGCCCCGTTCGGCGTTCACCAGGCACAGGTCGCCGATCCGCGACCACGGATTGATGAGGAGGTGCTCTTTATGTCGTCTCTCAACTACCGCAGCAGCCGCCCCGACGCCTGGTCCAGCCCGCGCCCCTACTCCGATCCCGCGCAGCGCATGGCCAAGTACGGCCCGATCGTCCCGCTGGACGAGGATCGCGGCTTCCTGTGGAAGCTGTTCCACCGCTGATCTTCAGAACGGCCATACTCCCCACACCCGCTCAGGCTGAGCGGGGTTTGGACAACCTGTTCGCCTGCTTGCCTGAGATCGCCTCCCCGCTTTCAGAGGGAGCAACGCTTGCCCCACGTTCTGATTTCGTTCTAACGCTGGAGCATGGCAAGCCCCGCCCCCCTGGCGCTCCCCGCCCTCCATGCCAGCCATGCCGGCTGCTGGCTGCGCGATGGCGGCGGGATGACTCGCGCCATCGCCAAGGGCGAGGCGATCATGGCGGCGGCGGATACGCCGCTGCTGATGCTCAATGCGCCGCTGGTGGCGGCACGGCTCGGCTATCCCGATCTTTCCGGGCTCGACCTGCTCGAACTCTTCGCCTTCATCCATCCGGCGCGGTTCATGGTGCCGACGCCCAAGGGCCTGGCCGATGCGCTGGGCCTGACTGCTCCGGCGAGCGACGACGCGGTGCCGGCCCTGCTCCAGGAAGCCGCGGGCAAGCTGCTCGACACCTGCGCCGATCCCGTCTGGCCCGAGCGCGAGGGCGCCTGGTCCGCGCTGCATTCGCTGACCCGGCTGCGCTGGCCCTGGGCCGGGCCGCTCGCCGGCCGCATCGCCCAGCCCGAACGCGCCGAGCGCTGGCTCTTCGCGCGCCTGCCCGAGTGGGAAGAAGCGCCCGAGCGGCCCCAGCCCGCCCAGGTCGAGCTCGGCGAGGCGGAGGTGCTGGATCGCCTCGCCGCCCTGACCGGCGCCGCCGCCGAGAGCCGCCCCGGCCAGCGCGCCTATGCCGCCGAGGCCGCCCACGGCTTCGCGCCGCGCCGCCGCGACAAGCAGCCCAGCGTGCTGCTCGCCCAGGCCGGCACCGGGATCGGCAAGACGCTGGGCTATCTCGCCCCCGCCTCGCTCTGGGCGCAGAAGAGCGGCGGGACGGTCTGGGTCTCGACCTTCACCAAGGCCCTGCAACGGCAATTGCGGCGCGAGAGCCGCCGGGCGTGGCCGGAATCGTCAAACGCCGGGCGGCCGGACGGCTCCCAGCCCGTGGTGGTCCGCAAGGGGCGCGAGAACTACCTCTGCCTGCTCAACCTGGAGGATGCCCTGCAAGGCGGGTTCAACGGCCGCGCCGCGATCATGGCCCAGCTCGTGGCGCGCTGGGCGGCCTATAGCCAGGACGGCGACATGATCGGCGGCGACCTGCCCGGCTGGCTCGGCACCCTGTTCCGCCAGCGCGGCATCGCGGCGCTGACCGACCGCCGCGGCGAATGCGTTTATGCCGGCTGCCCGCACTACCGGAAGTGCTTCATCGAGCGCTCGGCCCGCGGCGCGGCCCAGGCCGACCTGGTGATCGCCAACCACGCCCTGGTCATGGTCAACGCCGCGCGGGCCAGATTCAGTGGGGGCCGCGACGCCGCCCAGCGCCCGACCAGGATCGTCTTCGACGAGGGCCACCACGTGTTCGAGGCGGCGGATTCGACCTTCGCCGCGGCCCTGACCGGAGCCGAGACGATCGAGCTGCGCCGCTGGGTGATCGGCCCGGAGAAAGGCTCCAAGGGCCGCCGCCGGGGCCTCTCGGCGCGGCTCGCCGACATCGCCTCCTACGACGAGGACGGCGCGCGGGCGATCGCCGCCGCGCGCGAGGCGGCCGAGGCGCTGCCCGGCGACGGCTGGCTGCAGCGGGTGAGCGAAGGCGCGCCGTCGGGACCGCTGGAGGCGCTGTTCGCCGGGGTCCGCGCGCTGGTCTATGCCCGCGACGAGAGCGGCGGGCAGGAGATGGGCTACGGCCTGGAGACCGAGGCGGCGCAACTGGGCGGTGATTTCGTGGAACTGGCGGGCGAGGCCCAGGCCGCGCTCGGCGCGATTCGCCAGCCGCTGATCCGCTTGGGCGTGCGCCTGGAGGCGATCCTCGCCGAACCGCCCGACTGGCTCGACGGCGCCGGCCGCGCCCGGATCGAGGGCGCGCGCCATGCCCTCGCCTGGCGGGTCGACATGCTCGCCGGGTGGGAAGCGCTGCTCAATCGCCTCGGCGGCCCGGCCGACCCGGAATTCGTCGACTGGCTGGCGGTCGAACGCTCCGAAGCGCGCGAGTTCGACCTCGGCATCCACCGCCGCTGGCTCGATCCGATGAAGCCCTTCGCCCGGGTCGTGCTGGAGCCGGCCCACGGCGTGATGCTGACCAGCGCGACGCTCAAGGACGGCGAAGGCTGGGACGGCGCGGTGGCGAAGAGCGGAACCCCGCATATCGAGGTTACGCCCCGGCTCTCGGCCTTTCCCAGCCCCTTCGATTACGCAGCCCAGGCCGAGGTGCTGATCGTCACCGACGTGCCCAAGGGCGACATCTCCGCGCTCGCCGCCGCCTATGGCCGGCTGATCGAGGCGGCGGGCGGCGGGGTGCTCGGGCTGTTCACCGCGATCCGCCGGCTGCGCGCGGTCTACGGCCGGATCGCCGACCGCCTCGCCAGAGGGGGCCTGCCGCTCTATGCCCAGCACGTCGATCCGATCGACACCGGAACGCTCGTGGACATCTTCCGCGACGATCCCCGCGCCTCGCTGCTCGGCACCGATGCGCTACGCGACGGGGTCGACGTGCCCGGCCACTCGCTGCGGCTGGTGGTGATGGAGCAGGTGCCCTGGCCCAAGCCCTCGATCCTCCACCGCGCGCGGCGCCTGGCGGGAGGCGGATCGGCCTATGACGATGCGATCATTCGCGCCCGGCTCGCCCAGGCCTTCGGCCGCCTGATCCGCAGCCGCGAGGACCGCGGGCATTTCGTCGTGCTGTCCTCGGCCTTCCCCTCGCGGCTGCTCTCCGCCTTCCCGCCCGAGACGCCCGTGCGGCGGATAACCCTGGACGAGGCTTTACAACGCGTCGCCGGCAGTGCTTTTGATGAAGCCCCCGCGACAGCGAGTTCCAGCGAAGCCTCATGAAGATTTTGGGCCTGTTCCGCCACGCCAAGTCCGACTGGCACGACGCCAAGGCGCGCGACTTCGACCGTCCGCTCAACCAGCGCGGACGCAAGGGCGCGCGGATCATGGGGCGGCAGATCGTCCAGTACGGGCAGACCTGGGACCGGATCATCGCCTCGCCCGCGGTGCGCTCGGCCGAGACGATCGAGATCGCCAGCGGCGGGGCGCCGGGCCTGCTGCCGATCAACTGGGACCGGCGGGTCTATCTGGCCAGCTCGGCCACCTTGCTCGACGTGCTGCGCGAACTGGACAGCAGCGTCGGCGCGGCCTTGCTGGTCGGGCACAATCCCGGTCTGGAGGACGTGATCTTCGATCTCGTGCCCGACGACGGCACCAGCCCCTTGCGCGACGCGATCGAGGAGAAGTTTCCCACCGCCGCCTTCGCGGTGCTGGAACTGGACATCGACGATTGGGCCGACCTGGCGGAAGGCACCGCACGCTTCGTCCACCTGAAGCGTCCGCGCGATGTCGATCCGGAACTGGGGCCGGAACTGATCGACTGAACGGGTCCTATTCGGCCAGCGCGGCGGCCAGTTGGCTGCGGATGGCGCGGAGTGCGGCGGTGATGTCGCGCCCGGGTACGGCGCTGGTCGCGGCCGGCGGCGCGCTGGTCGCCGGCTGGCTGACGGAAACGGCGCTTTTCGCCCCCTTGGCCTCCGCCTCGATCGCCTGGCGCGCGCCGCGCAGGGTATAGCCCTGGCCGTGGACCAGCCGGTCGATCGTCTGGACGAGGCGGACGTCCTCGGGGCGGTAATACCGGCGCCCGCCGCTGCGCTTGACCGGGCGGAGCATCGGGAACTGATCTTCCCAATAGCGCAGCACGTGCTGGCGAATCCCCAGCAATTTGGCCACTTCGCCGATCGTGCGAAAGGCGTCGGCGGCTTTTCCGTCGGTGGTCAAGGCGGAGCCCGGCTCGCTCATTGGCCGGCGATGCGGTCCTTGAGCATCTGGCTGGCGCGGAAGGTCAGGACCCGGCGCGGGGTGATCGGCACTTCCACCCCGGTCTTCGGATTGCGGCCGATCCGCTCGGTCTTGTCGCGCAAGAGGAACGTGCCGAAGCCCGAAATCTTGACGTTCTCACCGTTCGCGAGCGATTCGCACATGTGGTGCAGGATGGATTCCACCATGCCCAGCGACTCGGCGCGTGAGAATCCCAGCCGGCGATTGATTGCTTCCGCCAAATCGGCGCGCGTCAGCGTACTCATGGAGCGCATATGCCCCTTCCCCCTGTTCGCGACCCGACTCGGACTAATAGCGAAAAATCGCGCTAGTGCAACGGAATAGCGGGGATAGCTGTCAGCGAGACGGAGTCCGCCGCGTCAGGTCCGCAGCAGGCTGGCGCCCCAGGTAAAGCCGCCCCCCATCGCCTCGAGCATGACGAGCTGCCCGGGCTTGATCCGCCCGTCGCGCACCGCGGCATCGAGCGCCAGCGGGACCGAGGCGGCCGAGGTGTTGGCGTGCCGCTCGATCGTCACCACGACCTTGTCCGCGGGCAGGCCCAGCTTCTTGGCGGTGGACTGAAGGATGCGGATGTTGGCCTGGTGCGGGACGACCCAGTCGATCTCCTCCGCGGCGACGCCGGTATCCTCGAGCACTTCCTTCAGCACATTGGTGAGGTTGGTCACCGCGTGCTTGAACACCTCGCTGCCGGTCATCCTGAGCTTGCCGACCGTGCCCGTGGTCGAAGGCCCGCCATCGACATAGAGCAACTGGTTGTGCGCGCCGTCGGCGTGCAGCTTGTTGGCGAGGATGCCCGCGCCGGTCTCGGCATCGGTTTCCTGGGCCTCGAGCACGATCGCCCCGGCGCCGTCGCCGAACAGCACGCAGGTCGCGCGGTCCTCCCAGTCGAGGATGCGGCTGAAGGTCTCCGAGCCGATCACCAGGGCGCGGTTCGCCATGCCGCTGCGCAGCATCGAATCGGCGACGCCCAGGGCGTAGAGGAAGCCTGAGCAGACCGCCGCGACGTCGAAGGCCGCGCCGCCGTTGCAGCCGAGGTTGTGCTGAACGATCGTCGCGGTCGCCGGGAAGGTCTGGTCCGGAGTGGCCGTGGCCAGGACGATCAGATCGATGTCCCTGGCGTCGATCCCGGCGGCTTCCAGCGCATTGCGCGCCGCGTCGGTGGCCAGGCTGGAGGTCGTCTCGTCGGGCGCGGCGACATAGCGGTTGCGGATGCCGGTGCGCGCGACGATCCATTCGTCGCTGGTATCGACGAGCTTGGCCAGCTCCTCGTTCGGCATGGACTTTTTCGGCAATGCCGCGCCGGTGCCGCGCAGGACCGAACGCCGAATCAACTGGGCGGTCATTCGGCGACTTCCACGGCGCCGCGCGCTCCGCGCAGGCGGCCCGTTCCGAAATGGGCCGTCCCGAGACGGGCAAGGTCGGCGGCGATACGTTCGGTCAAATTTTCCTCCAGGAGCCGCGCGGTGACCGCAACGGCATTCGCCACGCCCAGCGCGGAAGCGCTGCCGTGGCTTTTTACGACGACCCCGTTCAGCCCCAGGAATACGGCGCCATTATGGTTATTGGGGTCGAGATGGTGCTTGAGCAGTTCGGTCGCCGGCCGCGAGATCAGGAAACCGACCTTGGAGCGCAGCGACGAGGCGAAGGACCGGCGCAGCAGATCGGCCACGAAGCGCGCCGTGCCCTCGATCGCCTTCAGGGCGATATTTCCGGAGAAGCCGTCGGTGACGACCACGTCGACATCGCCGCGGTTGACCTTGTCGGCCTCGATGAAGCCGTCGAACGAGATGGCCAGCTCGCCCGAGGCGGCCTTGAGCTGGGTCGCGGCATCCTTGAGCGCGTCGGTGCCCTTGATCTCTTCGGTGCCGATGTTCAGCAGGCGGACCCGCGGGGCATCGCGCCCGGTGACGATCCGCGAATAGGCCGCGCCCATGATCGCGAACTGGACGAGGTTGCGGGCATCGCACTCGGTATTCGCGCCGAGGTCCAGCATGACGACATCGTTGTCGCCGAGCGTGGGCATGATCGCGGAGAGCGCGGGCCGGTCGATTCCGGGAAGGGTGCGCAGCGCCAGCTTCGACATGGCCATCAGCGCGCCGGTGTTGCCCGCGCTGACCGCGGCGCCGGCATCGCCCGCCTTCACCGCGCCGATCGCGAGGCCCATCGAGGTGGTCTTGGCCCGGCGCAGGGCCTGGCTGGGCTTCTCGTCGCCGCGGATCACGTCCGGGGCGTGGTGGATTTCGGAAGAGCGCCGCAGGTTGGGGTGATTCTCGAGCGCGGCCTTGATCCGCTCCTCGTCGCCAACGAGCAGGAACTTGAAGCGATCGTGGCGGCGGCGAGCGAGCGCCGCGCCTTCGATCATCACGCGCACACCCTCATCGCCGCCCATCGCGTCGATAGCGATACGCGGCAAGGACATCGGCGTTATCCTGGAGCTTCGGGCTTAGAGCCCGACCGCGATGACTTCGCGCCCGTTGTAGTGGCCGCACGAATTGCACAGGTTGTGCGGGCGCTTCAGCTCACCGCAGTTGCCGCATTCGTGGAAGGCTTCGACCTTCAGCGCGTCATGGCTGCGACGCATGCCCCGGCGGGACGGGGTGGTTTTTCTCTTGGGGACAGCCATGTCGGCACCTGTTCCTGCAAAATCGTGTTCTAAATACGGGGCCGCCCGAGCTTGCTCAGCCGGCGGCGACGAAGGCGGGCCTATAGCGAATTTAGCGTGCGTTGCAAGCATTGCCGGGCTAGCAGGCGCCTGACCGGAAAATGGGGGAGTTCACCAATGCTGCTGCCGACCACTCTGTGCCTGACCGCCGCGGCGATCGTCGTCAACTTCTGGCTGGGCGTGCGCATCAGCAAGCTGCGCTATCCCTTGGGCATCTCGGTCGGCGACGGGGGGAACGAGGCGCTGATCCGCCGGATGCGCGCCCAGGCGAATTTCATGGAAAACACCCCCCTGACCCTGATCCTGGTCGCGGCGGTGGAACTGGCCGGCCAGGGCGGCGCCTGGCTGGCCCCGGCGGGCGCGGTGTTCATCCTGGGCCGCATCGCCCACGGCATCGGCATGGACGGCCCGTTCAAGGCCGGCCGGCCGATCGGCATGCTGACCACCTACCTGCTACAACTGGCGCTGATCGGAGTCGGGGTGCTGGCGAGCATCGGAAAGCTCTGACGCTTGCCGGCAGGGTTACAGATTCGGCAGGTGTAACCTTATTTCAGCACGGATATACTTTATTGATCAATGGCTTGTCCGGCCGCGGACAGGTTACACATTTCCAACAAAGGCCAGCCTTTCCACGATGCAAAGAGCAGCGGGACCGACGCCCGCCAAGCAGGGATGGCAAAACGCAGCGGTGTAGGAAAATGGTTTCTCAGCCGAACCGGCTGTCCGCCACGAAGGGATTGGTCTGCCGCTCGTAGCCGAAGGTGCTGACCGGGCCATGGCCGGGGATGAAGGTCACCCCGTCGCCCAGCGGCCAGAGCCGCTGCGTGATCGAATCGAGCAGGTCCTGGTGGTTGCCCTTGGGAAAATCGGTGCGCCCGATCGAGCCCTTGAACAACACGTCGCCGACCACCGCGAACTGCGACGGCGCGTGATGGAACACCACGTGACCCGGGGTGTGGCCCGGGCAATGGATCACATCGAGCGTCAGGTCGCCGAGCGCAACGGTATCCCCATGGTGAAGCCAGCGGTCGGGCTCGAAGCTCTCGCCATCCAGGCCGTAGCGCTTGCTCGGGTCGTCGAGGCTTTCGATCCAGAAGCGGTCGTCCTCGTGCGGCCCCTCGATCGGCAGGCCGAGCTCCTTGGCCAGCACTCCGGTCATCCCGCAGTGATCCATGTGGCCGTGGGTGACGAGCAGCTTTTCCAGCGTCACCCCGGCCTTGGCGACGGCCGCCTTGAGCCGGTCGAGATCGCCGCCCGCATCGACCAGCGCCCCGCGCATCGTCCTGGTGCACCAGATCAGCGAGCAGTTCTGCTCGAAGGCGGTAACGGGAATGATCGCGGCGCGCAGCGGCGGTTGAGTTTCGTCGGACATGCAGGGGAGATGGCGGGCTGCAGCGCGAGAATCAATGGGAGAGGTCGCGCGCGTACTTCGACAAGCTCAGCATGAGCTGACGTGGTGAGTGCGGCCAAGCGCCACTTCCGCTCACCCTGAGCTTGTCGAAGCGCGTGTGCAACCCTGCAGCTAGAGTCGCCCACTTTTCCACACCACGCGGCCGATCACTTCGACCTCGCCCGGAGGCAGTTCGATCGGATCGTAAACCGGGTTCTCGCTCTTCAGCACCAGCAAGCCGGGCCGGCCCACTTCCAGTCGCTTGACCAGCAAGGCACCATCGACGCGCAGGACGTGGATGCCATCGCGCAAGCCGCGCGGGGTGCGATCGACCAGGATCTCGTCCCCGTCACGCAGGATCGGGTCCATCGAATCGCCCGCGACCGAAATCGCCTGGAGCATCCTGGGGTCGAAGCCCTGCTCGCGCAGCCAGCGCGGCGTGACGCCGAAAGCGCCGAACGGCTCCTCGTCGCCGGCGAAGGCCCCCGGCCCGGCCGAAGCGCTCAGCGCCAGCCGCGGAATGCTGACATAGTCTCTCGTCGCCTCTTGCCCCGAAACGGAGGATTTTTCCTTATCCCGATCCTCCGGAGCGCCCAGCTCCGCCTCCTCCACCCCGAAGAAGCGGGCCAGGGTCCGGCGATCGGTTTCCTCCAGCTTGCGCGGACTGCCCTTGCGGACGAATTGCTGGAGATAGGTGCCATTTCGCCCGATCAATGCGGACAGGCGGGCCAGGCTGACACCCTGCCGATTGGCCAGTTCGAGCAGGCGCGCGCGCGGATCATCGGTAACCATCAAAATTTCCTACACGATGTATTTTTCCTAGACAAGTAGGATTTCACCGGAGATGAAAAAGAACATTCCACGAACCCGAGTCGTCACGGAGAACCTCATGCTGATCAGCC
>JASGGH010000038.1:0-26817 GCA_047605105.1 Novosphingobium sp. | reverse complement strand
TGCGGCGGATCTCCTCGTCGCGGCCGATGACCGGATCGAGCTTGCCGTCGCGCGCCGCCTGGGTGAGGTCGCGGGCGTACTTCTTCATCGCCTCGTAGCTCTCCTCGGCCGAGGCGCTGTCGGCGGTGCGCCCGCCGCGCAGCTCGACGATCGCCGCTTCGAGCACCTGGGGCGTGACATTGGCGGCCTTGAGCGCCTGGCCCGCCGCGGTCGTGGTGGCGAGCGCCAGGGCGACCAGCAGCCGCTCGACCGTGACGAAGCTGTCGTTCGACTTGGCGGCGATCTGCTCGGCCTGGTCGAGCACCCGCACGGCGTCGTTGTCGAGGCCCGGGGTCTGCTGCGCTCCGCCGCCCGACACCGCCGGGATCTTGGCGAGCGCCTTGTCGACCTCGGCGGCGGCGATCCCGGGATTGCCGCCCGCGCGCTGGATCAGGCCCGAGGCCATGCCCTCGCCGTCCTCAAGCAGCGCTTTCAGGACGTGCTCGGGCGTGATCCGCTGATGGTTCATGCGGATCGCGACGGTCTGGGCGCTCTGCAGGAAACCCTTGGCGCGGTCGGTGAACTTTTCGAGATTCATGAGTGGCATGCCTCCTGTTGCCGGAGAGATAGTGTTGCCGATTAGTCACACAAGGACCTGAGTCAAAAATTCGCCGGGGCGGCTTGGCCTTGTCGCCTCGCGCGAATATGGCGTGGCCCAAGCAGATTACGAGGAGAGGCCCGTGGCCAAATTCACCCCCGAGCAAGCCGCCAGCATCGCCGCGATCAAGCAGGTGATCTACGAATGGGGCGACGAGCTCGACCTCAACTCCGGGCTCAAGATGGTCGAGGCAGACGTGCTGACCAAGGACGTGCGCTACAACGTCGGCGGCGAATGGCGCGACGGGCTCGACGGGGTGATGGGCTTCTACAACGCCCGCTGGGACCGGCTGGAGGCCGCCGGCGGCGCGCCGGTGATGCGCCACCTGCTCACCAACCTGCGCATTGCCTTCACCGGCGACGACACGGCCAAGGTCACCTACCAGTTGCTGTTCTTCGCCGCGACCGGCGAGCCGCCCTTCATCGGCAAGGCCGATCCGCTCGCCGTTGCCGACGTTCGCATGGAAACCCGCCGCGAGGCCGATGGGCACTGGCGGATCTCGCTGTTCGACAGCGGGCAGATCTTCCAGCGGGGGTGATGCCGTAAGGCCCCTCCCCTGAAGGGGAGGGGAGTTAAGCGCCCAACCGAACCATTTCGCTGTTAAGCTGCAAGCAATAAGTCGCTAACTAGCCTCTTTCAAATAGTTGGCGGAGGAGATGGTGATGAAGCGGATCGCTTGGGCGCTCGGGATCGGAATGCTCGCGGCTCCCGTCATCGTGATCGCCCAGACGGCTCCCCAGCCGGGCGCGCCCTCTGCCCAGGGCGATGTCGCGGTCACGATCTACAACAACAACCTCGCCCTGGTGCAGGACGTGCGCCAGGTCACGCTCGGCCAGGGCAAGTCGCGCCAGGAGTTTCCCGACGTCTCGGCGCAGATCCGTCCCGAGACGGTGACGCTGTCGGGTGACGGCTTCGGAATCGTCGAGCAGAACTTCGACTACGACCTGCTGAGCCCCTCCGCCCTGATGCAGAAGGCGGTCGGCCAGACGATCACCCTGCTGCGCACCAACCCCGCCACCGGCGCCGAGACCCGCGAGCGCGCCACGGTACTTGCGGCCAACGGCGGCGTGGTGCTCAAGATCGGCGACCGCATCGAGATCCTGCGCGATGACGGCCTGCCCGTCCGGGTGATCTTCGATTCGATCCCGCCGAACCTGCGCGCCCGCCCGACGCTGAGCGTGACCCTCGATGCCGAGCGTGCCGGCAGCCGCCCGCTGACGCTCAGCTACCTGACGCCGGGGATGAGCTGGAAGTCCGACTATGTCGCGCTGTTCGACGAGAAGGCGGGCAAGATCGACGTCCAGGGCTGGATCACGCTCACCAACAACACCGGCACGACCTTCTCCAATGCCCGGACGCTGCTGGTGGCGGGCGAGGTCGCGCAGGTGCAACAGTACGGCTACAATCCGCGGCGGGGCCTACCGCCGCCGCCGCGCGCCATTGTGCCGGGCACCGAAACCGGCAGCGCGGAGCAATTGGGCGACTTCTACGTCTACCCCATCCAGGGCCGCACCACGATCGCCAACGCCCAGACCAAGCAGGTTTCGTTCCTCGATGCGGGCGGCGTGCCGGCGCGCAAGGGCTACGAGTTCCGCAATAGCTGGATGGGCACGCAAAGCGAGGCGCAGAGCGCGGCCTCGGTCCTCAAGTTCTCCAGCGCCAAAGCCCAGGGCATCGGCGACGCCCTGCCAGCCGGCACGGTGCGCGTCTACATGCGCGACATCCGCGGGCAGGCGCAATTCGTCGGCGAAAGCGAAATCCCGCATACGCCGGGCGGCTCCAGCCTGGCGCTGCGCACCGGCGACGCCTTCGATGTGAAGGTCCAGCCGGCCGTGGTGAAGCGCGAGGTCGTGACCCTTGCCGAATGGGAACAGGCGGCGCGCTG
The DNA here is from genome assembly GCA_047605105.1 of Novosphingobium sp. GTDB lineage: Bacteria > Pseudomonadota > Alphaproteobacteria > Sphingomonadales > Sphingomonadaceae > Novosphingobium. The sequence continues at coordinate 24,295 of JASGGH010000038.1, read as the reverse complement.
GAAAGTGACCTATTCGGACGGCCGGACGATGGAAGGCAGCTACGAGCGGCCCAAGACCTACTACCGCACCCAGATGCGCTACGTGGTCACCAATGCGAAGCCGGTCCCGGTGACGGTCGATGTCGTCCAGGGTGGCCTCGACCAATGGTGGTGGTGGCGCGACCTGCGCGTGCCGGAGGAGAGCATCAAGGGCGCCCAGGACAGCGCCGACCAGCGCCGCTGGGAAGTGCCCGTCCCGGCCAACGGCAAGACCGAGCTGACCGTCACCTTCCTGACGCCCTGGTAAGCGGACGATGCGCCGTCTCGCGGCCTTCCTGCTGGCGCTGGCGATCCCCGGAGCCGCCCTTGCCGCACCGCCGGTGATCACCTCCGGCGCGCCGGACACGGTGGCGGTGACCCTCTACCGCGATCCCGACCGCGGAAATGCCGCGATCAACCGCGCGATGCCGCGCTCCTTCGCGTTGATCGTCGAAACCCGCACCGTCACCCTCCCGCCCGGCGAAACCGTCGTCCGCTTCGAAGGCGTGGCCAGCGGCATCGTCCCGCAATCGGCGATCCTGTTCGGCACCGACCCGCGCGAACGCAACCGCGATGCCGCGTTGCTCTCCCAGAAAGGCCTGGTCGATGCCTTCACCGGCCAGCAGGTGATCGTGAGGCGCACCGATCCAGCGACCGGCAAGGTCACCGAGGAAAGCGCGACGATCCGCTCCGCCGCCGACCGGCTGATCGTCTCGACCGAGCGCGGCAGCGAGGCGCTCTATTGCAGCGGCATGGCCCAGACGCTGATCTATCCCGGCGCCCCGGCCACGCTGTCGGCCAAGCCGGTCCTGTCGATGACCACCAAGGACCAGCCGGGCGGCAAGACGACGATCACCCTGGCCTATCTCGCCACCGGGTTCGATTGGGACGCCACCTATGTCGGCACCCTGAGCGACGGCGGCAAGACGCTGTCGCTGCTCGGCTGGATGACCATGGCCAGCGGCGACGATACCAGCTTTCCCGAAGCGACCGCCGCTGCCGTCGCCGGACGGATCAACCGTTCGGAGGACACGCGCGACGATACCGGGAGGGTCGCAGTGCAGCAGGCCCGCTCCCTGAACAAGACCGCGAACTGCTGGCCAAGCCAGCGGACCCACAACGTGCCGTTCGTTTCCATCGAACTGAACGTAGGGGACTCGATGGTCAGTTCCAGGGCCTACGATCGCGAGGCGGGTTTCAGGGCGGACGTGATGGTGGCACCGCCGCCACCTCTGCCCGCCCCGATGATGGCCAAGGCCTCGGTCGTCGCCCGCGCGGAGAGCCTCGGCGATCTCAAGCTCTACAGCATCCCCGTTCCCGTCACCGTCGCGGCGCGCTCGCAGAAGCAGGTCGCTTTCCTGGTGAAGAACGCGATCAAGGGCACCTTGATCTATCGGACCCAGGCCGGACCGGGCGAGCCTGACGGCGTGCAGACCTTGTTCCGCTTCCGCAATCGCAAGCAGGACGGCGCCGGCGACCCGCTGCCTGCGGGCAAGGCCGTGCTCTACCAGGACACCGCACACGGCCGCCTGGCGCTCGCCGAAGCCAGCCTGCCCGACAAGGCCGCCGACGAAGAGGTCGAGCTGGCCCTCGGCCCGACCGACAACGTCACGCTGGAAACCACGGACGAGGCCCTGCCCGGCGGCAAGGTCACGGCCTATGCCGCGACGATCCGCAACGCCAACCCATTCCCCGTCCGCTTCGAGGTCGACTTCCCGAAAGGAACCGGCCGGGTCTTCAGCGGTATTTCCGGCACTGTGATCGACAAGCCGGCAAAGCGCGTCTGGACCGCGACGATTCCGGCCAATAACAGTGTCGGACTGACCTATCGTGTGACTGACGCAGATTGAGCGAGTAGCACCCATCAAACCCGTTCATGCTGAGGAGGGGCCGAAATCGAAGATCGAGGACCCGTCTCGAAGCACCCACGTCCGGGGCAGTCCTTCGAGACGACGTTTCAGCCTTCGGCTTCAACGCCTCCTCAGGACGAACGGATCAAGAATCCAGCCTTCCCTCAAGGACCTCCCATGCACCACACCGCCGTCTCGCTTCTCGCCGCAGCCAGCCTGCTCGCCGCGCCCCTGCCGCAGGCCGCCCTGGCTCAGGATTCCCAACCAGCCCCGCTCAGCCAGCTCGTCAAGGCGGTGGACATCCCCTACGAGGCCTTCACCCTGCCCAACGGCCTGCGCGTCATCGTCCATACCGATCGCAAGGCGCCGATCGTCGGCGTCACGGTCTACTACCGCGTCGGCTCCAAGAGCGAGCCGCGCGGCAAGACCGGCTTCGCGCACCTCTACGAGCACCTGTTCTTCGGCGGCTCGGAAAACGCCAAGGACTTCGACGTGCCGCTCGAGGCCGCGGGGTCGACCACCACCAACGGATCGACCTGGTACGACCGCACCAACTACGTCGAGACGGTGCCCAAGGGCGCGCTCGACCTGGCGCTGTTCCTCGAGAGCGACCGGATGGGCCACCTGCTCGGCGCGGTGACCCAGGACAAGCTCGACAAGCAGCGCGGGGTCGTCCAGAACGAGAAGCGCCAGGGCGACAACGAGCCCTACGGCCTGGTCCAGTATGCCCAGGGCGAAGGCCTGTTTCCGATCGGCCACCCCTATCGCCACGCGACGATCGGCTCGATGGCCGACCTCGACGCCGCCAGCCTCGGCGACGTGCGGCAATGGTTCAAGGACAACTATGCGCCGGGCAACGTCGTCCTGGTCCTCGCCGGCGACGTCGACGCGGCGACCGCCCGGCCGCTGGTCGAGAAATGGTTCGGCGACATCAAGCCCGGCCCCCTGGTGCGCCAGGTGGAGGCCGGCCCGGTCACCCTGCCCGCCCCGGTCAGGCGCGAGATGGTGGACCAGGTCCCGACCACGCGGCTCTACCGCTCGTGGAGCGGTCCGGGCCTCAACGATCCCGATGCTCCGGCGCTCGACATCGCGATGCAGGTGCTCGGCGGCCTCGCCTCCTCGCGGCTCGACAACGCGCTGGTCCGCGGCGAGCAGCTTGCCGTCGCCGTGACCGCCAATGTCGAGCAGCACGAGCAGGTCGCGATGCTCGACGTGACGATGGACGTGAAGCCCGGCACGCCCCGCGCCCAGGCCGAGGCGCGCTTCGATGCGCTGATCCGGCAATATATCGAGGAAGGCCCCACCGCCGACGAGGTCAGCCGCGCCGCGACGCGGACCGTGGCGGCGCAGATCGGCGCGCTCGAGCAGGTCGGCGGGTTCTACGGCAAGGGCGCGCAATTGGCCGAGGGCATGCTCTATTCGGGCGATCCGGCGAAGTACAAGGCCGACCTGGCCAGGATCGCGGCGCTTACCCCGGCGCAGGTCAAGGCGGCGATGCAGCGCTGGCTGACGCGCCCGGCCTACAGCCTGGCGGTCACGCCCGGACCGCGCACCGAAAAGGGCGAGGCGATGGGCGGCTGGGGCGACGAGGCGACCACGCCCGCCCCCAGGCCCGACGCCAAGGCCCCCGCCCCGCCGATCGCCCAGGGCCCCGCACGGGTCATGCCGCCGGTCGCCGACGTCGCCGGCCTGACCTTCCCGCAAGTCGAGCGGGCGAAGCTCGCGAACGGCATCCCCGTCGCGCTGGCCCGCCGCACCGCGGTGCCCAAGGTCGTGGTCAGCCTGAACTTCGACGCCGGCTTCGCCGCGGATTCGCTCGACACGCCGGGCACCCAGTCGCTGATGATGGGCATGCTCGACGAAGGCACGACCACGCTCGACGCCACCCGGATCGCCGAGCAGCAGGAGCGCCTGGGCGCGAGCATCAGCGCCGGTGCGAGCATCGATGCCAGCACGGTGACGCTCGACGCGCTCAAGGCCAACCTCGCGCCCTCGCTGGCGCTGATGGCCGACGTCACGCGCAATCCGGCCTTCGCCCCGGGCGAGGTCGAGCGGGTCAAGCACCAGCAGCTCGCCGGCCTTTCGCAGGCCCTCGCCAGCCCCCGCGCGCTCGCCCAGCGGACCTTGCCGACCGTGCTGTTCGGCCCGGCCCATCCCTATGGCCAGCCCGGCGACGGCCTGGGCGACGCCGCGGCGATCTCCGCGCAGACCCCGGCCAGCTTGCGGGCCGCGCACGACAAGTGGCTCCGCCCCGACGCCGCGACCATCACGGTCGTCGGCGACATCACCCTGGCCGAACTGCTGCCCCTGCTGAACCGCGCCTTCGGGGATTGGCGGGCGCCGGCGGGGGCCAGGCCGGTCAAAAACCTGGCCGCCGCCGTGCCCCCCGCGCGCAGCCGGATCGTGCTGATCGATCGGCCCAATTCGCCGCAATCGGTGATCTACGGCGGCCGCGTCCTGCCGCTGACCGGGCGCGACCAGGGCAAGGAGGCGCTCGACCTCGCCAACGAGGTGCTCGGCAACGGCTTCCTCTCGCGGCTCAATTCGAACCTGCGCGAGGAGAAGGCCTGGTCCTACGGGGTGTCGAGCGCGGTGCGCCAGCCGGTCGGCCCGCGCTCGTTCGCGGTCGTCGCCCCGGTCCAGGCCGACCGCACCGGGGATTCGATCGCGGCCATGCTCGCCGACATGAAGGCCTTCCCCGCCACCCGCGGCACCGAGCCGGTCGAGCTGCAGCGCGTGACCGAGGGCAATATCCGCGCCCTGCCCAACCGCTTCGAGACCAACGGCCAGGTCCTGGGCGCGATCGTCGGCAACGACCGCCTGGGCCGCCCCGCCGACTATTACGCCACGCTGCCCGCCACGTACCGCAAGATCGATGCCGCCGCGCTCAACCAGGCCGCCGGGACCTGGCTCCAGCCCGAGGGCATCGCCTTCGTCGTGGTCGGCGACCGCAAGGTGGTGGAACCCCAGCTCGCCAAGCTCGGCATTCCGGTGGAGATCGCACCGCCGGCGCCGGCAGGCGATTGACATCGGAGTCGGCAAGGCCTGAACTGCATCCGAGAAGAGGAGAGCCCCAATGAGCGTTGCCGGAACCTACGACGTCGTCACCAAGACCCCGATGGGCGATCAGCAGGGCAAGTTCACCGTGGAGGTCAGCGGCGATACCTTCACCGGCAACGTCTCCGGCCCGATGGGGTCGATGGACGTGTCGGACGGCAAGGTGAACGGCAACAAGCTGACCTGGAACATGGACATGAAAGTGCCCATGCCGATGACCCTGGAATGCGAAGCCACGGTCGACGGCGACGCGATCAGCGGCAGCGTGAAGGCCGGCGTGTTCGGCTCGATGGCGCTGACGGGAACGCGGGCGGGGTAAGCCAGCGCGACGATTGGCCCGTTCCGGATCATATCGTTCTTGCAGCCGTCGCAAGTAAAAGCCACCTTGGCGAAAATCGTCAGGGGGAGGTATATGGCATCCAGAATTCTGGCCGCAGCTTCTGCGGGAGCATTGTTGGCTGCGTCGACTGCGCCGGTTACGGCCAAGCCCGCGACCTATATTTCCGGAGCGATGATCTCGGAACAGCGTGCGCGCACCCTGCGGGTGATGGTCGCGCAGTCGGAGATCAAGTCGAACATCAATGGCTCGCAACTCGGCACGGCGATCCTAATCGCCGCCGGCGGCGGAATGCTGGCAGGTCTGATCGGCGGCCTGGTCAGCGCCGCCCAAAACGCGGAGCGGGAAAAGCAGGCCGAGGCGCTGATCGGACCAGTCAGGACCGCGATGGCCGATTTCGATGCGGACGAACTGGCGCGGAGCAGCGCCAAGTCGGGCTTCGCCAATGTCGCCTGGCTCAGCGATGCGCAGCAGTCGTTCGGCAAGGACAGTTCGCCCGCCGGCAAGAGCAGCTATCTCGACCAGGCAGGCGAACAGGTGGTCTTCGTCGAATTCAGCTACGATCTGTCACCCGATTTCGACAGCATCCGCGTGATGGAGACGGTGCAGATCGCCAACAAGGCCCTGCCCCGGCTGCCGCGCGGGATCACCGCCAAGCCGGAGCATCGCCTGACCCGCTATCTAGTCTATACTCAGACCGTCACCTCGGCGGTGCTGCTGCCGGACGCCGATCCCAAGAACAAGCAGGCCAACGCAGATCGCTGGGCCGCCAACGGCGGTGAACTCGCCCGCCACGGCGTGGCCCAAGCCTTCGAGCGTTTGGTCGATCTGACGCCTCGCATGCTGGCCCTGACGCCCGCGGAAGTGAAGGACATGAACGACAAGACCAAGCCGCGGGCCTCCTTCGGCGGTCTTTCCGGGCGCCTGGTTTCGCAGGACGACAAGGGCATGCTCATCTGGGCTAAGCAGTTCATCGCGGTGCAATCGATGCGTCCAGCCCCCGTTCCGTCGCCCAGCCCTGCCCCGGTCGAGGATCACGTCACGACGGCTGCCGTGGCCCCTGCGACCGATTCCACCTCGGCAGCGGTCGTCCCGGCCAGTGCCGGAACCGCGACTCTCGCCGCTGTTCAACCAGCCGTCGAACCGGCCGCCGCCGTTGCGCCGTAGCCCACGCCGCTTCAGCCCCGAGATCGTAGCACTTACGGCGCTCGCGGCGGCTTGCGCGCCAACGGCCCCGCCGCCCTTCGCGCTTTCGGCAAACGTAGCGCGGGGCGTCTCGCCCACGGCCACGCCTGCATCCGGCCAATGCATCGTGGCGATTAGCGAGATCTTCGATGCGCGTTCCGATCCCGAGCATCTTGGGGTCTATGCGGGTCAGGCGATCAGGGCCCCGGCCGATCGCACGACCTGGCTGAACAACATGGTGCTCGGCCTGGAAGCGCGCGGAGTCACGCCGATCCTTCCCGGCGCATCGCCGCCGGGATCAGCCCACTCGGTGCGCTTCGTCGTGGAAAAGGCCTGGGTAGCTCACGCGCATGACGATATCGGCGCGGGCGTGCTCCTGCGTCTCGACGAGTTGCGCGATGGCCGGACAACGCAGTTCCGTTTCCGCGGCGCGAAGCAAAAGATGGTCTACTTCAGCGCTAACGTCAGCAAGACCGAGACCGCGCTGAACAGCGCCGTCGGCGAAGCATTGGACGCCATGGCGGCACACCTCCGCGAAAGTTGCGGTCTGGCTGCCTAGCCCAGCGCCTTCTTCAGCAGTTCGTTGACCACCTGCGGGTTGGCCTTGCCCTGCATCGCTTTCATCGTCTGGCCGACGAAGAAGCCGAACAGCGCTTCCTTGCCGCCCTTGTACTGCTCGACCTTGTCGGCATTGGCGGTGAGGATCCTGGCGATCTCCGCTTCGATCGCGCCGGTGTCGCTGGTCTGCTTGTTGCTCTCGATCGCGGCGGCGAGGTCGATGTCGCCGGTCAGGTAGGCCGCGAAGATCTCCTTGGCCTTGCTCGCCGAGATCAGCCCGCTTTCGGTCGCGACGACGATCGCGGTGTTGGCTTCGACCGAGTTCTTCGGATGGTCGGCCGTCACGCCGCTGGCGTTGAGCACGCCGGGGGCTTCGGACAGCAGCCAGTTGGCGACGCGCTTGGCGACGTCCTTCTCGGCCTTGCCGCTGGCCTTGGCGACCGAGGCGAGCGACGCCTCGAAGCCGCGCGCCGTATCGACCTCGGCGGTCAGGGCATTGGCGTTGTAGGCGCTGAGGCCGAGCTCGGTCTCATAGCGCTTGAGCTTGGCATCGGGCAGCTCGGGCAGGCTGGCGCGGCATTCCTCCAGGAAGGCATCGTCGAGCTCGAGCGGCAGCAGGTCCGGATCGGGGAAGTAGCGGTAGTCGTGCGCGTCTTCCTTGGAGCGCATCGAGCGCGTCTCGTTCCGGTCCGGATCGTAGAGCCGGGTCTCCTGGACGACCTTGCCGCCGTCCTCGATCAGGTCGACCTGGCGGCGCGCCTCGCTCTCGACCACGGCCATGACGAAGCGCACCGAGTTGACGTTCTTGGTCTCGGTGCGGGTGCCGAACTCGTCGCCGGGCTTGCGCACCGAAACGTTGACGTCGGCGCGCATCGAGCCCTGGTCCATGTTGCCGTCGCACGAGCCGACGTAGCGCAGGATCGTCCGCAGCTTGCTGAGGTAGGCCCCGGCCTCGGCGGGCGAGCGCATGTCCGGGCGGCTGACGATCTCCATCAGCGCGACGCCCGAGCGGTTGAGGTCGACGTAGGACATCGTCGGGTGCTGGTCGTGCATCAGCTTGCCCGCGTCCTGCTCGACGTGGATGCGCTCGATGCCGATGGTCTTGGTGCGGTCGTCCAGTTGGATGTCGATCTGCCCCTCGCCCACGATCGGGTGGTAGAGCTGGCTGATCTGGTAGCCCTGCGGCAGGTCGGCGTAGAAGTAGTTCTTGCGGTCGAACCGCGACCACTTGTTGATCTGCGCCTCGATCGCCATGCCTGTGCGCACCGCCTGGCGGATGCACTCGCGGTTGGGCACGGGCAGCATGCCGGGCATGGCCGCGTCGACCAGGCTGACCTGCGAATTGGGCTCGGCCCCGAACTCGGTCGCGGCGCCGGAGAACAGCTTGGCCTGCGAGGTGACCTGGGCATGGACCTCGAGGCCGACCACGACCTCCCAATCGCCGGTTGCGCCCTGGATGCGGTAGGTGCTCATCTAAAAATCCACCGTAAATATAACATGCTTCTGCGCTTCAGCCGCACGCTCATAAAAACTAACTAGGCCTGGATACCAACCCGTCGCATAATTTGCCGCTTGGACTGGATCACCCTCTGCGCTGAAAAGGTCGTGGACCTCGTGCAATCTCTCTGCGAGCAGATCACTGGAAATCTTTCCGAGCGCTTTTGCGACAGCGCCAACAGTCTCTCGCGGAACGACGCCGATATAATACCCCTCACTGACCAGTAGCGGCATTTTTCCCATGACTGCATATCGTTCTGCGTCAATTTCGTCCGAACCGATTGGAACTCTGCTCCCGAAAAGCCTGGAAAATAACCCTTGCGACGTGGCCGCAGATTTTTCCGGAATTGCTAACGGCCCCTCAGGATCGGTTCTGGTCAATGCCGAATGAATGTAGGCCCACGATTTATCGGTTTCGCACGCATCGGTCGTATCGAATTTCGTCGCTTCAAGATGGTTGGCAATATGCTCAGGCTGCTCGCCATCAGAAAGTTCGCTGAGAACCTTCAACTCGTCGCTAGTCAGCGCAAGATGAAGTCCGCGCATCGCCATTTTACCACCAACGCTCCGGCTTAGCCGAGAACTGTGCGCGGCTCTCGATCGCCAGCCCGGCGTTGAGTACGCCCTGCTCGTCGAAGGGCTTGCCGATGATCTGCAGGCCGAGCGGCAGGCCTTCGGAGTTCAGCCCGGCGGGGACCGACATGGCCGGCAGGCCGGCGAGGCTGGCGGGGACCGAGAAGACGTCGTTGAGGTACATCTCCAGCGGGTCGTCGCTCTTCTTGCCGAGCGGGAAGGCCGCGGTGGGCGTGGTCGGCGCGAGGATCACGTCGACCTGCTTGAACGCCTCGGCGAAGTCGCGGGCGATCAGCGTGCGGACCTTCTGGGCCTGGGTGAAGTAGGCGTCGTAGAAGCCCGCCGAGAGCACGTAGGTGCCGATCAGGATGCGGCGCTTCACTTCGCTGCCGAAGCCCGCGGCGCGGGTGGCGGCGTACATCTCCTGGAGGCCCGCCCCGTCCGGCAGGTCGCGCAGGCCGTAGCGCACGCCGTCGTAGCGGGCGAGGTTCGAGGAGGCCTCGGCGGGCGCGATGATGTAGTAGGTCGGCAGGGCGTACTTGGTGTGCGGGAGCGAGATCTCGACGATCTCGGCGCCGGCGTCCTTGAGCCAGGCGACGCCCTGGTCCCACGACTGTTCGACCTCGGCGTCCATCCCGTCCATGCGGTATTCGCGCGGGATGCCGACGCGTCTGCCCTTCAGGTCGCCCGACAGCGCGGCTTCCCAGTTCGGCACCGGCAGGTCGAGGCTGGTGGCGTCCTTGGGGTCGAAGCCGGCCATGGCTTCCAGCATGATCGCGCAGTCGCGGACGTCGCGGGCCATCGGGCCGGCCTGGTCGAGCGAGGAGGCGAAGGCGACCACGCCCCAGCGCGAGCAGCGGCCGTAGGTCGGCTTGATGCCGGAGATGCCGGTGAAGGCCGCGGGCTGGCGGATCGAGCCGCCGGTGTCGGTGCCGGTCGCCGCCGGGCACAGCCGCGCCGAGACCGCCGCCGAGCTGCCGCCCGAGGACCCGCCGGGGGCCAGCGCGGCATTGCTGCCCTGCGCCCGCCAGGGCGAGTTGACCTTGCCGAAGTAGCTCGTCTCGTTCGACGAGCCCATCGCGAACTGGTCGAGGTTGAGCTTGCCGAGCATCCCCGCGCCCGCGTCCCACAGCTTCTGCGAGACGGTGGACTCGTACTCGGGCTTGAAGCCTTCGAGGATGTGGCTTGCCGCGGTGGTCTGGGTGCCGCGGGTGGCGAAGAGGTCCTTCATGCCGATCGGCACGCCGGCCATCCTGCCGAGCGGCTTGCCGGCGGCGCGGTCGGCGTCGACCTTGGCGGCGGCTTCCAGCGCCTTTTCCGGCGTGGCGACGATGAAGGCGTTGAGCGCGGACTGCGCCGCGGCGACGTTGGCGTTGAACGCCGCGGCCACTTCGACCGCGGAGAAATCGCCCTGGGCCACGCCGGAGCGGATCGCGGCGACGCCGAGTTCGGTAAGGTCGGTCATTCTATTCGATCACCTTGGGCACGCCGAAGAAGCCGTGCTCGGCCGCGGGGGCATTGGCGAGGATGGCGTCGCGCTTGCCGCCGCCGGTCAGCGGATCGGCGTTCACCACGTCCTCGCGCAGGCGCAGCGTGTTGGGGATCACCGCGGTCATCGGCTCGACCCCGGCGACGTCGACCTCGCCGAGCTGCTCGACCCAGGCGAGGATGCCGTTGAGCTCGGGGACCATCGCCTCGAGCTCGCCCTCGGAAACCTTGATGCGGGCCAGCGCGGCGATCTTGGCCACGGTGGCGGTATCGACCGACATTGATAGACCTCGACTGCTGGAGATTACCGGCCCGGCGCGGGAGCGCCCGCCGGGGGCGCGCCCGGCGCGCCGGCTTCGGGGGCGGCGCCCTGCATCTGCTGCTGCATCTGCTGCATCATCTGCTGTTGCTGCTGGATCTCGGCGAGCGAGCGGAAGTCGATCAGCTCGATCTCGAAATTCAGGTCGGCATTCGGCGGGATCGGCCCGCCGCCCTTGGCGCCGTAGCCCAGCGAGGCCGGAATATGGACCTTGTACTTGCCGCCCTTCTGCATCTGCTCGAGCGCCTTGGTGAAGCCGGGGATCACGCCGGCGACCTGCAGCGGGGCCTTCTCGCCCTGATCGAACACCTTGCCGTCGGCGAGCGTGCCCTTGTAGTTGATCAGCACCACGTCCTCGACCGTCGGCGAAGGGCCGCTGCCGGCACGCTCGGTCACGACCGTCACCGAGACGGGGATCGTCGCCCAGGCCAGGCCCGCGCCGAGCGCGACCGCGGCGACGACGCCGAGCCAGAGCTTGCCGACAGCGCCCTTGGCGATGGGCTGCAGGGGAACGCGGGTGATCTCGGTCATTCGGGGACTTCCTGGAAGAGGATAGCAAAAGGGCGCGGAATCGATCCGCGCCCTCATGGCTTAACGCTGGCCCGAGTTCAAGCGAGCCGGGCGTTCACGCCTACTTGCCGCCGTCGCGCTCGATCCGCTTGCGCTCCAGCTTGCGGGCGCGGCGGACGGCAGCGGCCTTTTCGCGGGCGCGCTTCTCGGACGGCTTCTCGAAGTGGCGGCGCAGCTTCATCTCGCGGTACACGCCCTCGCGCTGCAGCTTCTTCTTGAGCGCGCGCAGAGCCTGGTCGACATTGTTGTCGCGGACGAGAATTTGCATAAACCGACACACCTCACGAACTTCAGGCCAGAACCCCATCGCGGCAAAATCCGGCGTGGGGGAACACCTGCAAGCAACAAAAACGGGGCCGAATCCGTGACGATCCGGCTGCAGAAGGCGGCCCGCTAGCAAAGAGTCGGTGCGAAGGCAAGGCGCGGCGCCATTAATTCGCGGTCCCGGACCCGATCCGGGACCGCCGGCGGACCGGCCCAACGGCCCATCCAGCGGCCGGCGCTCCCGGATCAACACCCGGGAAGACACCCGGAAGACGCCCGGAACACGATAGTTCGCGCCGTTACTTCCCCCCCGCGCTTTCCGCCGCTAAGGCCCTCGCATGGCCGCACCATCCTTCCTCACATCGTCGCTGTTCGTCGCTCTCGGCGGCGCGGTGGGCACCTGGCTGCGCTACCTCACCGGGCGGCTGTGGCTCGCCGCGATCGGGCCGGTCGCCGCCAGCGCCTTTCCCTGGGCGACCCTGACGGTGAACCTGGTCGGCAGCTTCGCGATGGGCCTGCTCGCCGGCTGGCTCTCGCGTCACGGGACGGGCGGCGAAGGCTGGCGGCTGCTGCTGGGCGTCGGGGTGCTCGGCGGGTTCACGACCTTCTCTGCCTTCAGCCTGGAGATCGTCGGCTTCATCGAAGGCCAGGCGCTCGGCACCGCCCTGCTCTACGCCCTGGTATCGCCGATCGCCGGGGTGCTCGGCCTGTTCCTCGGCCTGGCGCTGATGCGGGCCTTCGCGTGAGTCAGGAAGTCCGCCAGTTCACCGTCCGGCAAGACGACGATGGCGTGCGCCTGGACCGCTGGTTCAAGCGCCACCTGCCCGAGGTGAGCTTCGCCATGATCAGCCGCTGGGCGCGCACCGGACAGATCCGCGTCGACGGCAAGCGCGCCGACCCCGCCGACCGGCTCGCCACCGGCCAGACCCTGCGCGTTCCCCCCGGCGGCGCGCCCGAGCGCAAGGGCGCCGCGCCCCGCAAGGAGCTGAGCGAGGCGCAGATCGAGCTCGCCGAATCCATGGTCCTCACCCAGGACCGCGCCGCGATCGTGCTCAACAAGCCGCCGGGGCTCGCCACCCAGGGCGGCACCGGCACCAAGGAGCACGTCGACGGCCTGCTCGACGCCTTCGCCGGTGCCAAGGGAATTCGCCCGCGCCTGGTCCACCGGCTCGACAAGGATACCTCGGGCGTCCTGCTGATCGCCCGCACGCCCGGCAGCGCCGCGTTTTTCTCGAAGCGCTTCTCGGGCCGTTCGGCGCGCAAGATCTATTGGGCGCTGATCGTCGGCGTGCCGAGCATCGACGACGGCCTGATCGAGCTGCCGCTCGCCAAGCAGCCCGGCACCGGCGGCGAAAAGATGATGGTCGACCAGAGCGGAGAGGGCCAGTCGGCCCGCACCCGCTACCGGGTGATCGATCGCGCCGGCAATACCGGCTGCTGGGTCGAGCTTCAGCCGCTCACCGGCCGCACCCACCAATTGCGCGTCCATATGGCGGCGATCGGCCATCCGATCGTCGGCGACGGGAAATACGGCGGGCCCGATGCCTTCCTGTCCGGCAGCGTCAGCCGCAAGATGCACCTTCACGCGCGGCGGCTGATCATCGAGCATCCCGACGGCGCCCCGCTGGACGTGACGGCCCCCCTGCCCGCGCACTTCGCGGCGAGCATGGCCTACATGGGCTTCGATGAGGCCGACGGCGCCGACCTGCCAGAGGCGCCCAAGGCCCCCGAGCGTGAAGCCAGGAAGCAGGCCGCCAAGGCCCACGCCAAGGAATACCGCAAGGAACGCCGCGGCGAGCGCAAGGCCCGCAAGAGCGGCGAGCGCGGCCCGGCGGGCAAATCGACGCGCAAGGCTCCGGCGACGAAGCCGGCGGCAGGGAAGCCGCCGATGAGGCCGCCGGTGAAGCCGACGGTGAGAAAGCCGAGGCCGAAAGGCCCGCCGAAACGATGAGGACGCGCCTCGCCGTGTTCGATTGCGACGGCACGCTCGTCGACGGGCAGGCCTCGATCTGCAACGCGATGGACCGCGCCTTCGCGGACCAGGGCCTTTCCCCGCCCGATCGCAGCCGGGTGCGCCGGATCGTCGGGCTCAGCCTGCCGCAGGCGGTGCGCCGGCTGATCCCGGACCATGACGAAGCCCTGCACCTCGCCATCGCCGAGAGCTACAAGCAGGCCTTCCGCGCCGCCCGCGCCTCGGGCGAGCTGTCCGAGCCGCTGTTCGACGGCATCGCCGATACGGTCCAGGCGCTGCGCCGGGCCGGCTGGACGCTCGGCGTCGCCACCGGCAAGTCCGACCGCGGGCTGGAGCACTGCCTGGCGATGCACGGCCTCACCGCTTCGTTCGAAACGCTGCAGACCGCCGATCGCCACCCTTCCAAGCCGCATCCGGCGATGCTCCAGGCGGCGCTCGACGAAGTCCTGGCCGATTGCGGCGACGCCGTGATGATCGGCGATACCGATTTCGACATGGCCATGGCCAGGTCCGCGGGAGTTCGCGCGATCGGGGTCGCCTGGGGCTATCACGACGTGCCCGAGCTGACCGCCGCCGGGGCGGAGTTCGTCGCCGAAACGCCCGCCGAACTGACGGAGTATCTGCTGCGATGACCCCCGATCCGGCCAGGGACCCCGCCCAGGCCCGCTTTTTCGCGATCCAGGCGGTGCGCCTGGCCGGCGTGGCCCAGGTGCTCCTCGGCATCGCGGTGATCTACGGCAAGCTCGATTGGCCTATGCTGGCCGGCTATTTCCTGTTCCTCAACGGCCTGTTCGACGCGCTGTTTCTCCCCACCCTGCTCGCCCGCCGCTGGAAGACCCCGAAATGAAGCGCTTCTACCAGACCGTCAGTGCCGAAGCCGCCGCAGACGGCTGGCGCGTGCTGCTCGACGGCCGGCCGATCAAGACCGTCGGCGGGCAGCCGCAGGTCGTGCCGACCCGCAAGCTCGCCAAGGCGCTCGCCGCGGAATGGGAGGCGCAAGGGCCGGAGATCGCGCTCGAGCTCTTCATCCTGCGCGACCAGGCCGACTATGCGATCGACGTCGTCGCCCCGAACCGCACGGCGGCGATCCGCTCGCTGCTGGCCTATGCCGAGACCGACACGCTCTGCTACCGCGCCGAGCATGGCGAGGCGTTGCACGACCGTCAGTTGATCGTCTGGGAGCCGCTGCTGACCGCGGCCGAGGACCGCTGGGACGTCCGGTTCGAGCGGATCGGCGGGATCATCCACCAGGTCCAGCCGCCCGAGACCCTCGCCCGGCTCGAAGCCGAGCTGGCCGCGCTCGACGACTTCGCGCTCACCGCGCTGCGCAACACCGCCAGCCTCTCGGCCTCGCTGGTGATCGGCCTGGCCGCGCTGGAGCCCGATGCCGATCCCCACGCGCTGTGGAACGCCGCCAACCTCGAGGAGGACTGGCAGGCCGAGCTGTGGGGCAAGGACTGGGAAGCGATGGAACTGCGCGACAAACGCTTCGCCGCATTTGCCGCCGCAATGCGCTTCGCGGAACTGTCCCGGGCGGAACCGTAACAGTCTTCGGCCTTTGGGAGATCATCGACGGGGCATTCGGAATACATCCCATGCCGCGCGGAGACAAGGACGCCTATACCGACAAGCAGAAGCGCCAGGCCAAGCCCTCGCCGCCGCGCTCGGTCCTGCGAGACGGCGCCTCAGGACGAACGGATCGATATAAGCGGGACCCGGCCGCTCACCCCACCCAGTCCGCGACCTGCTGCGCCACCTGGTTGGCCGCCTGGTTCAGCGCCGGCCCGACGAATTCGGTCTTGGGCTGGATTCCCGGCACGACCGCCTCGAACCGCCGGGTCGTGACCCCGCCGCCCTTGGTCTCGCGGATCGCGTCGTAGCGGACGACGACCGCCTGCTGGCGCGCGTCGTAACCCATGTCGAGCAGCCGCCCGGCCAGGCGCCCGCTGCCGCCGGCCTCGATCTGGTTGTCCTCGACCACCAGCCGCCCGCTCTTGGCGCGGATCGCCTCGGCGAGCAGCGAGCGGAACAGCCGCGCCGGGCGCTCGACCCACTGGGCGTTCGCCAGGTAGGCGACATTGGCCGCGTCGATCTGCACCGGGATGCGCTGCACCGCGAGGCGGCGGTCGGTCTCGGGCTCGGCGATCACCAGGGCGTCGCGCAGGTTGCCGGTGACGTTGCTGCCGGCGGGCGCGGAACTGGCCGGGGTCAGGCTGACCAGGGTGGGCGGCGGCTTGCCCCCGCCCAGGTTGACGCAGCCGGCCAGCGTCAGGAACGCCGCGGTGGACAGCCAGGCTTTTGCACTCATCGTGGCCAAGGTCATGGTTTATACTCCGGCAGCTTCGGGCCGCCGAGCAGCGAGCCCGCGCCTTCGTCGTCGATCTTCTCGGTCACGCTGCGCAGCGCCTGGGTCGCGGCGCGCAGGTCGCGCAGCGTGGCCTCGGCGGCGGGCAGCGTGGTGTCGGACAGTTGCCTGGCCGCAGGCCGCGCATCGCTGAGCGTGCCCTTCAATTCGTCCACCGCGCCTTGCGCCGACTTCAGCGTGCGCCGCAGCTCGGCCGCGAGCGACTGGCCGTCCTCGCCCAGCAGGGTATTGGCCGAATTGCCCACCTTGTCGAAGGTCGCCAGCGTGGTGCCGGCCTGGCGCAGCGTGATCTGCAGTTCGTCGAGCACGCGGTTCACCTTGGGCGAGGTATCGGCGAGGTTGCCGGTCAGCCGGTCGGTGTTCGACAGGATATTGGCGATCGAGGCCTGGTTCTGGTCCGAGAGCAGCAGGGTCAGCCGCTCGGTCAGGGTGGTGAGCCGTTCGAGCAGCAGCGGCGCATTGTTGAGCAGGGCGCCGAGGCCCCCGGTCTTGGTCGGGATCACCGGCACGCCGTTCGGCCCCGGCTCCTTGATCGGCGGCGCGCCGCGGATCCCGCCGTTGAGCTGGATGTTGGAGACCCCGGTGAAGCTGCCCTGGATCGTCGCGGTGGTGCCCTGGAGGATCGGGATCTTGTCGTCGACCGAGACCCGGACGCGCACGAAGCTGGGGTCCTTGGTCCACAGCTCGATGTCCTTGATCTGCCCCGCCGGAACGCCCGCGTAGGAGACGCCGGTGCCCTTGGCCAGGCCGTCGACCGACTGCTTGAAGAAGATGTCGTAGTCGTGCCGCTGGCCCTCGCCGAAGCGGGCGAGCCAGACGATGAAGGCGGCAAGCCCCGCGAGCAGGATGAGCGTGACCGCTCCGACCCAGACGTGATTGGCCCGTGTTTCCATAGTGGTGCTCTATGCCCCCTGCGACTTCGGCTTGTCCACGGGCTTGAGCTCCCGCGATCCGAGCGCCGCCCGCCCCCGCGGGCCGTTGAAATATTCCTGGATCCACGGATGGTCCAAAGCCAGCAGTTCGTCGATCGTTCCCACCGCGATGACCTTCTTGTCGGCGAGCACGGCGACGCGGTCGCAGATCTCGTGGAGCGTATCGAGGTCGTGGGTGATCAGGAACACGGTGAGCCCCAGGGTCTCCTGGAGGTCCTTGGTCAGCCGGTCGAAGGCGGCGGCGCCGATCGGGTCGAGGCCCGCGGTCGGCTCGTCGAGGAACAGCAGCCCCGGGTCGAGCGCCAGGGCGCGGGCCAGGCCGGCGCGCTTGCGCATGCCGCCCGACAGCTCGGCCGGATATTTCGCCGCGGCCTCGGGCGGGAGGCCCGAGAGCATGATCTTGTAGCGCGCGATCTGGTGGAGCAGCTCGTCCTCCAGCTCCGGATAGAACTGGCGCAGCGGCACCTCGACGTTCTCGGCCACGGTCAGGGTCGAGAACAGCGCCCCGCCCTGGAACAGCACGCCCCACTGCGCGCGGATGTCGATGTCGTCGTCGTCGCGCGCGTCGGTGATGGATTCGCCCAGCACCTCGATCTCGCCCTTGTCAGGGATCTTTAGCCCGATAATAGCCCGCATCAACACCGACTTGCCGGTGCCCGAGCCGCCGACCACACCGATGATCTCGCCGCGGTTGACCGTGAGGTCCAGCCCGTCGTGGATCACCTGGTCGCCGAAGGAATTGCGCAGGCCCCGCACCACGATCGGATGCGGCCCCGAGAAACGCGGCGGCAGCTCTTCGCGCGCGTCGTCGATGTCGTCTTCGTCGATGTGGTCGGCAGGGCTCATCCCCAGTTCAAGGCCGTGAAGAACACTGCGAAGAAGGCGTCGAGCACGATCACCATGAAGATCGCCTGGACCACCGCCATGGTCGTGCGCAGCCCGACCTCCTCGGAGCTACCCTCCACCTGCATGCCCTGGTAGCAGCCGCAGACCGCGATGATCAGGCCGAAGACCGGCGCCTTGATCAAGGCGACCCACAGGTCGTGGATCGGCACGACCTCCTTGATCCGCATCAGGAAGGTGAAGATCGGGATGTCGAGCTGGAACTGCGAGATCA
This sequence comes from Novosphingobium sp., assembly GCA_047605105.1. Lineage (GTDB taxonomy): Bacteria > Pseudomonadota > Alphaproteobacteria > Sphingomonadales > Sphingomonadaceae > Novosphingobium. The sequence continues at coordinate 6,193 of JASGGH010000038.1, read as the reverse complement.
CCGCGCCGCCGACGATCGCGACGATCGCGGCGTAGAAGCCCATCAGGATCATCATGAACATCGCCGCGAGCACCCGCGGCACGACCAGCGCCTCCATCGGCGAAACGCCGATCGTGCGCATCGCGTCGATCTCCTCGGTGAGCTTCATCGTCCCGATCTCGGCCGCGAAGGCCGATCCCGAGCGGCCCGCGACCATGATCGCGGTCATCAGGATGCCGAGCTCGCGCATGGCGATCCGGCCCGTCAGGTTGACCGTCAGCATCTCGGCCCCGAACTGGGCGAGCTGGACCGCGCCCTGCTGGGCGATGACGATGCCGACGAGGAAGCTCATCAGCCCGATGATGCCGAGGCCCGAGACCCCGACCAGCTCGACCTGGCGGACCAGCGCCTTGCCGCGGAAGCGATGCGGATGGCGGATCACCGCGCCGAAGGCGAGGATCAGCGAGCCGATGAAGCCGATGATCCCGGTAACGCCCTGCCCCCAGCCGACCACCAGGTTGCCGACACCGAGCGGCACGCGCTCAAGCAAGGGCGGGCGCTCGGGATGGATCGCCTCCTCGCTCCGGGACTTGCTGACCGCCTCGATCAGCCGCTTGGCCTCGTCGCTGGCGCCGACGATCTCGGCCCCGCTATCGCGTGACAGCCGCCAGGCAAGCCAAGCGCCGACCGTATCGATCTGGGGCACGGCGGAGAGGTCGACCTTGCTGAGCGATTCGTCGAAGGCGCGAAGCCGGCGCTCGATCAGCCCGACAGTCGAGACCAGCAGCGGGCCCGTGAAGGCTAGCGTTGCGCCGCCCGCATCGCCCTGGGTAGAGAAGTCGGCCCACTCACGCATGCGGCTGGTCATGCCGGGAAAACGCTTTGGCGACAAGTGTATCGCGGTGAGCCGCAAATTTGACATTTCCGCGCGGGTTGCACTCGCCAGGGGGCACTGGCAAAGCGCCGTTCCATGACTTCCAGCAGCCCCGACACAACGCTCGACAAGACTTTCGACCCCGCCGCGATCGAGGCGAAGTGGTACGCCCATTGGGAAACGAACGGCCTGTTCCGCCCCGAGCGGCCCGACGCCACGCCCTTCACCATCGTCAATCCGCCGCCCAACGTGACGGGCTCGCTGCACATCGGCCACGCGCTCGACAATACGCTGCAGGACGTGGTGATCCGCTACGAGCGGCTGCGCGGCAAGGATGCGCTGTGGGTGGTCGGCACCGACCACGCCGGCATCGCCACGCAGATGGTGGTCGAGCGCCAGATGGAGGCGAAGCAGGACAAGCGCACCAACTACTCGCGCGAGGACTTCATCGAGAAGGTGTGGGAATGGAAGGCCGAAAGCGGCGGCACCATCACCGGCCAGCTGCGCCGCCTCGGCTGCTCGATGGACTGGAGCCGCGAGCAGTTCACCATGGACCCGCACTTCACCAAGGCCGTGGTCAAGGTCTTCGTCGACCTGCACAAGCAGGGCCTGATCTACCGCGACAAGCGGCTGGTGAACTGGGACCCCAAGCTCAAGACCGCGATCTCCGACCTCGAGGTCGAGACCCAGGAGATCAAGGGCGGCTTCTGGCACTTCCGCTATCCGCTGGCCGATGGCGTGAAGCTGGAGAACGGCGCCGACCACATCGTCGTCGCCACCACCCGGCCCGAGACCATGCTGGCCGACATGGCCGTGGCGGTGAACGCTGAAGATCCGCGCTACAAGAATGTGATCGACAAGGAGATCCTCCAGCCGCTGACCGGGCGGCGGTTCAAGGTGGTCGCCGACGAGCATGCCGATCCCGAGCTCGGCTCGGGCGCGGTGAAGATCACCCCGGGGCACGATTTCAACGACTTCGAAGTGGGCAAGCGCGCGGGGATCAAGCCCGGCGAGATGTTCAACATGTTCGATGCCGAGGCGAAGGTGGTGCAGACCCAGGACGGACTGGTGCCGGACAAGTACCTCGGTCTCGATCGCTTCGTGGTGCGCGAGATGATCGTCGCGGACATGAAGGCCGCCGGCTTCCTCGTGCCGCACGTGAGCAAGACCAAGGACGGCGAGGAAATCGAAGCCGACTTCGAACCGCGGACGATCCAGACCCCCTTCGGCGACCGCGGCGGCGTAGTGATCGAGCCGTGGCTGACCGACCAGTGGTACGTCGACGCCGAGACGCTCGCCCAGCCGCCCCTGCAGGCGGTGCGCGACGGGCGGATCGAGATCGTGCCCAAGTCCTGGGAGAAGACCTTCTTCAACTGGATGGAGAACATCCAGCCATGGTGCGTGTCCCGCCAATTGTGGTGGGGGCACCGGATTCCGGCCTGGTATGCGGAAGACGGCCAAGTCTTCGTCGCTGAGACCGAGGAAGAAGCCCATGCCCTCGCCGGCAACAAGGCGCTGACCCGCGACAACGATGTCCTCGACACCTGGTTCTCCTCCGCCCTCTGGCCCTTCGCCACGCTCGGCTGGCCGGACGACACGACGCTCTACGCCCGCCACTACCCCAACGACCTGCTGATCTCGGGCTTCGACATCCTGTTCTTCTGGGACGCCCGCATGGCCATGCAGGGCATGCACTTCAACGACGGCACCCCGCCGTGGAAGCGGCTCTACCTGCATGGGCTGGTCCGCGCCGCCGATGGCCAGAAGATGTCCAAGTCCAAGGGCAACGTGGTCGATCCGCTCGGGCTGATCGACAAATACGGCGCCGACGCGCTGCGCTTCTTCATGGCGGCGATGGAAAGCCAGGGCCGCGACGTGAAGATGGATGAGCGCCGGGTCGAGGGCTACCGCAACTTCGCCACCAAGCTGTGGAACGCCGCGCGGTTCTGCCAGTCGAACGGCATCGGCGCCTCGACCAGCCTCGCCGCCCCGGCCGCGACCTCGGCGGTCAACAAGTGGATCATCGGCGAGGTCGTCGAGACCCTGGCCGAGCTCGACCAGGCCATGGCCGACCTGCGCTTCGACGCCGCCGCCAACGCGATCTACCACTTCGTCTGGGACCAGTTCTGCGACTGGTACATCGAACTGGTGAAGCCTGCCTCGACCGGAGACGAGAGGGGCAACTTCGACGCGGAGACCAAGCAGGTCGCCGGCTGGGTGCTCGACCAGATTCTGGTGATGCTGCACCCGTTCATGCCCTTCGTCACCGAGGAGCTGTGGGGCAAGCTAGGGGACCGGGCGCACGATGGGAAACCTTGGCCGCTGATCACCGCCAAGTGGCCCGAGCCCGGCGCGAGCGTCGATCCCGAGGCCAAGCGCGAAGTGGAGTGGCTGATCGCGCTGGTCGGCAACCTGCGCACCGCCAAGAACGAGCTCGGCATCGCCCCGGGCGCGCGGCTGGATGCCTACTTGCCGGACGCCAGCGCAGCGACCCGCGGGATCGTCGAGCGCAACGCCGTCGCGATCGACCGCCTCGCCCGCCTCAATGCGATCCGCTTCGAACCGGCCCCCGCCGGCGCGGCGATGCAGATCGGCGCGGGGGACGCGAACATCGTCGTTCCCCTCGAAGGCGTGATCGACATCGCCGCCGAGAAGGCCCGGCTCGCCAAGGCGCTAGAGGTCTCGACCAAGGAGGCCAAGTCGCTCGAAGGCCGCCTGTCCAACCCCGCCTTCACCCAGAAGGCCAAGCCCGAGGCGGTCGAAAAGGCCCGTGCCGACCACGCCGCCCATGCCGCGGAGGCCGAGCGGCTGGCGGCGGCGCTGGCGCGGTTGGGGTGATGGCAGCGCGCGGCCTTCGACAAGCTCAGCCCGAGCGGGTTTGGGGGTGGGCGGTTCAGTAAAAAGATCCGCTCAGCCTGAGCTTGTCGAAGGCCCCAGCGCTGCGTCTGCCCAACTCACCGCTTTCCTACACCCCCCGGGTTGTGACACAGCCGCGCCATGCCCCTCCGCCGCGCCTCTACTGCTCTCGCCGCTCATCCGTCGCGCTCGGACGCCATGGCCAGTGCGACCATTGGGACCATTCGGTGCTAGTCCTCGCCACCACGGCCCCCGGCGCGCCGGAAATCTTCGCCTCGCTCCAGGGCGAAGGCCCTTCCATCGGCAAACCCAGCACCTTCGTGCGCCTGTCGCGCTGCAACCTCGCCTGCGTCTGGTGCGACACCGCCTATACCTGGCGCTTCACCGGCGATAACCGCCCCCATCAGGACGGCCTCGCCTTCGACCGCGCCGAGAACCAGGTCGTGCTGGACGAAGCCGAGGTCGCCGCCCGGATCGCCGAGCTTGCCCCGTCCCGCCTGGTGGTCACCGGCGGCGAGCCGCTGCTCCAGGGTCCCGCGCTCGCCCGGATGCTGGCGCTGTTGCCGGACATGCACGTCGAGATCGAGACCAACGGCTCGGTCGCCCCGGTTCCCGCGCTCGCCGCGATGGTCGATCAGTACAATGTCAGCCCCAAGCTGAAGCATAGCGGCAACTCCGTTGATATTGCCCAGAATCCCGAGCGCCTGGCCGCCTGGCGCGACGAACCTAAAGCGTGGTTCAAGTTTGTGATTTCCACGCCGCAGGATGTCGCCGAAGTCCGGGCGATCCAGCAGGCCCACGGCATAGCGCCCGCGCGGATCTATCTCATGCCCGAAGGCCGCGAGAGTTCCGCGATCCTGGAGCGCCTGGGCTGGCTCGCGGATATTTGTTCAGAACATGGATTTAATCTGACCGACCGCTTGCATATCCACCTCTACGGCGACACTAGAGGAACATGAATGCTAAGCTAGGTCAGGATGGCGCCGCAGCCGATGCGCCCGAAGGCGGCGCGGCCGCGCAGCAGGCCATGCGCGGCGACCTGACGCAGGGGCCGATCCTGCGCACGATGATGCTGTTCTCGTTGCCGATGCTGGCCTCCAACATCCTCCAGACCCTGAACGGCTCGATCAACTCGATCTGGGTCGGCCGGCTGATCGGCGAAAGCGCGCTGGCCGCCACGGCCAACGCCAATATCGTGATGTTCCTGCTCTTCGCCGCGGTCTTCGGCTTCGGCATGGCGACCACGGTGCGCGTCGGCAACTTCTTCGGCGCCCGCGACATCGACGCGGCGCGGCGGACCTTCGGCGCGGGCATCGGGCTGTGCCTGATCCTGGCGATCGCCGGCGGCCTGCTCGGCTGGGCCTTCTCGGGCCAGCTCCTGCACGTGCTCTCGACCCCGGAGGCGAGCCGGGCCGAAGCGCTGGCCTACATGCAGGTGATCTTCATCACCATGCCGTTCGGCACGCTTTCGATGATGATCTCGATGGGCCTGCGCGGCGCCGGCGATTCCAAGACCCCGCTCTATGCGATGATCCTGACGGTCCTGCTCGACATCGGCCTCAACCCCCTGCTGATCGTCGGCCTGGGGCCGGTCCCCGCGCTGGGCATCGCCGGTTCGGCCGCCGCTTCGGCCGTGGCCAATTTCGGCGGGGTGATCCTCATGCTGGTGACGATCTACCGCAAGGACCTTCCGGTGCGGCTGCGCGGCGCGGAACTGCGCTATCTGATCCCCGACGGGCCCGACCTGCGCTACGTGCTGGGCAAGGGCCTGCCGATGGGCGCCTCGATGCTGATCATGTCGGCGGCGGGGGTGATCATGATGGGCTTCGTGAACCGCGAGGGGCTCAACGCCGCCGCGGCCTACGGCGCCTCGCTGCAGGTGTGGAACTACCTGCAGATGCCGGCCTTCGCGATCAGCTCGGCGGTCAGCACGATCGTCGCGCAGAACGTCGGTGCCGGCCAGCACGCGCGCGTCGGCGAAGTGACGCGGGTCGGGATGCTGGCCAACCTGGTGATGACCTCGGCGCTGGCGGCGCTGATCGTGATCTTCGACCACCCGATCCTGGCGCTGTTCCTCGGCCCCGACAGCCCGGCCCTGCCGATCGCCGAGCACATCCAGTTGGTCACGACCTGGTCCTTCGTGGTCATGGGCGTGATGATGGTGCTGGGCGGCACCATGCGCGCCTACGGCGTGGTGATCATGCCGCTGATCGTCATGGTGATCTCGCTGTTCCCGGGGCGGATCGGCTTCTACTACCTCGCCTATCCGCACATCGGCAGCGAGGCGGTGTGGTGGGCCAGCCCGGTGGGCACGGTCATCTCGGCGGCGCTGACCTGGGCCTACTATTCGAGCGGACGCTGGCGGAAAGCCGGCGCGGCGGAGATCGCGCCGGTGCCGGCATAGTTTCCTGTTCCAGCGCGGCTGAAACAGGACGGCACCGGCCCACTCCCCCGGCCCGACCACCCGACAGGATACGCTATGGG
>JASGGH010000037.1:0-29233 GCA_047605105.1 Novosphingobium sp. | reverse complement strand
TCGGAAAGTGAATCACCATAGCCCCGAGAACTCCAGTGACTTCTTCAACAACCTGTTAGTGAGCCTGTTCAGCCCTTCTGCGGCTCAACAATCCGGATCGACAGCTCGCGCAGTTGCTTGAGGCTGACGTTCCCCGGCGCGCCCATCATCAGGTCCTCGGCCTTCTGGTTCATCGGGAAGACCACGACCTCGCGGATGTTCGGCTCGTCGGCCAGCAGCATGACGATCCGGTCCACGCCGGGGGCCGAGCCGCCGTGCGGCGGGGCGCCGTACTTGAAGGCGTTGATCATGCCGGCGAAATTGGTGTCGACATCCTCGCGGCTATAGCCGGCGATCTCGAAGGCCTTGTACATGATGTCCGGCCGGTGGTTCCGGATCGCGCCCGAGGAAAGCTCGATGCCGTTGCAGACGATGTCGTACTGCCAGGCCTTGATCTCGAGCGGGTTCAACGTCTCGAGCGCTTCGAGCTCGCCCTGGGGCATCGAGAACGGATTGTGGCTGAAATCGACCTTCTTGGCGTCCTCGTCGTACTCGAACATCGGGAAGTCGACGATCCAGCAGAACCTGAACTCGCCTTCCGAGATCAGGCCGAGCTGCTCGCCGACGCGGGTGCGGGCGAAGCCGGCCAGCTTGGCGGCCTGAAGCTCCTTGCCCGCGGCGAAGAAGCAGCCGTCGTCGGGGCCAAGGCCCATGGCCGCGTAGAGCGCCTCCATGCCCTCCTGCCCGTGGTTCTTGGCGATCGGCCCGCCGAACTCGCCGCCCTTGCGGGTGACGTAGCCGAGCCCGGCGTGGCCTTCCGAGCGGGCCCAGTCGTTCATGTCGTCGAAGAACTTGCGGCTCTTGTCGGCGGTCGCCGGCGCGGGGATCGCGCGCACCTTGCCGCCCGAGCCGACGATCTTCTCGAACAGGCCGAAGCCCGAGCTGGTGAAGTGCTCGGTGACGTCATGAATGACCAGCGGGTTGCGCAGGTCGGGCTTGTCGTTGCCGTACTTGAGCATCGACTCGGCATAGGGAATCCGCGGGAAGGTGCCCGCCGGGGTCACGGCCTTGCCGTTGGCGAACTCCTCGAACACGCCGGCCAGCACCGGCTCGATCGCGTTGAACACGTCGTCCTGGGTGACGAAGCTCATCTCGAAGTCGAGCTGGTAGAACTCGCCGGGCGAACGGTCGGCGCGGGCGTCCTCGTCGCGGAAGCAGGGAGCGATCTGGAAGTAGCGGTCGAAGCCCGCGACCATCAGGAGCTGCTTGAACATCTGCGGCGCCTGGGGCAGCGCGTAGAACTTGCCCGGGTGGACCCGGCTGGGGACGAGGTAGTCGCGCGCGCCCTCGGGCGAGGAGGCGGTGAGGATCGGGGTCTGGAACTCGGTGAAGCCCTGCTCGACCATCCGCCGCCGCAGCGAGGCGATCACGTTCGAGCGCAGCACCATGTTGGCGTGGACCCGCTCGCGGCGCAGGTCGAGGAAGCGGTACTTGAGGCGGGTTTCCTCCGGGTATTCCTGGTCGCCGGCCACGGGCATCGGCAGTTCGTCGGCGCGCGACTGGACGGTGACCGAACGGGCGAAGACCTCGATCTCGCCGGTCGCCAGGTTGGCGTTGGTCGTGCCCTCGGCGCGGGCCTTGACCTCGCCGTCGATGGTCACGACGCTCTCGGCGCGCAGGCCTTCGAGGATCGGCAGCGCCGGGCTGTCGCTGTCGGCGACGATCTGGGTCATGCCGTAGTGGTCGCGCAGGTCGACGAAGAGCACGCCGCCGTGGTCGCGCTTGCGGTGCACCCAGCCCGAGAGGCGGACCGCCTGGCCGACATCGGCAGCGCCCAGCGCGGCGCAGGTGTGGGTACGATAAGGATGCGACATCGAAACTCTTTCCAAGTTGCCCGCAATGATGCAGGGCGAAGCCGCGGCTAACAGGCGATGGCCGCGTTTTTGTCAAGCCGAGGGTCCCTTAGGGCCCAAACCGAAAAGCGTAAAATGAAGATACATCCCCTGATTACGACGACCGATGCTCTGGCCGATCTGTGCGGGCGTCTGGCCAAGGCCGATTTCATCACGGTCGATACCGAATTCATGCGCGAGAACACCTATTGGCCGGAGCTCTGCCTGGTTCAGGTGGCGGATACCGAGGAAGCCGCGGCGATCGATCCCAAGGCCCCGGGGCTCGACCTCTCGCCGCTGCTCGACCTGCTGACCGACAACGAGGACGTGCTCAAGGTCTTTCACGCCGGCGGCCAGGACGTGGAGATCATCTACAACCTGACCGGGCGCACCCCGCATCCGATCTTCGACACCCAGATCGCGATGATGGCGATCAGCCAGTCGGAGCAGATCGGCTATTCGAACCTGGTCGAGTCCTGGCTGGGCTTCTCGGTCGACAAGGGCGCGCGCTTCACCGACTGGTCGCGCCGCCCGCTCGACAAGCGCCAGATCGAATATGCGATCGGCGACGTCACCCACCTGTCCAAGATCTTCCCCAAGATCCTCGCGAGGCTCAAGAAGACCGGCCGCGGGATCTGGCTCGACGCCGAGATGGAGAAGCTCGCCGATCCCGAGAACTACCGGAACGATCCCAACAGCTCGTGGAAACGGATCAAGGCCGTGGGCCGCAATCCCGCGGTGCTCGGGCGGCTCAAGGCGCTCGGCGCCTGGCGCGAGTACGAGGCGCAGGACAAGAACATCCCGCGCGGCCGGATCGCCCGTGACGAGACCCTGGCCGACATCGCCAGCCATCCGCCCAAGGCCCAGGCCGACCTCGCCAAGGTCCGCGGGCTTTCGCCGGGCTGGAAGGAGAACGAGATCGGCAAGCGGATGATGGCCGCCCTCGCCGCCGCCCAGCCGCTGTCCGACGACGAGTTGCCCCCGCGCACCCCGCGCGGCGCTCCGCTCGGCAAGGAAGGCGCGCTGGTCGCCGACCTGCTCAAGCTGCTGCTCAAGATCCGCAGCCGCGAGATCGACGTCGCCTCGCGGCTGCTGGCGCGCAGCGAGGAGCTGGAACTGCTGGCGGCGGGCGTGCGCAAGAGCCTGCCAGTGCTCGAAGGCTGGCGCTACGAGGTGTTCGGCCACGAAGCGGTCGACCTGGTCGAAGGCAAGGTCGCCTTTACCGTGGTCGACGGCAAGATGAAGATGGTCCACGTCGACGACGTCCACGACACCATCGCTCCTCACGCCGCCGCGGCTGAATGAGCGTCTACCAGCCTACCCTCAAGCAACTCCAATACCTCGTCGCGCTCCACGAGCACGGCCACTTCGGCCGCGCCGCCGAGGCGACCTTCGTTTCGCAGTCCACGCTTTCCGCTGGCCTGCGCGATCTGGAAAGCCTGCTCGGCGTCGTGCTGGTCGAGCGGACCAAGCGGGCGGTCCGCTTCACCCCCCTGGGCAATGCCGTGGTCGCCAAGGCGCACCGCATCCTGCGCGAGGCCGAGGAGCTTTCCGATCTGGTGCAGTCGAGCGGGCAGCCGCTCTCGGGCGAAGTGCGGCTGAGCGTGATCCCGACGATCGCCCCGTTCCTGCTGCCGCGCATGCTCCCGCGCCTGCGTCGGGAACGACCGAACCTGAAGCTGTTCCTGCGCGAGGAGCCGAGCGCGGCCGCGATCGAATCGCTCCACCACGGCCGGGCCGACTGCGTGCTGCTCGCGCTGCCCTTCGCCACCGGCGAGGTCGAAAGCGAGACGATCGAGCTCGACGCGCTGTTCGTCGCCATGCCCAAGGACGATCCGCGCGACCCGCCCGCCGAGATCGACCCGGCCATGATCGACGAGAACCGGCTGCTGCTGCTCGAGGATGGCCACTGCCTCAAGGACCATGCCCTCGCCGCCTGCAATCGTCCCGAGCTGCGCGCCAGCGCGACGATGATCGGCACCAGCTTGCACACCCTGGTGCAGATGGTCGACAACGGCCTGGGCCTGACGATGCTGCCCGAAATGGCGCTCGATGCGGGCATCCTCAACGGCACCGACGTGGTCGCGCGGCCCTTGCATGCGTCGAACGCCAACCGCGAGATCGCGCTGGTCTGGCGCAAGAATTCTCCCCGGGGAGATGAATTCAGGATGCTGGCGGAAGAATTGCGGGCAGGTTAGCCAGCCGCATCGTTTGGGAGAATCGCAATGCGGATCAAGGCACTCACGGCACTATTGGCGGCGACGAGCCTGGTCATGCCGGTTGCAGCGATCGCCAAGGCGCCCGGCCGGGTCGCGGCCCGCACCGCCGCGCCGATCCCGGCGCAGCGGCCGAACTTCCTGATCATCGTCGCCGACGACCTCGGCTTCTCGGACCTCGGCGCCTTCGGGGGCGAGATCCGCACGCCCAATCTCGACGCCCTGGCCAGGTCGGGGGTCCGCCTCACCCAGTTCCATACCGCGCCGATGTGCGCGCCGAGCCGGGCCATGGTCCTGACCGGCACGACCCCGATCCGCGTCGGGCTCGGCACGATGATGGAGCAGATCGACGACAAGGTACGCGGCAAGCCGGGCTACGAAGGCTATCTCACGCCCCAGACTGTGACCCTGGCCGATCGCCTCGCCGCGGGCGGCTACCAGACCTTCATGAGCGGCAAGTGGCACCTCGGCTACCTGGCCGAGCACGATCCGCACAATCGCGGCTTCCAGAGGAGCTTCGCCCTGCTCCAGGCCGGGCACAATCACTTCGGGCTGGGCATCAATGCCGACCGAACGCGCGGGCCGACCTACACCGAGGACGGAACCCCGATCAGCACGCTGCCCAAGGACTTCTATTCGAGCGACTATTTCGCCGACCGGATGGCCGGGTTCATTCGCGAAGCCGACCCGGCCAAGCCCTTCTTCGGCTACTTGGCCTTCACCGCCCCGCATTCGCCGCTCCAGGCCCCGCCCGAGGACATCGCCCGTTACAAGGGCAAGTACGACGCCGGCTACGACGCGCTGCGCGCCCAGCGGCTCGCGGCCCAGCGCAAGCTCGGCATCCTGGCGCCGGGCGCGGTCGCCCATCCGCCCTTGCCACGCGCCTCGGGCTGGGATGCGATGACGCCCGAGAACAAGGCGCTCTACGCCCGCAACATGGAGGTCTTCGCCGCCATGGTCGACCGGCTGGACCAGGCGGTCGGCCGCGTGGTGGCCGAGCTCAAGCGTACCGGGCGCTACGATAACACGGTGATCGTCTTCATGTCGGACAACGGCCCCGAGGGGATCGACACGAGCAACACCGAGATCGTGCCGATGCGCCGCCAGCACGAACGCAACGACAACCGCCTGGAGAACCGCGGCGCGGCGACATCCTACTTCAGCTACGGCCCCGGCTGGGCCAGCGCTTCGGCGGCGCCCTCCTGGATGTACAAGTCCTATGCCACCGAGGGCGGCAGCCGCACCCCGGCGATCGTCTTCGGGCCGCGGCGGCTGGTCGGCGGGGCGCGGATCGACCGCGGGCTGGTCTCGTCCGCGGACATCGCCCCCACCTTCCTCGACATGGCGAGGATTCCCAACACCAGCGGCGAGTTCCAGGGGCGCAAGGTCGTGCCGATCACCGGCAAGTCGATGGAGCCCTACCTCACCGGCCGCGCCGCGCGGGTGCACGCGGCGGACGAACCGCTGGCGACCGAGATCTACGGCTCGCGCTCAATCCGCATGGGCGACTGGAAGATCACCGACCTCGGCTACGGCCAGTGGGGCCTCTACAACATCGCCCGCGATCCCGGCGAGACCAAGGACCTGTCCAAGGCGGACCCGGCCCGGCTCCAGCGAATGATCGCCGCCTGGGACGCCTATGTGAAGGACACCGGCCTGATCATGCCCGGCAAGCGGCCTGACAACCGATAGGGTCTGATCGACTTAAGAGGACCTGGCTCCCGCTCAGGCTTCCTCACACTGGTAAGGCCCGCTCGATGCGGAAAAACTGGACGAGGCGCTGACGGGCCGGTCGCTGATCGTGGCGCGGCCGGCCTGGCATCCTGCCCCGCTCAATCCATGTGCTTGAGGCCGACCCGCAGATAGTCCCACCCGGTGATCACGGTCAGCACCGCCGCGCCCCAGAGCGTCGCCAGGCCGACGGTATGCGGCACGTTGGCGTGGACCATGCCGATGTCGACGTTCCACCAGGGCATCGCTCCGCCAAGGATCAGCGAGCCGAGCGAGACGAGCTGGAAGGTCGTCTTCCACTTGGCCAGGCGGCTCACCGGGACCGAGACCTGCAGTCCGCCGAGGAACTCGCGCAGGCCCGAGACGGCGAACTCGCGGATCAGGATGATCAGGCCGGCAATCACATGCATGTCGCCGACATAAGGCCCGCGCAGCACGCCTTGGGCGGCGAGCACCAGGATCACCGCGGCGATCATGATCTTGTCGGCGATCGGATCGAGGAACTGACCGAGCTTCGACACCGTCCCGCTCGACCGCGCGACATAGCCGTCGAAATAGTCGGTCAGCCCCATCAGGCAGTAGAGCGCATAGGCCAGTCCGTAGCCGAGCTCCCAGTTGGGCCACCACAGCAGCCCGACGAGCAGCGGCACGGCAAGAATCCGGGACAGGGTGAGGAGGTTCGCCAGGGTCAGCATCAGGCTTCCACATAGCGACGAAGCGATGTGTAAAAAAGGTGCAGCGAGGACTTGTTAGACCTGCTTTCAGCGCTAGGGTCCGCCCGAGCAGAGGCTGCCAGAACAGGATCGCATGACGACATCGACGCACCTCGTCCGCACGCGACGGTTCCTGCCCCTGTTCGTCACCCAGTTGCTCGGCGCGTTCAACGACAACCTGTTCAAGAACGCCATGATCCTCTTCGTGGTCTACAGCGTCTACAGCTCGGAAAGCGCCGAGGCCAAGTTCAGCGCGATCGCCTCGGGCGTGTTCATCATCCCGTTCTTCCTGCTCTCGGCGCTCGCCGGCCAGCTCGCCGACATGCGGGACAAGGCGCGGATCATCCGCATCGTGAAGTTCTGCGAGATCCTGATCATGCTGGTCGGCGCCGCCGGGCTGGCCCTCGCCTGGCAGGGCTTCGCGATCCATGATCTGGCCATCCCGCTGATGCTCCTCGCCCTCTTCGCGATGGGCGTGCATTCGACCTTCTTCGGCCCGATCAAGTACGCGATCCTGCCGCAGCACCTGAAGGCGGGCGAGGTGCTCGCCGGCACCGGCCTGGTCGAGGCGGGAACCTATATCGCGATCCTCGCCGGCACGATCCTGGCGGGCTGGCTACCGGTCGAATGGTCGGCGGGAATGGTCGTGAGCGTGGCGGCGATCGGCTACCTCGCCGGCCGACAGGTCCCCCCCGCCCCGCCACTGAGCACGGTCGAGCCGCTCGACTTCCACTTCATCCGCTCGTCGATCACCCTCGTGCGCAACACCATGCACGACCGCCGGGTCTACCTGGCAATCATGGCGATCAGCTTCTTCTGGACCATCGGCGCGGTGCTGTTCATCCAGTTCCCGCCACTCGCCAAAAATGTGCTCTCGGCCAGCAAGGAAGTCGCCAGCCTGTTCCTGGTGGTCTTCTCGGTGGGCATCGCGATCGGTTCGGTCTCGATCAACGCGCTGCTCAAGGGCACGGTCTCGGCGCGCTATTCGCCGATCTGCGTGATCGCCATGGGCGGCGCCGTCACGGCGTTCTACTTCGTGGCGCGGCTGTGGGACACGGTGCCGATCGCGGGCCTGCTCGACGTCGGGCACTTCGTCGCCCATCCCTATGCCGTGCCGCTGCTGCTCGCGCTACTGCTGATCGCCATATTCGGCGGCATGTTCGTGGTGCCGCTCTACGCCTTCCTGACCACCTTCGTCGACAAGTCGCAGACCGCGCGGACCATCGCGGCGAACAACATCGTGAACTCCGGCGCGATGGTCGTGGGCTCGCTGCTCGCTGTCGGCCTCAGTGCATCGGGAGTGGCGATCATCGACCAGTTGCTGCTGGTCGCGGTGATGTGCCTGGGCTCGGCCTGGTTCGGCTACACGCTCTACCGCGCCGAGCGTGTCGCCAAGGCGGTTTAGGCGATAAAGGCGCTGACCGCGAGGAAGCAGGCGCAATAGGCCATCAGGAAGTCCTTCACGTCCTGCATCGTGATCCGCCAGGTGCGCTGGTGCGGGCCGATCAGATCAACCGCGCGGACATGCGGCGGCAGGCTCGCCAGGAATGGGTGACGGGCGGTTTCATCGGTAATTACCAGCGCTCTGCGCAGCATCTCGGGCTCCCCTGTGGAAGCCCAGGTTAAGACTTATTTCACCATCCTGCGAGGTGGATTTCCGGCCTTTCCCGATGCGGGACGGTAACCAAGTCCGCTAACCGGCTTTGCGGTTCGACAGCTCCAGGATGTAGTCCCACTCTTCCGGACGCACGACGCCCACGGAGAGCCGCGACAGCTTGACGAGCTCGATCTCGGCCAGCTTGGGATCGGCCTTGATCTCCTTGAGCGTGATCGGCCGCTTGAGCTTCTTCACCGGCTTGACCTTGACCGCGGCCCACTTGCCCTCGGGGTCGCTCGGATCGGCGATCCCCGCCTTGCTGACCTTGCCGATCCCGACGATCTCCAGGCCGATGTTGGAGTGATAGAAGAAGAACTCGTCCCCCACCGCCATCGCGCGCAGGTTGTTCGCGGCGCGGTGGTTGCGCACGCCGTCCCAGGTGCCCTCGCCCTCGGCGACGAGATCGTCCCAGGAATAGGCGTCGGGTTCGCTCTTCATCAGCCAGTAGTTTTTGCCCATCGGCGTGCTCCTCGGTTCTGGACAGGGCCATAGCGGGAGGCGACAGTCCCGGCCACCGATGGCAGACGAACAACTCACAGTCCTGAGCCTGGCCGACGATCCCGCACGCTTCGCCGCGGGCATCGGCGCGAGCTTTCGCGAATACGGCTTCGCGGTGGTCGGCGACCACGGCATCGACTCCGGCCTGATCGCCAAGGCCTGGCGGCTGACGGCGGAATTCTTCGCCCTGCCGGAGGCGGAAAAGCGCCGCTACGTGGTCGCAGGCGCCGGCGGCGCGCGCGGCTACACCCCGTTCGGGATCGAGATCGCCAAGGGCGCCGAGGCCCACGACCTCAAGGAATTCTGGCACGTCGGCCGCGAGCCGCCCGAGCCCGGCATGGCAGCGAACGTCTGGCCCGACCGGCCGGAAGGGTTCCGCGAGACCTTCGCCAGGCTGTTCGCCGAATTCGACCGCGTCGGCGCGGTGCTCCTGGATCGCATCGCGGTTGACATGGAACTGCCGGAGGACTGGTTCCGCCCGGTGATCGCGGGCAACAACTCGGTGCTGCGGCTGCTGCACTATCCGCCGGTCGCCGACGCCCGCAGCGGTGCGATCCGGGCCGGGGCGCACGAGGACATCAACCTCATCACCCTCTTGTTGGGCGCCGAGGAATCGGGGCTGGAACTGCTGACTCGCGGCAGCCAGTGGTTGCCCATCGCGCCACCGCAGGGGACCTTGGTGGTCAACATCGGCGACATGCTGCAACGATTGACCAACCACCTGCTGCCCTCGACCACGCACCGAGTCCGCAATCCGATCGGCGCGCGGGCCAGGTTCAGCCGCTACTCGATGCCGTTCTTCCTGCATCCGCGGAGCGATTTCGTGATCGAGACGCTGCCGGGGTGCGTGAGCGCGGAAAGGCCGGACCGCTATCCGGAGGGGATCACCGCGGACGACTATCTGCAGGAGCGCCTGCGCGAGATCGGGCTGAAGGCCTAGCCGCCCCGTAGCAGTTGCACGCCCCAATCCCGCTCGAACAGGTAGAGCAGCAACCGCGCCGCCTCGCCGCGTTCCCCGGTCAGACCGCCGTCGCGCTCGATCAGCAGGCGGGCGTCGTCGTGGGCCAAGGGCAGAAGCCGGGTGATCTGCTCGAGGCTCGCCACACGGAAGGGCGTATCGCCCGATTGCCGCGTGCCCAGCAGCTCGCCGCCGCCGCGCAGCTTCAGGTCCTCCTCGGCCAGGCGGAACCCGTCCTGCGTCTCGCGCATCAGGGCCAGCCGTTGCCGCGCAGTCTCGGACATCGCCCTGTCCCCCTCCATTGGGCCGCGCAGCAGCAGGCAGACGGACTTTTCCGACCCGCGCCCGACCCGCCCGCGGAGCTGGTGCAACTGCGCGAGGCCGAAGCGCTCGGCCTGCTCGATCACCATCAGCGTCGAGTTGGGCACGTCGACCCCGACCTCGATCACCGTGGTCGCCACCAGCAGCTTCGCCTCGCCGCGGACGAAGCGCTCCATCGCGGCGTCCTTGGCCTCGGGCTTGAGCTGGCCGTGGACCAGCGCCACGACATCGCCGAACCGCGCCTTCAGCTCGGCATGGCGCGCCTCGGCGGCGGCGAGGTCGTCGGTCTCGCTCTCGCGGACCATCGGGCAGACCCAATAGGCCTGGCCCCCGCCCTCGATGTGCCGCGCCAGGGCACCGACCACGTCGCCCATCCGCTCGACCGCCACGACCCGGGTGTCGATCGCCTGGCGGCCGGGCGGCATCTCGTCGAGCTGCGAGACCTCCATCTCGCCGTATTGCGCCAGCGTGAGGGTGCGCGGGATGGGCGTGGCGGTCATCGCCAGGCAGTGCGGCGTGACCCGGCCCTTGCGCGTCAGCATCAGCCGCTGGCCGACCCCGAAGCGGTGCTGCTCGTCGATCACGACCAGCGCGAGGTTCCGGTACTGGACCGCGTCCTGGAAGATCGCATGGGTCCCGACCACGATGTCGATGCTCCCGTCGAGCAACCCCATCAGGATCGATTCGCGCGCCCGGCCCTTGTCGCGCCCGGTGAGCAGCGCGATCTCCACCCCGGTGCCCGCGGCCATCCGCGCCAATGTCGCGTGATGCTGGCGGGCGAGGATCTCGGTCGGGGCGAGCATGGCGGCCTGGGCGCCGGCCTCCACCGCGATCAGCATCGCTTCGAGCGCCACCACGGTCTTGCCCGAGCCGACATCGCCCTGGAGCAGCCGCAGCATCGGCGCGGCCTGGGCCATGTCGCCCGCGATCTCCGCGATCGAGCGCTGCTGCGCCCCGGTCAGCGGGAACGGCAGCGAGAGCTTGTCGCGCCGGCTGCCGTCGCCCTGGAGCGCCATTCCGCGGCGCTGGCGGTTGTCGGCGCGCACCAGCATCAGCGCCAGGCTGTTGGCGAGCAGTTCGTCGTAGGCCAGCCGGTCGCGCGCCGCCTCGAGGCTGCCCTGGTGCGCCAGCGTGATCGCCTCGCGCCAGGCGGGCCAGTTCATCTTGGCGAGGAGCCCCGGTTCGATCCATTCGGGCAGCGACGGCACGGTTTCCAGCGCCTGCTGGACCAGCGCGCCGATCCGCCCCTGCGTCAACCCATCCGACAGCGGATAGACCGGCTCGCACAACTGGCCGAGCAGGCCCTCCTCGGACACATGATCGGGGTGCACGATCTGGAGCATCTGCCCATATTGATCGAGCCGCCCGGCGATCCACCGCTTCTCGCCCTGGGGCAGCAGCTTCTTCGCGGTGTAGGAGGCCCGCCCGAAATAGGTCAGCGCGCAGACATTGCCCGCCGCATCCTCGGCCAGCACCCGGTACGGCCCGCGGCCCGAGGTCGCGCGATGCTCGCGCACCGTCAGCGCGACGACGATCTGTTCGCCCACGGCGGCGGCATCGAGGTTGTCGACCACCCGCCGCTCCACGAAGCGCTCGGGCAGGTGATAGGCCAGGTCCCGCACCCGCGTGAGGCCGAGCTTGTCGAGCGGCTTGGCGAGCTGCGGCCCCACGCCCTTGAGGCTGTCGGTCGCGACGAACAGCGGGTTGAGACGGTCGGGGCGCATGGCACGGCTATAACCACAAACTTGCGTCCCCGCGAAGGCGGGGACCTTGGGCGGATGAGCGGTTCCTCCGTTGATGTCCGAGGTCCCCACCTTCGCAGTAATTCGCTAGTGGTCGGAACGCAACGGATGAGTCCCGTGAGAATGGCAAAATTCCTTAGAGTTTCTGCCATTTCTACCGGGAACCATCTGTCTGAATCTATCCACTAGAAGTTTCGATTTAGGCGCGTGTCCCGCATGGTGGTGAACGCAGTTACATAAAGTCAGCGGGATCGAGGGCCCGGCCGCGCAAGCGGACCTCATAATGAAGATGCGGGCCGGTCGATCGCCCGGTCGATCCAACATAACCGATCAGCCTGCCGCGCTGCACAACCTCGTTCTTGGCAACAGCGATGCGTGACATGTGAGCATAGCGGGTCTCATAACCCGATGGATGGAGGATCGTCACCAGCAGCCCATAACCGTTTACCCAGCCGGCCGTCCCGACCTGACCGTTCGCCGTGGCATAGATCGGCGCGCCGATCGGCTCAGGTAGATCGACTCCGGCATGATAACGCGGCCGGTGCAGGATGGGGTCGGTTCGAATCCCGAAGCCGCCCGTCGTTCGCTTCGGTGCAGGCGCGGCGGGTGCGGAACGTGCCGTCGGCGCGGTACCTTTTTTCCGCTCGCGCCCCTGTGCCTTCTTCCATTGACCGAACAGTTGCCGGAACGCCTGCTCATCCTGGTCCGGCGCGGCCGCATTCAACGGGGCAAAGCCCCAACTCAGCATGGCGATCAGCAGAATGCAGCGGCGCATCATGGATGGTCGAATGCCAGGATCGTGACAACTCTGCCGCCGATCGCACCCGGCACGGGCGCAAAACGCGCGACGATCCGACCGCGGCTGATGAGGTCGCGATAGGCACCATATTCGGCAGGGAAGGCCTGACGTTCCTGCCGATAGCGATCGTATTGAGTCAAGATGGCGAAATCGGCGCCACAGGTTACCCGCTTCGATGGGGCCAACGTGCCATAATCGACATTTGAGCGGGTACCGCGCGCCTGATCTATCGATCCATAGCCAGTGCGGCCGCGTAACATCTCTTTCGCATCGACACATCCGGCGCTGCCGAGCGGAAACAGAAAGTGCCAGGGTTCATGCACGAGATCGAACGCGAAATGTTCGATCAGCACGGTACTGCCTGACGGAACGTGCGCACGGGCCCATGTGGATGCTATCTGTCGGGTGTCGTTCATCCGCTCGCGCGTCTCCGCCTGGGCCTGGAACAGCATCGGCGTGATCATCGCGACAAGGGCGATGGTCGCCACTGCCGGCGACAGGCGGGGGCCGGCGCGTGCGGCCAGGGCGCAAGTCGTCGCAGCGATCGTGATGGCGCACAAAGGCAGAAGCGGCAGCGACCAGCGCTCCCATACGATCGTTTGGCTGCAAAACAGCAGGAAGAAGCCGAGGACCAGCGGGATCAGCAGCACTCGGGCGCGAAGGTTGCGCCACAGCAGGATCACGCCCGGGACGAACAGGATCAATCCGACGAGACTCAGCCCGTGAAGCAGTGGCCCTCTCACATACCAGCCCGCATTGTGAAAAAACCCGCCTCCGGTCGATCCCAGATGGTGAGCCTGCCCCTCGCCACTGAGGTTGCGCAGTACGGTTGGATAGTCGAGCAGCAGATAGGGCGAGAGCAGAACGATGAAGATCAGCGTTGCCACGTGGAAGCCGACGAGACGCAGAACTGCCTGCTTCGCGCTGATCCGCGCTTCTGCCAGTTGCAGTGCAATGGCGCCGATGACCGCCAGCGATGCCATTGCGAAGGGCCATTTCGTGGTCACCGCGACGGCCGTCCAGAACGCGGCGAGCAGCATGTCGCGACGGCGGTCCCGCTCTATCATATCCAGCGCCGCGAGTAGCACCAGCAGCAGGAAGAAGCAGGCCATCATGTCCGAGCGGATGATCTGCGAATAAGTGATATGAACAGGACTGGCCGCCAGAAGCGCTGCGGCGAAAATACCCGCGCGCCGCGAAAACAACCGTTCCGCCAAGCGATAGGTCAGTAACAAGACCCCGAGCGCAAAGGCCGTCATCGCCAGCCGACCGGGCAGAATCATCCAGCTTGGATCGGCATAGATGGCCGCAGCGAACGTCCTGACCGTCGGGAACCAGCCCGCCAGCCATCCGGTCAGAAATACGCCCGCATTGATCAGCGCGAGCAGATACATGGTGATAGTAGCCGGATGGCCGAACCAGCCCGGATTGAGAGTGGGGCCTCGTAGCATCCGGATGGCACCCAGTTCGAACATCAATTCATCGGGGTCGTTCAGACCGGGCAGACCGAAGCGGATCGATGCGAGCCGCAGCCACAGCGCCGCAAACACGATCAGTGCGAGAATCCAGATATGCGGACGATGAAAGCGCAACATCAGGCTCCATCCACGATCAGGGTTTCTTCGTGATAGGGAATGGCGATCGGCCGTCCGCGCAACCTGACCCGACTCTCCTCGCCGTTGACCAATGCACGGTCATCATGGCCGGTTGCGTCGATCCGCATGTGCCTGACACCGCCGTCGATCTGCACACCGCCGATGAAGGCTCCTTCCCGACCACCGATTAAAAAGGCCACTGCGCCGCGTGTGCAATCACGCAATGATATTGCATTGCGTCCGGTGACATGAATCGGATTGGCGATCCAACCCTGCAGGACGAAGCCTTGGCATCGTGTCAATTGCACCGGCCCCGGATGATCCAGTATCTTGAGGCCCTGAACCTGCATGCCCATGCTGTCTTCGGCAAGCAGGCCAACCGCCGATCCGCCGGCTGCGCTATTACTGCCACCAACCAACTGGCCGCCCTGAATCGCAAGGGATCCGCCCATGTTTGCGCAGCGGATCGCGGCCTGCGCCGATGGTGCGGCCGCGACATACGGATCTGCCATGTCGATCATCATGTGCGGGCCGGTGTTCTGGATAACGATCCCGGCGTCGCTGCATTGATCGACGATGGGCATGCGCATATGCAGATTCACCTGACCGGAGCGCGCACGAGCGCCGATCTGTTCCGACTTGCCGTCCACGCGTATGCCGGTTGCTATTCCCGTTGCTTCGAAATTGGTGATGAAGCTGTCGGCAAACGCCCCCTCCAGCAACAGGCCGACACCATCGCCGACCTGAGGATCGCCGCCGATAGTCGCATTGCAATCGGTCAGGAACAACGATGCGTTGCCTCCGGCCAGCCCGATATCGTCTATACCGTCGAGCAGGAAGCCGCGCCAGGGCTGCCCTTTCTGCAGGCCGGGGAGCGAGCGGAAGGCGATGCAATCGATCAGTTGCGAGCGCACCAGCCCATGCAGGTGAAAGCCGGTGCCATGTTCTGCGGCGCTGATCTGTTCGAAACGGGCGAAGAGCAGATATTGCGCACGCAAGCCCGCGGGGCGTCGATCGCCAACGCCATCCACCGGCATGGCCCGGCACAGGGCGAGGGCACGAATCTCGATGTTCTGGGGAAAGTCGTTGACGCTGGAGGGACGATTTTCCGGCCCGGCCCGCAGCACGTCACTGCGCCCGTTGTTCAGGATGAGGCGCGTGCCCTGCCATCCGACGGCGCCACGATGGCCGGCGCCGGTGATGCGGCTGAAGGGGCGTTCGACGATCAGCGTGTCTGACAGATGATAGTCGGCCGGCAGCAGTTGCATGATCGGGTGAGCTGCCAGGCAGGCGCGCATCGCGGGCAGGCAGTCCCCACCGCCGTCGCCGGGGGTTGCGCCCCACCATTCGGGCCGCGCATGGGGCGTGCGGCTGTGGTTCATGTCAACGCGCCCGGCACCCGTGAAGACGTGAGCGACCGGTGCGTCGAAATGCCCCTTTATCACCAGCGTCGCGCCGGCCGCCACGTCGATCGCAGCCCCCGGATCCAGCCGCAGATCGCCCTCGATCACCAGATCGGCGACGAGCCGGGACATGCCGGACAAAACGCCGCCGCTACCGCGCAACGGTTCCACTGCCGGCGCCGCTGTCGAGGAACCCCCGGCCAGCCCTGCGGCTGCGAGCGCCACCGGCAACGGCAACAGCGCACGGCGGGAAAGCGGGGGAATCACGAGGGCAGTTCCAGATCGGGCGCTTCGCCCCGCACAGGCGCGCGCGGACGCAGGATACCCGGCAGCATCGGCCAATCACGACGGAACCGCCAGCGGCCGCTCCAGCCCTGCTCGCGGACGTCCGTCCAAACGTCGCGGATGGTGGTGGCGGACAAGCAGACACTTACCAGGATCAACAGGCCGGGTCGCAGGAACATGCCAAGGCCCACCCCGAAATGGACCTCGACCTGTCCACCGGTCAGGAAACTGTCGCGGATCAGGGGGGGAACATCGCTGAGGATGATCTCCGCAGGAAAGCACAGCAGGTAGCAGGTGAGGATGGCGATCGGCCGCGCGATACCGCGCCACGACTCCATGAACACGAACAGCATCATGATCATCTGGGTATAACCGCCCGCCTCCGAACTGATGAGGGCCATCGCGACGCCCAGAAAGGCGACCCGATGGGGCGGAACGACTTCAGGGCGCAGCCATGTCGCAACGGCTGCGATCATGATCGATACCTGCCCCAGCTTCGTTATCAGCGGGATGACGAAGAGCCCGGTTTCGGCCACCTGCGATCCGACGACATTGGTGATAGGAAAGGTTTCACCCTGCAACAGCGAAGTCAGCGGCTGGTAGGTCACGGCGTACCATATATCCAGCACCTGCGACGCGACAAACCCGGACGAATAATCGCGAATATTGGTGACGATTTCCGTCGGCGTTCCCGCACCAAGCCAGCCGTAGCTGAGCAGATAGACCAGCAGCGAGGCAATCAACGAGCCTTCGAACCAGAGCCAGCGCCGCCGCAAAAGCTGCGCGCCGATACCCGCAATCAGGTAGATCTTGAAGTTGACGGCTATCCCCACGAACAGCCACCGCAATCGAGCGGATTTCAGCAGCGGCCCGAAGCCGAGCAGCATCGCGGTGAAGCAAAGCAGCAGGATGTTGCCGCGCTCCAGAGCGTAGAGCATCGGCAGACCGCTCGACAATGCGATGGCCCGAGGCATCGCCGTGCGCCGATCGACTTTCAGGAAAGTGCGGGCGGTTAGCACGATGTTGAGAAGGAATATGGCGTGGATTGCCACCAGCCCCACCCAATCGCAGTCGCGCACCGTCAGTCCCTCTGCCCCGGCATAGCAGCTGCTTTTACCCAGGTAGCGCAGAACAACGAAGGACAGGGGGGGATAGATCGTCTTCCAACTGTCGTAGGAGCCCGGATCGCGCGCCCAGTAGGCCGTGTTGAACCAATCCATGAACGTGTCGGACGGCTCGTAGAAAAAGGGCTGCGGTAAATAGCCGTCCAGATAGAGGTCCAGCATCGCCTTGCCGATAAACAGCAGGACCAGAAAGCCCATCAGGTATTCGAGCCGGATTGGCCAGGCACGGGAAAGCGCCTGTCGGGTCATGTCGACCTGGCGCGGAAGACGAGCAATTTCAGCGCGAAGTAATTAACGACGGAAACGAGCACCGCCGATAGGAGACCCGCGAGGTAAGGCGAGGTGATGACGCGCGAAATGGCCCAAAGCGCCGCCAGTCCAAGCAGGTAATTGACACCATAGGAAAGGACGAAGCGCGCTTTGGCGGGCGCCGCATCACGAAAGACATGGCGGCTGTAGGTCAGATAATTGAAGGCCATGCCCGAAAGGTGCGAGATAAGCTGCGCCACGAACATGTTGAGGCCGGCCGCCACCAACAGCGCGTAAGCGCCAAGGCCGAAGGTGGTGTTCAGGACACCCATCAGATAATAGCGCCGCAGCTCGGCGAACCGGGCGCGGGTAAAAAGGCCAGGCATCGTCAATAGTCCGAAGGGAAGTTGATGCGTTCGCGCTCCAGGACCAGAGGCGTGCGGCGGGTCCGCTCGGATATGATGCGGACATTGTCCCCCAGCAGGCCGATGAAACCGAACAGCAGCGCGAATTCCGCCTGCACAACGGCGGCGATGAACCAGCCGGCGATCGGCTTGCCCAGGAAAAAGGCAGCAATTCCGCCGGTCAGCATGACCAATGTCATCAGGGCACCGATAACGCCCAGATAGAGCGGCATCCGTAACATCTTCTTCGACGACCCGGCCAGCGCTGACATGGCAAAATCGAACAGGGCGAAGAAATTGTTCTTGGATTTTCCGGCAGCGCGCGGTGCCCGCGGATAGGCGATGGTTTCCAGCCGATAGCCGGTTTCCACCAGCATCGCGCGAAAGAAAGGTTCGGGCTCTGCGAGCCGGCGCGTCGCATCCACGACCCGCGCGGTGTAAAGGCCAAACCCCGTCGCATTTGGCACAACCGGATAATCGCTGAAATTGCGCGCCAGCCAATAGGACAGGCGGCGGGTCATCGCCAGGATCGGGCCAGTCTTCTCGCTTTCCCGAACGCCCAGGATGATATCGACGCCCGCCTGCCAGCGCTCCACGAAATGGGGGATCAACGTGGGTGGATCCTGGAAATCCGCGCACATGCCGATCACGGCACGGCCGCGCGCCTGATAGATGCCGTAAGTGGGTGAACGCATCTGGCCATAGTTGCGACTGTTGACGATCAGACGCACGCGCAGGTCGTCACGGCAGATTTCGCGGATGATTTCCACAGTGCGGTCGGTCGAATCATTGTCGATGAAGATCACATCGAAACTGACGCCCATTGGCTCCAGCGCAGCGATCGTCGCCGCGCAGATGGCGGCGGCATTTTCCTCCTCGTTGTAACAGGGGATGACCACCGAGATATCGGGTCGTTCACCTGTCGCGATCGGGCTGTTCATGCCACGCTCCTTTCGCCGATCGGCGGGCGCGCAATGTAGAATTCGATCGCCAGACCAAGGCCGATCAGGATGATGGCGATGGCGATCGGCAGCATGTTCACCTGTCGATCGGAATCGATATAGGCGGGTTCCAGCATCCGAATATTGGCGCTGGAAGTCAGATCCTCGACCGATGTACCCTGAAGATAGCGCTTGTAATTGTCGTAGAGGCTTTGCGCCAGATCGAGCTCTCGGCGCAACTTGTCTGCCTGCGTCGATTGACGCACCACGGCACCGACAGAGCTCTTCTCGTCCGGTGAAAGCGACTGGGCCTTGGACAACTGATCTTCCAGCGCGGCAATCTCGGCAATAACTTGGCGCACGCGCATGTTATCGTCGGTAGCGAATTGCCGTATCTGCGCCAATTGCACCTGCTTGGCGCGGATGATCGCCTCCATTTCGGGTATGCGATCGCCAGCGGCGTAGATCGCCGCCTGCGGACTGCTGTAACGCGTTTGCAGACGGAAACCGTCATAAGCCGTTTGAGCCGCAGCCAGCCGCGTGCTGGCGTTGGCCACCAACTCAACTAGGATCTGGCGTTTCAGTGTGGTCTGGTTGCGGGCAATGATCGACAGTTGTTCGCGTACGGCGTCGCCATAGGCAGCGACAAGCTGACGCGCAAACTCGGCATCGCGCTGTTTCGCCTCAAACTGGATGATGCCGCCGCGCAGCGCGCGGATGTCAACTTCGCGCTCCAGCCAGCGATTGACCTCTATCGGCGATTGACCGAGGCGCTGCCCAAGATTCATCTTCCTGGCGACAAGCGTACGAACATATTCGCTGCGTGCCACTTTCAGACTGACTTCGACTGCCGCCTGATTGCCGAACACGCTGACCCCGGCACCCAACTGGCCGAGTGTCCCGCTCAGGCCCAGGCTGGTCGGGTCGGTCGGCGTCAAGCTGGCCGCAGCACGATATTTTTCGGGAAACAAGGCGAGCAGCGCACAGAGTGCGATCAGCGCCAACAGGATGACGCGGCGCCGACCCGCATGACACAGCAGCGGCATACCGACGATGGTGCCTATGATGGTGCGGGGCGGGGTCATCAGTTGATCGCCGCGATCGCGGCGGCCGAAATGCCGAACTGGAAGGCAATGGCCGATATGTCGCGAAGCTTCGCCCAGATCGAGGAGGACTGCGTCTTGATAGGCACGAAGACCGTGTCACCCGGCAGCACACGCGCGTCGAGCGCACCCCGGCTGCGTGTTAGGACTGAGCCATTGGCACGCACGACGAAGATGTTGCCCTTGTCGGCAGCCCGGACCGTCCCGCCCGCTTCGAGGACATAATCCTTGACCCGCTGAGCCTTGCCGTCGTGCAGCAAAAAGGAAGCGGGGCGATAGACGGCACCGAATACGCCGACCGTCTCGACGCGCGGGGGCACCACGATACGGTCGTTGTTCTCGACCGGCAGATTGAGAGGCAACGTAGCCTGGTCCGGTGTCATGTCGATGACTAGTCGGCCATCGGGCTCCTTCGTCCGCAGCTTTTCGATGAAGGCGCGTGCTGCCATGATCTGGGTCTGGCGTTCACCGGCATCGCCCAGCCCGTCGCCGTTGAGAGGCGCAGCGGCAAGCGTCGAATCCATCTGATCCACCGCTTCGAGGAAGCCGCGCCGCTGCTGGGCACGCACGGATTCACGATAGAACCGCGTACCATAGACGAAGGCGCGCGGCGTCAGCCCACCCGCCATCTCGACGATCTGGGCCAAAGGCGTGTTAGGCGGGACATAATAATTGCCCGGCCGATTTACCTCTCCTTCGATCCGCACAACGGCCTGCTGTCTGTCGAGCGGGCGCGTCAACGTACCCTGCGGCAGAATCTGGATGATATCGCCACCTTCGGCCAGCTGAGTGGACGCAGCCATGCGATCGATTTGGCGGCTGCCGACCGTATCCTGATCGCTCAATCTATAGAGGATCAGGCGTGAAGCATCCGCCACGTCGGTCGGTCCGCCAGCCAATGCGAGCACTTCGGCCAGACTCTCGCCGGCCCGCGTCTCGTAAATTGCTTCCTCGTTGACGCTGCCGATCACCGCCACCTGCTTGCCGACGGGCGGGATGAACAGCACATCTTCATTCTGAAGCAACGGATCGAGCGAGCGATTCCCCTTGCGCAGGAGTTGGTAAAGGTCGAAGTCCGCCACTTCCGCCCCGTTGCGATAGAGCTTGATAGAGCGGAAGCTGCCACCGGCAGCCGGTCCCCCTGCCGCCAGCACGGCGTTTGCCAGCGTCGAGAGACTCGTAACCGAATAAGCGCCGGGATTGTTCGCAAAGCCGGTTACATAGACGCGCACACCGCGCAGCTTCTTGATGCTCACGGCAACCTCGAAGCCACGAAACTGGCGGCCTACGGCGGCGGCAATGCGATCCTTGAGGTCGCGATAATGCACGCCGACCAGACTGACCGAGCCGATATTGGGCAAAAAGATGCGGCCGTCGCGATCGATCTCCGCGTCCACGCTACCATCGACAGATCCGGTGAGTGCAATAGACACCGTATCGCCAACGTTGAGTGCATAATCAGGCGGCACGGTGGTGGTGGATGGCACGGCAAAATCGCGGGCACCGGCGATCAGCAGATCGGTGCCATAGCGTTTCAGTGGGCGTCCTGTGACTTCGCGCGCCCATTTCTCAAACTCGCCGGGCGCTGCGGGCTTCTTCAGATCGACGCTATCGATTGCCAGCGCACCGTTCTGCGCGCGACGCGGCCCGGCAGTCATGCCCTCGGCGCCCTCGCGTTCGGTCGACGCCTGCCCGTTGACCGACACCGGTTCATAAGGCGTGCTCAGCGTCTGGCCGCTGATGTTGCTGCTGTTCTGCCCGTTTTGTTGACCGGACTGGCTGGCGGTTTCAGAATCAACCGGCGACCCTTGCGGGATGCTGCTGCTCGACGCGAGTTGCGCTGCTGCAGGCATGGATAGCAGAAGGATCGTCGTTACCGACGCCGTTCCGGCAAATCGGCGCAAGACGCCATGTGCTCGGTCTGCGTTTTTCGTAATCATGAAATTCCGTTTTCCTTAGCCATCCCGCTGTCGCACTTCGCGGGCACCTATCATGGGTGCTGTGGAGAGGCCAGCCGGCTCGAACCTAACGCCGCGCTCAACCGCAAATCGTCCGCCATCTCCACTATCTGCTGGTTCAGCGGCACCGGCTGGATGCCATATTGCGCCAATAATGCCGCATACGCGGCAGCATCACCGACATAGCTATCGGCCACGATGTCCGAGACAATGGCCCGCATCACATTGATACCGCCGTCACCGCGATCGTCGCCGATCACCTCGGCGACCGCTTGCGCGACCGCTTCCAGTTCCAGTTCCTGGCCACCGGTTTCGAACCGGATAACCCCGCTATCGGTATCTGCCATCAGCGCGAACACCAGCGACATCAGTTCGCGAATTGCGACATACGCGCGGATTACCTGGCGCGTCGCACGAACCTCGATTGGCCGCCCCTCAAGTGCGTCCAGGATAAAATTGGCAATCGCATAGGCCTGATGCTTGTTGATGTACGGCCCGGTGATGTTGAAGATGCGGCCAATTACGGCCCGCCGTCCGCTGTCCTGAGCCCAAGCGGCAAAACGCGCCTCATCGTCAAGCTTCATCTGACCGTAGAGGCGCATGGCCGGACTGGCCAGCAGGTTCGACGCCTTGACGGCCGCGCCCGAAGAGGCGACGAACAGCGCCTCGACCGGCAAGGTGCGCGCGGCATCAAGTATCGTCGCACTGATCCCATCGTTGATCGCGCGATATTCCGCCTCGCTCATCGCTTCCGCCCGGTCCTTGGTCTGGAAGGCGAAATGGAGCAGCCATATCGACTGGACCTCGAGCCTCGGCAGGTCTGCGAGGGGCCGTTGCGGCACTTGCCGGCCGCTACGCAGCGTCAGAAGACGGGCATTGCTGCCATAGCAGGAAACACGGCTGGCCATGCTGTCACCCAGCGCGCGCTCCAGCAAGTCGAGGGTTGCCAGACCGATCCATCCACCAGCGCCTGCGATGGCGATATGCTGCTGACCCTCGGCGATCAGCCGAACGATGGCAGGCTCAAGCATTGCTCTGCATCACCTGCGCGGCAAGAGCGGTGGTCAGAGACGGGAAGCAGTCAAAGCTTTCGCCCACTTCCGGCGCCCAGCAGGGCTCTGCATAGCCATAGGTGACGAAGTAGAAGGCCATGCCCGCGGCTTTCGCGACATCGTGATCGAGGTCGCTGTCGCCAACATAGACACATTGCTCCGGCATACAGCCCAACCGGTCGGACACAGCGGCCAGCAGGTCCGGCGCCGGCTTGGGCCGCAGACCGCTCTGCCCGCCGACGACGACGCGGAAATAGGGGGCAAGCCCTGTATCTTGCAGCACCTTTTCGCACAGCGCCTGCGGCTTGTTGGAGCAGATGGCCAGTTCCAGCCCCATCGCGTGAAGCTGCGCCAGACATTCCGCAACCCCTGGATACAGGCTGTCGGCAGGCGTCAGATGCGCCGCGTAACGCCCACGAAAATCGGCAAGGTCGGCATCGGGATCGACGCAGGCAGGCCCCAACAGGGCCGCGACCATGTCGCGTCCGCCCCGGCTCATATGCTGGCGTGCGCCCACCAAGTCGATGTCATGGCCCACGCCCCGCTCCGCGATCATCGTCGATAGGATCGACACGCATACGCCGCAACTGTCGACCAGCGTGCCGTCCAAATCGAAGATGACATAACGGATCAAGACGCGATCCCGCACGGCTCCATCGCCTCCGCCAGTTCCTCACGGGGAAGGAAGGGCGACAGGTCTTCAAGCGTGGGCGAGACCATCGTCCCGTCCTCCAGCCGCCGCGACGACAGCTTGGGTGCGAATTCCTGCGTTTTGTCGATCATCACCTCGCACAGTTGCGGCCCGTCGGCATCCAGCGTAGCGCGGATCGCGGCAGGCAGTGCGTCATGGGTCGCGACATTGCGGGAGGCGAGGCCAAAGCCGGTCGCCAGCTTGGCAAAGTCCGGGAAGCTCAGTCCGCTGTCCGGACCGCAGCCGACGATATTGTCGGGAAAGTGGTTCTGCTGCGACTGACGGATCGAATGATAGCCGTCATTGTTGAGAACGAAGATCTTCACCGGCAGCGCCTGTCCGACGATCGTCTGCAGTTCCTGAAGGTTCATCATGATGCTGCCGTCACCGGCCAGGCAGATGATGCGGCGGCCACCGGCTGCATGAAACGCGCCGATCGCGGCAGGCAGGTCATAGCCCATCGAGGCGCAACCGGAATTGGTGTAGAGCCGCTGGCCCGGCTTCAGGTGCGCTGCCTGGAACATGGTGACACAGGCCGTGCCGTCGCCGGACACGACGATGTCGCCTTCCTCCAGTTCGTTGAACAGCACTTCGCCGAACACGTAGGGATTGATGCCGTCTTGCGTTTCCCAGTATTCCGGCAGCACCACCGGATAGCGCTCCGTCCGATCGCGGCTGCGCGCCAGGAAGGCAGCGCGGGCATCGGCCCTGTCGCCGGCCGGGAGAGGGGCAGCCGCTGCGGCGGCAAAGAATGCGCGCAGATCGGCATGCACCGGGCGATGCAGGTTGAGCGTCGGCTTATCCAGTTCCGCGCGGTCGATCTCGACCATGGCGACCTTCGCGTTGCGGGCGAAGCTCTGCCAGTTGTAGCTGATCTGGCGAATATTCAGGCGCGATCCGAGCACCAGCACATAGTCTGCGGTCTGCACCGCGAAATTGCCACCGCGATCGCCGACCGTACCGGGTCGGCCGATATAGAGCGGATGGCTATTGGGAATGGCATCATGGGCGTTCCAGCCCGTGACGACCGGGATACCCAGCCGCTCAACGAAGGACAGGAACTCTGCATGCTGGCCGGAAACGCGCACGCCCGCACCAGCAAGCACCACCGGCCGTTCAGCGGCGCACAGTTCCGCCAGCAGCGCTTCGACCTCGGCATCCAGTGTCGCGCCTTCCAGAAGGTTCAGTTCCCCCTGGTTGTTGGCCGCTTCACCGGCATCGTCCAGGTTGGCGGGATCGAAGGGCTCGAGCACGTCGAAATCGACCGGCGCTGCCTGCACGTCGATCGGCACGTCGATCCACACCGGGCCGGGGCGCCCCCGGCGGCACAGGTGAATTGCCTTTTCCACGACCTTGCGGGCGTCCAGTGGATCGTTCAGCACGATGGCGTATTTGGTGATGCCGCGCACCATCGACACGATATCGACTTCCTGATCGCCCAGTTGGCGCAAGGCCAGTGGATAGTTGGGCGCACAGGTTTCGCGCTTCACCTGGCCCGACACCACAACCATGCCGATGGAATCGACATAGGCGCCATAGACGCCGTTCAGCGCATTGACGCCGCCCGGACCCGTGGTGACGTTCACCGCCGCTGGACGGCCGGACAAACGGGCATAGCTTTCTGCGGCGATCGCAGCGGCCTGCTCATGATGAGTGAACACCTTGTTCAAACGCTTCTCGCGCCCGAACGCATCGTTCAGGTGCATCGCTCCGCCGCCGGTCAACATGAAGCAATCGGTAATGCCATGCTCAACCAGCAGGCGGGCGATCAGGTCCGCTACGCGCATTTTCGCCATATCAGTTCAGGCCGCCTTCTGGACCGTGTTCGTCTGGCGCGCTTCCATCATGGCGATGCGTGCTTCGTCCTCGGCGGAAATGCCGCGATAATAGTCGCGCTTGTTCTTGAGCCACAGCAGTTCGAACTCGATTGCCAGTTCCATGCCGGCTTCGGCCGTGCCATTTTCCAGAACCGCGCCGTCAAAGATCACCTTGCGGGTTTCGAAGCGGTCAAGACGACGCTTGCGCGCGCCGCTCAGGAGCGGCACGGACGCCGGGCTGACGCCGCCGCCGACCACCAGTTCCAAGTCACGCTCGCGGCAAACATCGGCCACCGCGTTGACGTATTCGGCCATGTCGTCGGTGTTCACGAAATCGCGGGTATGGCCCATCGATCCCGCGAAATCGACGCGGCCGAAGACCATGCCGACGCCGCCCTGCTGAGACACTTCGCCCAGCTCAACAAGCTGTTCGAAGGTCTGGCGGGTTTCCACGTTGAACAGGAAGCTGATGTCCTGCTGCTCGTCAGCGGGATAGACCTTGTTCTTCGCGTCGATGAACTTCTTGAGCGCATAGGGGGTCTCAACCATCGGCGCGATGATATAGTCGACGCCATAGAGGCGGCACTCGATCAGGTCGCGAATGGCCTCGCAGCCGCCAATCTTGATGGCGACCTTTACACCGGCGCGACGAGCGATTTCCAGCAGGCGCAGCAGTTCATCGACGCGCGTACCTTCCGCTTCAAACTCGGCCTTAACCGCCAAAACGCCGTAATTGGCCTTTGCCTCTTCCAGGATGGCGAGCATCCGCTTTTCGTGCTTGTTCAATTCGATTCTCCTGAAATTCTTCGTGCGCGTGATCAGACGCGCTTGTGCAGGAATGCGCCGAGCATGTCGGTCATATAGTCGAGATGATCCGGCGTCAGGCCGGGATACAGGCCGATCCAGAACGTGTTCGTCGTCACCATATCCGCATTGGCGAGATCCCCGACGACGCGATAGTTGCGACCCTTCATGTAAGGTTGGCGCAACAAGTTGCCGCCAAACAGCAGTCGCGTGCCGACCTTCTTGCCGTTGAGATACCGAACCAGATCTTCGCGGTTGATATTGGCTTCCGGCCGAAGGGTGATCGGGAAGCCGAACCATGAGGGCTCACTGTTGGGCGTCGCCTCCGGCAGGATCAGCATGTCCTCATATTGCCGCAACCGTTCGGTCAGCCCTGCGAAATTGCGCGCGCGCGCCGCGATGAATCCTTCCAGATGACCGAGCTGCGCCAGACCGACCGCCGCCTGCATATCGGTGATCTTGAGGTTATAGCCGGCATGGCCATACGTATATTTATGGTCATAGCCCATCGGCAGAGTGCCAAGCTTGCGGGCGAAGCGCTTGCCGCACGTGTCGTCCATGCCCGGCGCGCACCAGCAGTCCCGACCCCAGTCACGCATCGATTCGATGACGCGCTTGAGGCGCGGCTTGTCGGTGAAGACAGCGCCGCCTTCGCCCATGGTGATGTGGTGTGCGGGGTAGAAGCTCAGTGTGCCGATATCGCCGAAAGTGCCCACGCCCTTGCCATCATAGGTGGCACCCAGAGCGTCGCAGCAGTCTTCGACGACCCTGAGATTATATTTCTCTGCAACGCGCATCACCTCTGCCAGATCGAACGGATTGCCAAGCGTGTGCGCGATCATGATCGCACGTGTCTTGTCGGTGACCGCCGCCTCGATCATCTCGGGCTTGATGTTGTAAGTCGGGATATCGACATCGACGAAGACCGGGATCAGGCCATATTGTAGCGACGGGTTGACCGTCGTAGGGAAGCCGGTGGCGACGGTGATAACCTCGTCACCCGGCTTGAGCGCCTCGCTTCGGAAATAATGCGATGTCAAAGTGGAGAGCGCGAGCAGGTTTGCCGACGAGCCGCTGTTCGTGGTCAGCGCATGGGCAACGCCCAGGCGCTTGGCCAGCTTTGCTTCGAACTCTTCGTTATAACGGCCCGTAGTCAGCCAGAAATCAAGCGACGAATCGACAAGGTTGCGCATGTCCGTTTCGTCATAAACCTTGCCCGATACGGGGACGGAACTTTCTCCTGGGACGAAGGTTTGTGGTGCGTGGAAGCGTTGTGCATACTCAC
The DNA here is from genome assembly GCA_047605105.1 of Novosphingobium sp. GTDB lineage: Bacteria > Pseudomonadota > Alphaproteobacteria > Sphingomonadales > Sphingomonadaceae > Novosphingobium. The sequence continues at coordinate 2,016 of JASGGH010000037.1, read as the reverse complement.
CCGTAAGGTCGAGAATGAGGTTGCGCAGTTGCCCCTCGTCGCAATCATTGGCCAGCATGGCCGGGTTGGCCACGGCCTGTTCAACAGTCATTTACCCATTCTCCACCGACAGGGTGTGATCAAGTTGCTTACGGTACGCATCGAGCTGCGCAAAGGACACGATTGCAGCGTCACCGTCATTTGCGACATACTGATGCCAGGATACGATGTATGTCAGCGCTTCGCGCAGACGTAACGCCGGACGCCAGCCCAGTTCATTGCGCGCCTTGGAACAATCCAGCTTCAGGATTTTCGCCTCGTGCGGCTGCACCTGCGCTTCGGTGCGCCAGGTGGAGCCACCACCCCAGTCGGCACACATGCGATCCGCGATCCAGTCCACGGGACGGGTATCGTCATCGGACGGACCGAAATTCCATCCCGTCGCCATCGCCTTGTTACCGTTCGCCAGTTGTTGCGCGATCAGCAGATAACCGCCCAGCGCTTCGAGCACATGCTGCCAGGGCCGCACCGACGCGGGCGATCGGATGAAAGGGGCTTCCCCCGCGACCAGAGCGCGAACGATGTCCGGGATCAGCCGGTCGGCAGCCCAGTCGCCACCGCCGATGACATTGCCCGCACGAACCGATGCGAGCAATGGACCGTCGCCGTCGAAAAAGCTGCGCCGATAGGATGCGATCAGAATTTCGGCTGCGCCCTTACTGGCACTGTAGGGATCATGCCCGCCCATCGCGTCGCTTTCGCGATAGGGCCATATCCATTCGCGATTTTCATAACATTTGTCGCTGGTGACACAGACGATCGCCTTCAAATCGGCAGCCCGGCGGCAGGCATCCAGCACATGCGCCGTACCCTGCACATTGGTGGCGAAAGTTTCGGTCGGACATTCGTAGGACAGGCGAACCAGCGGCTGCGCAGCGAGGTGGAAAAGCACTTCCGGCTTGGCCTCCTGGACAGCGGCCTCGACGGCGGCCATATCACGGATATCGCCTTCCCTGTGCGTGACGACCTCCGCAACCCGGGCCTGGCGGAACAGACTGATCTCGTCGGCAGGCAACGAAAAGCCGGTGACGTTCGCACCCATCTGCGTCAGCCACATTGCCAGCCAGCTGCCTTTGAACCCGGTATGGCCGGTCAGAAAAACCCGGCGGTCGCGCCAGAATTCGGTGCTTACCATGTCTTCCACGGCGCTCCGGCTGCCCAGAGTTTTTCCAGATGCTGCTTGTCGCGCAAGGTGTCCATCGGTTGCCAGAAGCCGTCATGCCGATACGCGACCAGATCACCCGCTTGCGCAAGGCGCTCCAGGGGCTCCTGCTCCCAAATCGTGTCGGGCGCATCGATCAGGTCGATCACCGAAGGGTCGAGAACAAAGAAGCCCCCGTTGATCAGGCCACCATCGCCTGCCGGTTTTTCCTTGAAGCTTCGCACCAGGTCGCCTTCAAACTCCAGCGCACCGAAGCGACCCGGTGGAGAAACCGCGGTGATCGTCGCCTTGCGTCCATGCTTATTGTGGAATTCAAGTTGCGCCGTAATGTCAACATTGGACACGCCGTCGCCGTAAGTGAAGCAAAAAGGCCGGCCCGGTTCAAGATAGCGGCGTACCGCACGAAGTCGGCCGCCAGTCATCGCATCCGTACCGGTTTCCACCAGCGTGATGCGCCAAGGCTCACTCCAGTTCTGGTGAACTTCCATGCTGTTGCTGGAGAGGTCCAGTGTTACGTCAGCCGTATGAAGGAAGTAGTTGGCGAAATACTCCTTGATCATATAGCCTTTGTAACCGAGGCAGATCACAAAATCGGTCACCCCGTGGCTCGCGTAGATTTTCATGATATGCCAAAGTATCGGCATTCCGCCAATTTCGACCATGGGCTTGGGGCGTAGAGAGGTTTCTTCGCCAAGCCGCGTGCCAAATCCACCGGCTAGAATTACGGTCTTAACGGTCACGCTACTCCACTCGATCGATACCACTCGATCGATACCACTCGATCGATACCACTCGATCGATACCACTCGATCGAT
>JASGGH010000036.1:0-29612 GCA_047605105.1 Novosphingobium sp. | reverse complement strand
TCCTTGATCGCTGAAAATCGATAGCAGTTCACGTACCTAACCTCCCGTGCCGTCGACACGGGCCTACCTATGGCCGATCGCGGCCGCACCCATGACCGCGAAGCCCGCATCTTGCTGTCGCGGCGGCAGCGGCTGTTCGCGTGCCCGAGAGTGCCTTCAAAAGGCCCCCCGTTGTCCGAGACACGCGCTCATAACAGCGACTTGCCGACCTGCGGAGCGAAAATTTCGCCCGCCACCGCCAACCGGCGTTACCTTTGCCCGTCTCGCCTACCTTATAGAGTGAGGCGGCACGATGCCGGCTCATCCCGGACGCAAGAGCGCGTCCACAGTCATGGGAAGGAAAATGAAATGTTGGATACCCCCGAGACCGATAACGACACTGCCGCCACGCCGAGCCTGGGCAGCGACAGCGACCACAGCTGGGGCAGCGCCGCGCCGAAGGGCGGCCGCGCGGTCGTTCAGCGGCTGCTCAAGGAAGGCACCAAGGTGCCGCTGTTCCTGGGCCAGACGCTGATCAATTCGCTTCGCGATGTCGGCTACAACAACACCACGTCCGCGGTGTGCGAGCATGTCGACAATTCGCTGCAATGGGGCGCGACCGAGGTGCGCGTTTATTTTCACGAGACCAAGGACAAGTCGGGCAAGACCGTCGACGTGATGGTCGTCGATGACGGTCAGGGCATGGCACCGCATGTGCTGCAGGTCGCGACCTCGTTCGGCGGGTCGATGGTCTATGAAAACCGCAAGAGCATCGGCCGCTACGGCGTTGGCATGAAAGCTGCTGCGCTCAGCATGAGCCCGGTCATGGAGCTCTATTCTTGGCAGGAGCCGCGGGCATTCTATCGAATGACTCTCGATGTCCAGGACATCGGCAACAACCGTGCGAACTTGATCGAGCTGCCCGAGCCGGACTTCATGCCCGACCTGCCGTCGAACATAGCGCGCATCATGTCGCGGCCGATGATCTATCCCAAGAACCCGGGGGAATCGCAGACGTTGTTCGTCGGGTCGGAAGACGAAGTCAGCGAGCGGCTCGGTAGCCATGGCACCATCGTGATGATGCCCGATTGCGACCGCCTCGCCTACAAGTCAGCCAAGGGTCTGGTCGATCATGCGGTGCGTGAGATGGCGCGCGTCTATCGCCGTTATATCGAGAAGGGAATCAAGATCTACGTCAACAACCGGCGTCTTGAAGCGGTCGATCCGACCTTCTGGATGCTTTCGGCGCGCCATGCCAAGGTCGAAGGACTGGAGGAGAAGCGCAGCCGGCTGGTGCAGGCCTGGAACCGCATCGAGGTGCCGCTCGCGGAGGATAGCAGCCGCACCGCACCGATTTCAGTGCGTCTCTATCGCCTGCCGATCGAAGAATGGAAGAACCTGCCGCCCAAGGTGCAGCGCAGCGACATGGGTGTGTTCGACAACCACCAGGTGTCGTTCATGCGTGCGGACCGCGAGGTCTTTGCCGGCCCGATCGCCCGGCTGCGCCTGCCGGCGCATGGCGACACCAACTGGATGCGTCTGCAGATCGATTTCCCCGCCGAACTCGATGAAGCGATGGGCGTGGCGATGAACAAGCAGGGGGTCCGGCCCAAGGATTATGTTTATGACGTGATCAACGCCGAGATCGAGCGCGAAGTGAAATCGGTACGCGACAGCATCAAGAAGTCGCGGGCGACCAAGGACGCAGAACAAGGCGGCGATCCAGCCGGTGAAGCCGAGCGCCGCGCCAATGCCGCCGATCCGCTGCAGGGCCGACAGTTGCCGGCCCCGGCTCCCGAGACGAAGGAAGAGCAGGATATTCTCGATGAGAATCTGCGCGGCCTAGCGGTCGCCCTGAAGCGGGACGGCGAGACCGATGAGCAGGCGTTCAAGCGGGTGTCGGAATCGACCTACATCACGCAGTTCAAGCATGATGAATATTGGCCCTTCTACCATTCGGAATATCGCTATGGGAAGGTCATCCTCACCATCAACACGGCGCATCCCTTTTACACCCACCTCTATCAGCCGCTGTTGAAGCTGGTGGCGAGTGGCGTGGTTGAGGGTGAAGACGAGGAGCACAACGGCGACTGTGAGGCCAATGAAATGGTCATTGCGTTGCAGCTCCTGCTGCTCAGCCTTGCCCGCACCCAGGGCCAGATGACCGTCGGCCCCGATGCCGCCGAGCGCACCGAGCTGTTCGACACACTGCGGCGTGAATGGTCGAACAATCTGCGCGTCCAGCTGGGTGTCAGCTGACACCATGATCCAGCGGGGCCGGCGCATCGTCGGCCCCGCTGGAACTCAAACACGCTTAATGATATTTAACCGTTTCGCGAGGGAATCGACCACCGACGACTCGATCAAATCCGAACATCAGGCACAGTGTCCTGGCACTCGGACCGAGAATAGGTGGCACGGGCTCAAGCGGAAATCCTGTCCGGCAATAGCGCCGGCAGAACGATAGGAAGACCGATATGAAGCTAAGCCCCCATTGGGCCTTGTTCGCACGCGTTCAGCGCGCCGCCGACCACCGTCAGATCAGCAATCGCTATTGGGCGGCTGATGATGCGGCCGATGCTGCATTGTCGCTGATCACCGCGACGCCGCCGACCTCCATCCCCGACATTGCCGGCAAGGTTCAGGTGCTCCTTGGCAACCGGATCGCCAAGCACCGCCGCCGCGCGATCAGCTTGGCCGACCATATGCGCAGCCATGGCACGCCGATTCTCGTGCCGGGCGTGGACCTGCAGGTCGAAGCGCGTTCCGAAATCGACCGCATTCGCGGTGCCGTGACGCCGGTCGACTGGCAGATCCTCGAAATGGCGGCGATGGGCGAGACCCAGGCCGACATCGCCGCCGAGCTCGGCCTCGCCGAAGGCACGGTCAAGAACCGGCTGTCGCGCCTGCGCAAGCTCCTGGTCCACTGATGGTTCGCCCCCGCCTGTATCGCGCCCAGCGCGGTGCAGGCGGAGGTCGATGGAGGGTCCGATGACCAGCAATCCGCCGATCAAGCATCATTTCATCGCGCAGTTCCTGCTCGGCGCATGGGGCGACGAGTCGGGCAAGCTGTGGCGTTTCACCAATCCCTGGGCCGACAAGGTCGCTGCCAAATATGTGGCACCGGCCGAAGTGGGTTATGAAGAGTATCTCTATACGATCCCCGGGGAACCGCCCGAGCGCGCGCAGCGGATCGAACAGCATCTGATGTCGCGGCTCGACGATCTTGCAGCTACCGCCCACCAGATGCTGCTTGCCGACAGGATCGACGAACTAGGACCGCGCTATCGCAGTGCCTGGAGCCGGTTCATGATGTCGCTTTGGTTTCGCACACCGGACGGGATCCGAGGGTTGAAGGATGCAACAGCAGCGTTGCTTAAGCTGGATGACGCCCAGCTCGCCGCCGCCTATGAAAAGCGCCGGCAGCCCGATTTCCCGGAAGATTGGTCGTCAGCAATTGCGCAGATGGGTCCGGACCTGGCCGACCGCGCGGCAATGCATATTCTGACCAGGCAGATTGACGATCCGAAGAACGGGCAGCGGCTGAACAACATGCACTGGCGAGTGCGCGAGCTCGACGCTGGCCGCGATCTTATGATCTCCGACGCGGTCCTATCTCAGACCGCGGCAATTTTCGGTGCGAATGGGTATCTGTCGATGCCGATCGGTCCGCACACAGTGTTCTTTGCCGCCACCAGCCGCGACCGGGTGAATGCCTTCATGGGATTGTCGTCGCGGACGATCGTCAGTCTGATCAACCACGCCGTCGTCCGTCGCGCGCGCGTCTTTATTGGTGCTACGAGCCGCGCAGAGCAGCGGTTCGTGGAGAAGAATCTCCGGCGCGAAGATGTCGCTGGCATGTCGCGCCAACTGGCGCAGCGGTATGAGGCCGCTGCGGCTTGATGGATCGGGCGGCGACTTCGTTCTGAAACCGGCCTGACGATGTCAGGTGATCGTCGGTCCCGATCGTGCGCGACCGAACTGCCAGCTGATCCCGTCAGCGCGCATGATGCCGGACGCGGCCTTGCCAATGTTGCGTTCGAGCACATCGCGCCACGGCACCAGGGTAAAGTCCCGCGACCGTTCGACCACCGCGAAGCTCCCGCTTTCGAGATCGACCCTGCGCGCGATGATGCCCTCGATCCGCTCGCCCATCCGGGGCGCCGCGAAGCGTTTGTTGAGACCGCTGCCGATCCGCTCACTGGCCTCTTGCAATTCGCGCTGGCGTAAGCTGTCGATAGCACCGTCGCGATACCTGAATGCCGATCGCTCTCCATCGGCCAATTGCTGCTCGATCAGCCACTGCCGCCGCGCCGCCAGGGCCGTCCGAACCTCACGCCCGAAACCGGCATCGCGGATGGAGCCTTGGCCGCCTTCGGTAAGCTCCCGGTCGAGCCAGGTCGACGCACCTTTGACGGAAAGGTCGGCGACCGGGGAGCGTGATACGATCGACAGCGTCACCGGACGATCACGCTGCTGGCGCGCGGCATAGGCTTCCGCCCGGGCTAGATGGTCGTCAGGTATCGTCCAACTCCCGTCCGCCAGGCGATCCGGCCCGGTGCCTGCGCGCCGCATCGCTTCCAGGCGGCGGACATGACTGCCCGCGAATGCATCGCTGGCGTTCGGATCATGGCGAAGATGCAGGTCGACGGAGTACCGACCGCCATTGGCGTGCGCGATCATATCCACGGTGCGATCAGCCTGCGTCGCTTCGATCCGAGACTTCGTGATCCGCACGGTCGCCCCCTCCGGCACGGATGATGTCGCGTCGCCCCGGCCAATGTCGACATAGTGGACCCGGCCATCGACGCCATCGACCATCAAGTAATGCCGGTCGCGATGTTCATCGGCAAAGCCGCGCTGGATCACGCGCCCCACCAGCGGTTCGCGCAGGTCGTTCGACACCACCTGCTCGACACCCGGCCGGTCGAGACGCCGGGCGGTCAGTTCGCGCTGCATCAGGCGGATGACATCACCCCGCTCGCCCATGCGGCGAAGCGTGTCTTCCAGACCTTCTGTGAGGCGATAGCGGCCACCGCCGACATCCTCGGCCAAGTCCATCGACTTCAGTTTTCGCAACCGCCCGGCTGCCAAGGACTGTTGGAAGGGATCGTTGTCGGTCGCTGCCACCGTGCGGTCGGCATCCATGCGACGGAGCAGTCGCCGGTCGATCGCCGTCAGCCGCTCCTGGTCGACATCGTGGCGCAAGCGGGCTTCGATTTCATAGTCGGTGCGCGGCCCGAGATCGAGCGTGACCAACTCGGACGCGCGCTCGCGCAGCCCATGCGCAATATACTCGCGAGCGATGATCAGGTTGTCGCCCCGATCGTCGACACCGCGCAGGACGATATGGGTGTGAGGGCGCTCGGTGTTGAAGTGGTCGACCGCGACCCAATCGAGCTTGGTGCCCAGGTCCTGTTGGACCTGTGTCATGAGGCGGCGGACATAGGGCTTGAGGTCGGGATACTCGGCGCCGTCCTCGGCCGAGATGATGAAGCGGAACTGGTGCCGGTCGCCAGCCGTCCGCTTGAGGAAATCGTCGCCATCGGCACGGTCGGTCTCGGGACCGTAAAGCTCGCCAGGCAATCCCTCGCGCGTGACTCCGTCGCGCTGGATGTAGCGCATGTGGGCGCGGGCGGCTTGGCCGGCCTTGCCCTGCAGGCGGATCAGGCTGGCTTTCACGACCGCGCGACGCGCACGCATCCCCGTGAAGCGATCGCAACTGGATAGCAGTCGCCCGACGCTGGCGCCGCGACCGATCCGACTACCGTCGAACCGCCGCGCCTTCACGCCTGTCTTCGTGCCGGCGAGCCGCGCCGCGGCGAGGATGCGGCCGCCATATTTGGTAGAGCGCTTGCCGTCTATGCTCCGGCTCCGGCCCAGCTTCGGCTTGAAATCATCCTCAGGCATCGAAATGCCCCGATATCTCGTGATTCCGGGCCGGAAACAGCGGATTTCTGCCATTTATCGCGCGACAGTCTCGCTGCCGCAGGTTACTGTCTCCCGAAAAAAGGATGTGCAGACAGCCACTTGGCGAGTGTCGCGAGACACTGCCTTTATCTTGTTTCCCCTCTCTTCCTTCCCCTTCACCACCAAGGCTCAAAAAACGTATGGCCCGCCCCGTTTGCAAGTAGGATTTTACGGTGTTCTGATCAGTCTGCGTCAACGTATGCGGTCTCACGGGAGCATCCCGTGGCCAAGATGGACATCCGCACGTCTGGAGCCACAATAAGGGAACCGGCAACAAGTGCCATATTTTTGCCCGGGCTTTCCAGACGCCGATTGACTGTCAGGCCATCTTCACGATCCTTCCTGCAAACATCGTGGGCTACGCGCGCAGAAGCACGCAGCCGATCCGTTTATGCCGCTGCTGGATAGCCGCGTTCGAAGCTCACTTCTTTGCGAAGGGCTGCCCAAGCGATCCGCGCCAGTTTGTTAGCCAGTGCGACGACGATGGCGTTGCGGTGAACTCCTCGCTCGATCATCCCTGTCAACCAACGTCCCAGCGGAGTTTCACTGCGCGCCAGTGACGGCAATGCTGCCCGGGCGCCATGGATGAGCAAAGTGCGCAAGTAGGTGTTACCACGCTTGGAGATGCCGAGCAGCCGAGGCTTGCCGCCGGTAGTGTGTTGCCTGGGTACCAGGCCGAGCCAGGCACCCAAGTCTCGCGCTTTGGCAAAGCTGCTGGCATCGCCCACGGCTGCAATCAAAGCGGTTGCGTTCAACACGCCGATGCCGGGGATGGACGTGAGCCGCCGGGCAGCTGCATCATTGCGAGCCAGTTCGACAAACTCGCCGTTCAGTGCCTCGACCTTGGTGTCAAGTTCGTGCCATTCGGCGCGCAGTTCACCCACCAGTTGCTTCAAGCGTGGTGATAGGGTCGTATCTTCGGCGGCCAGCATGGCATCAATGCCCAACTCCAGCTTGCGCCGTCCGGCCGGGAAAATGGTCCCCCGCTCCAGCAGGATCGCCCGCAGTTGGTTGATAAGGTTTGTGCGCTCGGCTACCAGGCGGGACCTGACGCGGTGGAGGGTCTGGATGTCCAACTGCTCCTGAGTCTTGAGTTCGACGAAGCGCATCGTCGGGCGCGAGGCGGCCTCGGCAATCCCCTCCGCATCACGATCATCATTCTTCTGCGCTTTGACGTACGGGCGTACGTACTCCGGCGACATCAATCTGATTTCGTGCCCCTGCGCGGCGAAAAGGCGACCAAGGTTGTGGGCACCGCAGCACGCCTCCATTGCAATCACGCAAGCCGGAAGCTTGGTCACGTAATCGATAAGTGTCTGTCGGCGCATCGACTTACGCACGATGACAGCGCCTGCTGCATCAACGCCTACGACACTGCAGGCATTCTTGCCCAAATCAACGCCAAGGATCACAATAGACATCGGTCCGCTCCTTTCCTTTTCAAGCACCGGCATCATACCTGATGCCGGGGAAAAGGGGCGGGCCATCCCATAAGGGAGAGGCGACAAGGGAGAGGCGACAAGCGCCCCTCCCCTGTCCGGAAGCTCAGTATTCGTCGAGCCGGCCGCCCGGCACGCTGTGCACGATGCGGTCGATTATCGCCATCGGCAGCGCGCCGTAGTCGCCCTCGTCTATCGTGATGTAGCCCGCCTCGTCGTCCGCCACGACATGCTGGTCGAAGTAGCTGCCCTGCGCGCGCCGCTCGGCGTTCGCCACCGCCGTGAAGAAGGCAACGTTGTCGGCGGCGTTGTTCGAGATCATGTGCATCGTAGGCTCCTGTCTGTCTTGAATGACAGGGTCGGCGCTTCGGGCGGGCGAGGCCGGGTCAAGGATCGCGAAGCGACCGCGCAGCGGCGGTGGGGGTCACGATTTTCTTCGGCGGCCGCCGGCGCCCGAGGAGAAGCGCTGCGCCCGACCCGCCGAAGAAAATGGTGGGGCCCCGCCGTCCTTGAGGCGGTCTCGCCCGTCTGACACGATGGGAAGACGTGAGAGTTTCGCTCTCGTCGGGAGACCGGGCCGATGCGTAGCGGCGTGCGGACCGGAGGGTCCACGCGGCACGCGAGCGAGCCGGGTCCAATAGTGCGGGGAGGATTTGGTGCTTATCAGCCTTCCTCTCGGAATAGCCGCCAGATCAAACCGTCGCCTTCGTATTTGAGAAGCCGGAGCTGCATTAGCACACCAGCCTCCCACGCCTCGATGCGTTCGACGTCTGCCGGCGGCATGGTAACCCAGTCGATGCCGGAGAGATGGTCCCGAGGCCGATCGAGCATCTTCATCAACCCCGTCGTCTCGCTATCGATGGTCTCGATCCTGTTAAGGATGGCGTCGGTATCATAGGTGGGCATGGTCGCCTCCTGCTTCGTGATGGTGGGCGGGCCGCATGGGTCCCACATTCGCCGTGACAGTGGGCCTGCGGAACGGGCCTTTGCGGCGGGAGGAAGAAGGGACCGAGCGCGAGGCCCGGTCCCCGATCCGGTCAGGGGTGACGGCCGCAGTGGCAATAGTGCTCGTCGATGCCGGTGAGGGAGCATAGTCCCGGACCGAAGTCCGCATACCTCACCTCCTCGTCCTCGACATAACCTTGGGCGTTCGCGATGACGATGGCGCGATGCCGCAGTGCCGGCTCGAGATCCTCGATATAGGCGTCGCAGGCGTCGCTGAACTGGCGGGCGTAAAGTTCGTAGGTAGCCCCGGCCGTAGCCCGCATCGCCGCCGCCGCGATCCGCTCGACGTCCGCCCGGAACTGTTCGAGCGCCACCGATTGCGGCTTGTCCATAAGGTTGTATTCTTGCGCATCCTCTGGATGGGGCGGCCGGTATTCGGCGGGTATCTGGTAGGCGGTCCCGCAGTTCGGGCAGCGCGCATTGTCGTCGTCGATATCGTAATGGGCGGCGTCGTATCGGATCGCGCAGGTCGGACAGAACGGGGCGTGGAACATCCTGATGAGAGTGTGGTCGAGTTTCCGCATGTGAGCCTCCATTGTTTGGCGCTCCCCATCTCCATCAGATGAGGACGGAAGCATCTGGACGCGGTGTTGAGGCAGTCAGGGACGGCGAAGCCGCCGCGAAGCGGGCAGCGGGGGAACCGATTTTGCTGTCGCGCAGCGCAGCGGAGCGGCGGCAAAATTGGGGGGGCCGCTGATCCTTGACGGCCGATCGACACCCAGCGTCAAGCTTTGGCGATGAAGCCCCGTCTGATGCCGAGATGTGAGAGCGCATCGCTTTGCCCCCAGGCCCGTAAGGCTCGGGGTTAACAGGAAAGCCCTGCTTTCATCCGTTGCGAGAGCACCTCGCTTTTGCCGGCGTGGAAGCGTGTCTCCGCGCCGCGCTCTGCCGCTCTTGGAGCGTCATCGCGGACCAGTCGATTGCATCGAGGAAGCGCCTAGTGTCCTGCCAGAGAAGAGCTGATATCGCGAGCACCTTCTACGCCCATACGAGGCGGGCCTCCTCGGGATCGCGCGCGCTCGCAAGCAAGCGCTCCAGACGGGGAAGATATTGGCGCACACGGCGTTCGGCCGTGCGCGTCAGCGTCGATGGATCGGCGAGCCGTTCGCGGAGGGTTGCGAGAGCGATGTCGCCGACGCTTTCGGTCGCGATGTCGAGGGCTTCCAGCAACGCATAGGCATTGCCATAGGCGAGGTCGAGTTCAAGGCCGCAGTCCGATGTCAGGGCTACGCGCATCCTGATTTCCGCCTCGCTGGCGCTGTGATGTATGGCGATGCGGCGACCCCGGAATTGGGCCTCTTCGATGACGCTGATGACCGCCGGATCGTGGTCGAACTGGCCCGTCACCGCAGCGAGTGCCAACGGGCACACCCGCACCTCGAAGCTGTCGCCGAGATACTCGTCGGGCTTCATGAGATCGATGCCGACCCGGTCTCCCTCGGCGCGGAGAAAGCGACGAAACCCAGCGAGCTGGCGTGCGGTGATGACCGCTGTCGGATCGGACGCCTCGTCGGCGGGAACAGCGATGCGGACGAGGACGGACATGGCCTTTACTCCTTAGACAACCGCACTCTTTCACCCTCTTTTCTCGGGCCGCGTGGGCGCCCGCAGCCGGTATGTGCGCCAGCGGGTCCCCGGCGGCGCGCGGGGGTTCGATGCCCCTGCGCGCCGCGTGTCACACGAGAAAAGGGAAGAGAGGCCCCGGCGATTGCCGGAGCCTCTCCCGAATGCGTCACCGACGACGGCGACCACCGCCGTTCACCATGGCGGCGTAATAGTCGTCCTGGGTCCAGGGATCGAATTCGTCCCGTGACTTTGCGTTCCTGCCGGTGGGCTGGGCGGGCTGCGGCTTGGCCGACGGATCGAGCCTCACGATGTGGAGCGGAACGCCTGCCTGCCGCAGCTTCTGGGCGAGGTTCATCTGGATGCCGGAGCCTTCGCAGACGACGGCTTCGACGGGCTTCAGGGCGAGCAACCGGTCGTTGCGGACGAAGGCGGCCTTGGCCCCCAGCCGGCGGTCGAGGCGGAACATGATGACCTTCACGCCGCGTGCTGCCGCCCATGCCTGCGCAATAGCATCGCAGCCCTTCGTCTGTGCTGTCGTGGCGAGGATCATCTCCGGGATGCGGGCCAGGATCGAGTCCAGACCCTTCCAGAGCATTTCATGATCCTCCCAGACCTGACCGCCCGAGAAGGCAACGACCGGACCTTCTGGAGCGAACTGCTCACGACGTTCCCGCATCCGGGCGGCGAGATAGTCGCGGGCGTCGATCATCGAGGCGGTGACGCCCTTCGAGACCCGGCTGCCGCGCGTCGGCGAATAGGGCCGTCCGGTCTCGACCCGGTAGACGTCGGCGGCGTGGTCGCGCATGCATTCCATGGCATCGCGGCACCCCTGCAGCGTCTGGCAGAGCAGTTGCGCGTCTTCGAGTTGCGAGGCGTAGATCTCGCTCGGGTCGAAGCTGCGGGCGAGTTCGCCAAGCTCTTTCGCGGCGGCGTCCTCGCGGTCGCTGATGCGCTTCGCGACGACATGGAAGCTGTTGACGAAGCCCCAGGCGAGATCGTTCGCGAAGGGTTCCAGGCGGGTGTCGCGGAACACGTCGAACAGCGTCGCCATCACCATTTCGACGGCGGCTCGGCTCTGCTCCGGATCGGGCATTTCGAGCTGCTCGCTCTCGTCGACAGGCGACAGCTTGGCGCGCTCGTCATGCTCGATGAATGCGCCCTCGTAGATCGAGCTGCGCTCGTCGGTTCGGGTCTCGGTGGCGATGAAGCTGGCGAGGTCGGCGAAGTTCGAGAAAGTCTTGGTCATGTGAGCCTCCATGGCTTTTGGATGTCTCATCCACGCGATGAGGCCTTGCTCAGGGCATGCGGTGGTCAGGGAGGTCAGGCACGTTAACCGGGAAGCCGGCCGCCGGCTGGACCCCGGTTAACGCCGCGGCAGCGGGGGGTGGGGGAGCCGATTTTTTTGGGTGGGCGCGGCAGCGTCCGCCCACAAAAATTGGGGGGACCGCTCATGCTCGACGGACCGCCAACCCCGCATGCCACACTAGGCAGACACAAGAGAGGAATAGGGGTTTCAATTCTCACCTGGGGGATCCCGCAAGCTGGATCGTGACCCGGCAGGGCGGAGACGGACCGAAGGTCCGGCTCCGTGAGCTTGGCCGGGGTCCGCGCCCCGGCGCGGGCGGCGGCCTAGCGAATAGAGCCACGGTCCCGCCCTGAGCACAGCGAAGGGCGGGATGCGCCGAACCTTCCTTGTTCTTCCCCAGCGCAAACGAGCGGTGCCGATCGTGCGGCACAAAGCGCGGCACATTCCGCGACACTTGTCGGGAGCGCCATGATGTGGCGTAGCCGTCTGGATGTGGTCGCGGAGCGAGGCAGTGAAAAAACGGTGGCCGGCAGCGCAACCGGCCCAGGTGGCGGTCCACCAGGTGCGAGCGCGGCGTCATCGTTTCCCCGGACTGGACCTTTGGTTTGGCGAATCCGGCGGCTGCCGGCTCCGCCGCGCGTCAGCTGGCCCTGATCCAGTCGGCCGCCTCACGCCAGCCGATGATGTCGCTGCCGCTATCGCCGACCGCGTCATTGGAGATGTCGCGCCAGGGCGAGCGCGGACGATAGGTCGGCATGTGCCGGGCGGTCAGCAGCTCGAAGGTCGAACAGGTATAGCCGCTCAGCCGGATCGCGAGCACGGGCTGGTTCTCCGGCGGCAGGGCGGTGAAAACCGAGACGAAGCCCGCGGGGACCGGATGTAGTGTCGCATCGATCATCGTGCGCGCAAGCCGGGTCTCGAGTTCGCCGGCTTCCGAGCCCCAGGGATGGGCGTCGATGTCGAAGAGGTCGCCGCCGGCGCTGCTGGGCCGATAGGAGAATTCGCCGGACCAGCAGCGACTATCGGGATTGAGCGCGGCGACATCGTCGCCAAGACGCGGATCGCCGGTCTCGGCGCGTAGCCAGGCGGCAAGGGCCGGCGTGAGCCGGCCCGACAGCTTGTGGGCGCGCAGCGGGGCCGCGTCGAGTTCGGGGAACTCGACCAGCCACCAGGCGAGGCGATGGTGGATGATGATGCCGTAGCTGTGGCCGGCCGTTGAGACAGGCGCGGAATGAACGGGCATGGGCGTATCCTTTCTCGAAAGATGCCGACGGGTCAGTGGACCGACCCGTCATATGCGATGATGATTTCGGGCGTGATCAGCTGGTGCTCGGCGGCAACCAGCGACCAGGCTGCGGCGAGTTCGTCGTAATATTCGCAGTCGACGATCGCATCGGCGCTGGCTTCGCCGAACTGCGCTTCCTCGAAATCGCGGGTGTGGGCCGCGTCGGCGGCCACGGTGATCGCCTGCGCCAGGCGAGCGGCGATCTCGTGAGCGTTGAGGCTATCGGCGGCATGGCGGATGCGGGCGACCATGCTGGGGTTGGTGACTTCGATCCCGTGGGCGACCCCGGCGATCTCATCGAAGCTGGCGAGATGGAACATGTGCTGTCTCCGCAAGAATGGGAAGGGCGGCCCGAAGGCCGCCCGAGAGGGGTCAGAGGAACTCGATTTCCTCGGCGATGATGTCGGTGTTGTAGTAGGTGCGCCCGTCGCGCTCGTTGCGGCTGTAGCGGATCTCGCCGACCACCATGAGCTTGTCGCCTTTCTTCTTGTGGTTGGCGACCGACTTGCCGAGGCCGTTGAAGGCCTTGACCTGGTGGAACTCGTCGTAGGTCTCGGTGTAGCCGTTCTCGTCCTTCTGGACCTGGCCGTCCTTGATGACCGGCTTCGAGGTGACGAGGCTGAAGCTGACGCCGCCCTTGCTGTCGGTGCCGAAGCGGCTGATGTCCGAGGTGATGCGGCCCGAGAGAAAAACCTTGTTCATGTGCGTAGCCTTTCGCGTGCGCCAGCGGGCCGATCCCGCTGGGATGAACATTCGCGAAAGCCCGTGATTGAGGGGACGCCGCACTCGCGCTTCAGCGCGGGGGAACCCCCATTTTTCGAGTGGTGCGGGCAGAGGCCGCAGGCCTCAACACGGTCGGTAAATGGCGGGTTGCGGTGGACCCGCACGGGCGTAGCGTTCATTCCTCAAGCGGGTGGCCAGTTGCCCTCGAAAGGCGGTCGCTCCGGAAAGAAGGTATCTCGGGCCCTTCGCTGCGGCCGCCGATCCAGGTTCTGACTGCTGTGGTCCCGATGCCCGGCACGGATCGAGGCGCGGCGCGGACCGGCCTGTCGGGATGGCGAAGAGGACCGTGACCTCCCGAGAGCCACCGCGTTCTCGGCCCCGCTCCGGCTGTTGCCCGCCAAGCCATGCGGCCAGGCATCTTGTGCGTTGCGATTGCCGCCAGACGCGCCCGCGACGGCACCATCATCCCGCGTCAGCCGCGGGAAACGCAGGCCGGGAGGGAAAAGACGGCGGCTTCGGGATATTTGCCAAGGGAGCGGTGGACTGTCGCTGCGGCGACCCGGTGCAAAGCGTCGGTCAAACCGGGCGCGTTAACCCTGATGCTTCAGCCGGCAACAACCATGTCGCTGCCATAGAATGGCCTGAGGCAAGACAGGCGACCTCGCCGGCGTACCGGGCGAGCGGGAAGTGACATGATCGAGAACCAGAAATTCCGTCCCGCGCAGGTCATCGGCCCGCTCGGCGAAGCGTTGACGCTGGAGACGCTGCCCCCGCCGGACACCCGGCGTTGGGTGGTACGGCGCAAGGCCGAAGTGGTCGCCGCCGTCAATGGCGGCCTTCTCAGCATCGACGAGGTCTGCGAGCGCTACGGTCTGACGCTCGAGGAATTCGCTGGCTGGCAGCGGGCCGTCGATCGCTCGGGCATGCAGGGCCTGAGGGTCACGCGCATCCAGCATTACCGCGATCTCTACGAGCGCAAGCAGCGATACTGAGCGCAAGCGAGGCCCGGCGCGCGCCTACGCCCACGCGATCCTTGCCTATTCGTCGTTGACGGGTCCCTTCGGTGCCGACAGGATTTCTTGTGGGCGATGGAGAGGATAACAGGAATGGGAACACGCTTCGCGGCCGCTCTGGCTGTCTTCCTGCTCGGCGGCGTTACCGGAACGGCCAGTGCGCGGGTGTCGGACGCGTCGGCGATCCGCGGCGACGATGGCCAGGTGATGCTGCATTGGACCGCGAAGGGAGCGGTCGACGTGCTGAAGGCCGATGCCGCGGATGCCCACATCGGTGCCGCGACGCCGGTGTCGATGCGCGATGCCGACGGAATGGCGATCGTGAACGCTGGGCCGAGCGAGCGCCCCTATTTCCTGCTCAGAGACACGACGGACGGTTCGATCACCCGCGTCGCCGAGCGGCTGATCCCGCTCCAGCAGGGATCGAACTTCCGGGACATTGGCGGATACGAGGGCGCCGGCGGCAAGCATGTCCGCTGGGGCCTGATCTACCGGTCCGGCGCAACGCCGATGTTGTCGGCGCAGGACCTGGCGACGGTGAGTGTGCTGCACCTCAAGCAACTCGTCGATCTGCGATCGGACGAGGAGCGTGTGCTCGCGCCGACGAAGATCGACGGCGTGACCTATACCGCCTACGGCTATTCGATGCAGCGCATCTTCGAGGGGATGCGGGGGCCGGCTGGCACGCCGCAGTACGGGACTGCGCTCTACCGGGGCCTGCCGCTGCTGCTGGCGCCGCAGATGAAGCTCCTGTTCGCCGCCTTGCTGAGCAAGCAGGGACCGGTCGAGTATAACTGCTCGGCGGGACAGGACCGAACCGGCTTTGCTACGGCGATGATCCTTTCGGCGCTCGGCACGCCGCGCGACGTGATCGTCCGGGACTATCTGCTGTCGCCGACCTATCGCCGGCCGCAATGGGAGATGCCCCCGATCGATCCCGCGATGTTTCCGGATAATCCGGTCGCGAAGGTGTTCGCCGGGAACGGTGCCGCGCGCCAGGCACAGCCGCTTGTCGACGGTGAAGGCCATGCGTTTCTGCTCGGGGCTTTCGAGGAGATCGACAGCAAATGGGGTTCGCCCGAGGGCTATCTGCGCCAAGTCGTCGGGCTCAGTTCGGCCGACATAGCCTCGCTGCGCGCGGCCTATCTCGAATAGGGTCCTCGACCGTCGCGGACAGGCGCGACATTTGAGTCTCGTCAAGGACGCGGTCGTGGTTTCTGCGGCAATCCGTTTCCCGGGAGGCGACATTGGGGTCGCCCGGCGAGGGACCGATGGGAACGAAAATCGCATCGAGATGGATGGGCGTGCTGGCAGCGGGCCTCGCGGCCTCGGGTCACGGCGCGCTTGCGCAGGCGCCGGACGCCGCGAAGAACGAGATCACAGTCGAGGCGCTGCGCTCGGTGCCCGTGCCCATCGAACGCAGCCCCTACACGGGCGCAGCGGTCGCCGTGACGACGGTGCGCATGTCGGTGCTCTATGGCGACCTCGATCTCGCCGCTGCCCGCGACGCTGACCGGCTGCTGCTGCGAATCCGCAATGTCGCACGCGACGCTTGCAAGCAGCTCGACAGGCTCTAGCCGTTGAACCCTGATGAGAGCTGCATCGACAAGGTGGTGAGAATGCCGTGCCCCTGGCCTCGGCTGTCAGCGCGTTTGCCCGTGGGCGGTAGCCGTTTCCTATTGGCGCTTGGCGGCCTCGCGGCTGTTGCAGCGCCGCTCGCGGCGGCGGGTCCATCGCAGCGCGCGCCGCAGGCGCAGGTCCAACGCGGCCTAGCGTTCGCCCGGGTGCACTGTTCGGGGTGCCACGGCGTCGAGGCCAACCGGTTGTCGCCCAATCCCGAAGCGCCGCCGTTCGAATATGTTGTCAGCAAGGATGGGCTGACGCCGGAAACGCTGACCTATTGGTTGCGGCATTCGCACAATTTCCCCGAGATCATGAACTTCGAGATCGCGGACGATCAGGTCGATGCCTTGGCCGCGTACATGCTGACGCTTGTCGCGGCCCCCGCCGACCGTACCCATGCGCGGCCGCCCGGGAAGGGAAAGCGCAGGCCGGGATAAACGAAGACAGGGCCCGCTTCGCGGCGACGCGAAGCGAGCCCTGCGGGTGGGCGTGCCCGGCCGGGGAGGCGTGCGACCGGGCACGACGGGGGGTCAGCTGACGGTTTCGGGCTCCTCCGCCTGTTCGGCCTGACGCTGGCGACGCTGGCAGCGGCCACCTTCCGGCTGCTGCTCGCCGCCGAAGGCATGGTCTGCGGAGGACTGACCGAGGCCGGCCTCGGCGCCCTCACCGCGATCGGCGGTCTCGTCGGCACCGGGCAGCGGCGGCAGGCCGTCGTCGGCCTTGGGCGCCATCTCCGAGGCGAGATCGCGGCGGCGCGTCGGGCGCGACCAGACGACGTTGTAGCTGCCGTCCTCCTGGCGAAACGCCGACACGTAGAGCGGCGCGGTCAGGCTCGGATCCTCGATCTTGCCGTTGAGGAACGCCTCGCCGGTGCCGTTCGAGAACAGCTCGAACAGGGCGCCGACCTGCACCCACGACCGCGATGCCGACAGCGCCAGCACCTCGTACTTCGGCGCCTTCGGATTGGCCGAGTGCACCTCGCGCAGCGCGATCGTCATGGCAATCGCCAGCGTCGCGATCTTGCCGACGAAAATGCCGGCGTCATTCTGCTTGATCGAACCGATATTCATGGGACTTCTCCTGGATGACGGTCTCGAACCCTTCGTCCGAACCATCTTCCTCCCTCCCACTCCTCTCCTCGGCCGTTCGGCCGAGCAGGCGCGCAAGCGCCACATCCGAGGACCGCACCCGCGGCCTCGGGATTGTCGGGGGACCGCAGCGGACAACCCCGGGGGCGAGGCGCGCTCAGACTTCGAGATAGCAGTCGTGGGCGAGAAGGAAGGCCTCAGCGACCGATTCCCCCTCGGCCAGCAAGCGGGGCTCGCGTGAGCCGGCCCAGATAGGCCGCGGCAGATCGTCGCCCATCGCGAAGCGCCAGCGGGTCAGGCCATTGGCGGCTTCCAGCACGAAACCGGATTCGGTTGCCTCGAAGCGCGATATGGTCGGCTTCTCGTCGGCGAAGTCGGGTATGTCGAGGATCTGGTGATGACCGGCATAGCGATGTTCCCAGGGCGGGAAATCCGCGAGCTGGTCGGGATGCACGCCGAGGATGCGCTGGTCGATCACGATCTTGAGCGATCGGAAATTGTCTGCGGGCGCGATGTCTTCGCGCGTGAGCCATATCCACCCGTCCGAGCCGGTCAGCGGAAGGATGATCCATGATCCGCGATTGCATTGCCATCCAGAGAGGCCGACCCCGCCCTGCCCGTAGCTGCCCAGGTGGCTGGAATAGCCTGTCAGCATACGGTCGAGAGGCCATTGCGGCGGCATGGGCCCGATCACGGACCTGCCCCGAACGGCGCTGAACGATCCGCGATCAAGCGGGCCAGCCGCACCGCGGACGCGGCGGGCCGGCCGGCCGCTGCGGGGCAGGTCGAGCACGCGGCGCGCCTTCTCGACGGGATCCTCGCCGCGGCGGACGCCGACATGAACGGTCAGACTGAGCGAGCCCGACGCGGGCTTGGCGCTGGTGGGACAATCGAGGTCGAGCACGATTTCGTGGCGAACCTGGGAGTGGGTCGTGTCCGGCGAAACGGTGCGGGAGGATTTCCAGGCGATGCGGCGGCGCTCGTACCAGCTCTGTGACAGGAGCCAGCTGCGGGCGCGGCGCGCGTCCTCGGCCTCGGCGCGTTTCAGGATCCAGTCGGGCACGGCGGCCGTGAAGACGACGTGGTGGGTCGACATGGAGAGGTCTCCTTCGAAATCGGCCTTGGGCCGGTGATGTTGGGAGGGTTGGGCCGGCGCTGCTTCTCGCTGGCCTCGGTCTCAGGCGTAGTGCGGGCGTTGCTCGGGAAAGCTCGGCGGAGCGGTCCACTCGTAAACGATCGCCGTATGGCGGCCGCCGTCGTAGAGAACGGAGGAGACAGGGCGACGATGCCGCTGCAGCCGGTCGAGAAGCCGGTTCGCACGGCTTGCGATCGAGACGGCGCGGTCCTCGGTGGGCGCGAGCGCGAGAAGCCGCACGAGCTCGCCGGTGTCGAAGTACCACCCGCCGTCTTCCGGGCCCCCATAGGCCCGGTCGACCTCGTAGAGCGCGACGATATAGCGCATGGTCGGTCTCCTTCAGGCGAGCGGCGCCGGCAGGGCGAGCCATTCCGGCTGGTCATCGGCGATGGGAAGGTCGGTGTTCGAGGCCTCGGCCTCGGAATAGACCGTCGCGGTTTCCAGCGCGCCGAAGCCATCGGCGCTGTTCCAGAAGAGGAAACCTTCCTCCGGATCCCGCATGGCGATCACCAAGCCGTTCGCGGCCTCGTCGGTGCGCCGCGCGAGCGCCGCTTCGAGGCCTCGGGCCGATCCGCCGAATTCGATGTCGTCGTCACGGATGACGACGTAGCCGCCGCCGAACTCTCCGGGCCGCATGCGATCGCAGTCGAGGGCGTATTCGAAGCCGAACGGCAGCGCCGATGTCGCGACGGCCTGGATGAGCGCCGCGGTTGCCTCGATGTCCACCTGGTCCCCGTGGATCCAGACGGTGACGCTGTCGCCGTCGCCGGGCGGGTCGACCTGCAGGGTGCAGCCGAGGCGTGGAAAATCGGGATCGGAGAACAGGCCCAGGAAGCCGTCGAGCGGATCGCTCTCGGAGGAAGGAAAGCATGCGGCGAATTCGTCGCCCAGGGCCGCGAAGCGTGCCGCCCGCTCACCGGGCTCGAGGTCTGGATCCTCGAAGATCGCCAGGGCATCCTCGATCTGACGCAGCACGCCGGCCTCGCGGTGGGTGACACGGAGCGTGAAGCTCGCTTTGACGAAATGGTTGGCCACCGATGATCCTTTCGGGGTTGGGCCGGCGCGCCGTGCGCCGTGCGTGAACGGCCTCGGGTCCATCCCGAGCCATTCCGTCCCCTCCCCCTTCCCTCTCGGCGCGAAGCGGCAAGACGGCGGGATCACATCGCAGGAGGATTTGAGGTTCGCCTCTGGAGAGGCGGATTCAGCGGCTTCGGCGACGGCGGCTTGGCTGGACGTGTTCGGCCGAAACCTCGAGATCGATCGCGAGCTGGGTGAGTGTTCGATGCGCGCCGAGCCGCTGAAGCCCGTCCATCCGTGGGTCGTGCTTCAGACTGCCTATTCGGGCGCGCACGAGCGAGGCGGCCACGCGCAGCGTGTGGGGATCAAGCTCCTCCATGCCGCAAATCATAGCCGTTCCGACGGGACAAGACGAGGAGGTTATTCGCGCTCGAAGTCGCGCCAGCGGCCGACGAGTTCGAGCATTTCGGCTTTGCGACCGAAGGCGTCGGGATAGATCGCGCCTTCGTGCTGGCCGAGGAACCCGACGATCGTCGTCATATGGGTCGCGATCGTGGCATCGACGCCGAAAAGATCGGCTATCGGGAAGTGGCCGCAATCATCACCGTTCCACCAGGCGAGAAGAAAATTGGCGACGCGGCGCGATTGGCCGGTATCGGACCGGGCAACCTCGATGAGGCGATCGAGCGCCTTTTCCGCCGCCGCTTTGCTGAAGGGTCCTGCCATGGCGTCCTCCGAATGAGTTTGTCACGCGCCACCGTCGCTGGGTCACTCCGAGCGAGGGGTCGGGCGTACCTTGTTTTGGACGATCTTGTTGATGACCTGCCGCCAGAGGCGCTCGGGAAGGTGCCCCATCAAAGGTGTGCCATCCGCTCCGGAACGCACGTCCGGACCCACCCAGGTGAACTCATTGAGATCATTCCAGATGATGCGCGCGCGATCGTCGAGCCCGAGTCGCTCAATGACCGGCATTGGGATCTCGATCGAGTTCTGCGGCGTATAGTCGCGCGTGGTGAACGGAGCGGTGATGACGCGCACGACGCCGCGCCTCTCATATGTCGCGACAACGAGACAAGGCCGGATCTTACGGCCATCTTCCCGCCCGCCGTCGTGCTCCCATCGCCACAGGTAAATGTATCGGATGACCTGGCCCGGTTGCGGCCTAGTCCAGGAGCTTGTTGTTGTCATAGGATTCCTGGGCCGGCTCAGCAGTCAGGATCGCCCGCAACGCCTCGTTGCTGAGTTCATCGGGCGAAAGCGCAACATGATCGAGGCGTGCCAAGCGCTCGTATTCGGCTGCCGACAGCATGACGACGCGGGCTGCGCCGTTGCGCTCGACCGCGATCGGGTGGGTCATTGCTTCGTCGTAGTAGAAGCCGAAACGCTTGGCGACTTCGCTCGATGTGACCTTGTCGAGAGGCAGTTCCATGAACGATCTTTCCAGATGGCGCGCTCAGCCGCGCGCCGAAGCACTATCGGATTTCCCGTAATATCCGTAACACGCATAAAACCCGGAAACAACCTGCCCATGTGTCAGGGCTTGGTGAGAGGACCTCGCATCGCCGTGGATTTTCAGGCGATGGCCGTTCTCTCGGCTTCCACTGGAACAGGCGTTTGCAGGGATGGATCGAGACCGGGCGAGCCGGCCGGATTTCCGCGCAGGATCCAGGGCATTGGCTGGATGAGGCGAGCCCAGTCGGCGAAAGAAGGAATGCGGCCGAGATCCTCCAGGACATGCTGCTCCCCGATGAGCCGGACGGGAATGTCGCGCTCGTCGCTGTTTCGGATCGTCACTCCGAACACCGTCTCGAGCATGAAGATGCCCTCGGCATGATGCCGCAGCGCCCGGTGACGCGGGTCCGCAACAATCTTCTTGGATTCGTCGAACCACTGATGGAGGATGAGATAGTCCTCGGCCCTGCCGCCCCAGCGCCGCACGGAACTCAGCGCATGATAATAGCAGTGGGACATCGTCCTAGAACTCCGTCTCGACCATCTCATAGTCGATGAAACGGTGGTTATGCGTGATGGTCACCGCGCCGCTCGCAACATCGATGACGACGCTGCCGTAGGCACCCTCCCCGTTTTCCCAGCCGTTGTGCCGGGCGCAGACCGCGTTCTCGGCAAATCCGCTCAGCGCGTTTTCGAGTGCGATCGTCCGGTTCGTGACCTGGCCATTGTATTCGAGGCTGTGATGATCGCACAGGATACCGGGCAAATCGACGTCACCTTCGGCACCATAGGCGTTCACGTCGCAGACCGATCCCTCATCGCCGCCGCCGTCATACTGAACCTCGACCCGGACGATGCCATGCTGACGCAGCAGTGGCAGGAAGGCTTCCTTGCAGCGTGTTTCCACTTGCCGGACGGCGGAGAGCGCCGCCTGAAGCTCGGCGTCGATGACTGCCGTCGCGGCGAGATCCGTGGCGGGGAGTTCTTGCGGGTCCATGGTCAAATCTCCTTGAGGATCTGCTGCGCGGCCTCGGCGCTGCGCGGATAGGCCGCGGCCAGGTTGCGGTGGAGGATCTCGAAATCGGGTGTGGCGAAGCGGCCATCGGGATGCGGCCTCGTCGCCATGAGCGCGCCTGTGACGATGTCGTCGATCGAAGCGCGATCGACCTTGGGCGCCTCGCCGTCGTCATAGCGGACGGGCGCGGCGAAGCCGGCCTCGATCCAAGTGCCCAGCCCGTCGCCGGCGGCCTCGGCGAAGGCGGCGACTTCGGGGTCGCGGCGCGCGGCGCCAGCGTCGATCTTGAGGCCAAGCGTGTAATAGACGCCGAAATCGTGACGGTTGGGCAGCGTGACCAGCGCGCAGCCTTCGGGCGGGGGTCCGAGACGGGCGATGATCGCGGCACGGTAGGTGGCGACCTCGAGGCGATTGAGCCGGTCGAAGTCCGGTGTGTGGCCGAGTTGGGCGCAATCCTCGTTTGCCGGCGCGCCCCCCAGATCGATGATATCGGACATGGGCTTCTCCTTTGCGGTAAGCACCCGGCCCTGCCCCCTTCCCTTTCCGGCCGGGCGGCCGGGAAATGCGAAAAGGCCCCCGCATCCCAAGAGGAGCGAGGGCCTTTCAGGGCGTCGGATGCGGCGCTTAGCCCGCGAAGGCATGGCTTGCGGAGGACTGACCGAGGCCGGCCTCGGCGCCCTCACCGCGATCGGCGGTCTCGTCGGCACCGGGCAGCGGCGGCAGGCCGTCGTCGGCCTTGGGCGCCATCTCCGAGGCGAGATCGCGGCGGCGCGTCGGGCGCGACCAGACGACGTTGTAGCTGCCGTCCTCCTGGCGAAACGCCGACACGTAGAGCGGCGCGGTCAGGCTCGGATCCTCGATCTTGCCGTTGAGGAACGCCTCGCCGGTGCCGTTCGAGAACAGCTCGAACAGGGCGCCGACCTGCACCCACGACCGCGATGCCGACAGCGCCAGCACCTCGTACTTCGGCGCCTTCGGATTGGCCGAGTGCACCTCGCGCAGCGCGATCGTCATGGCAATCGCCAGCGTCGCGATCTTGCCGACGAAAATGCCGGCGTCATTCTGCTTGATCGAACCGATATTCATGGGACTTCTCCTGGATGACGGTCTCGAACCCTTCGTCCGAACCATCTTCCTCCCTCCCACTCCTCTCCTCGGCCGTTCGGCCGAGCAGGCGCGCAAGCGCCACATCCGAGGACCGCACCCGCGGCCTCGGGATGAATTGGTCATTGCGTGATTTGGGGGTCTGGCGAGCCCTACGGTTCAATTGCGCCGGGGACGGCAGCCAATCGCGGCGTGCCGGGCAATGCTGTGCTTGTCTCGCGAAGAAACCGATCGCGCAACTGGATCAGCTTAAGCAGCGTGTCATATCCGCGGGCAGTGTCTTCGTCATTTGCCCTCAGGGCAGCCTGCATGAGGTCGACGAGATGCTGCTCAGCGCGGTTGCCGTGCGTGGCCACGAGCTTGTGGGCCTCGATCCAGTCTTCCGATGCGAAGCCGAGCCCTTGCAGTAGCTGGTCGGTTTGATGGGTGTCTACGGTCATCGTCCCGGCAACCGTCAAGCCGCAAGGCGGAGGCTGTTGGCCTCGATGCCGATATCGCCGGTTTCTCGCAGCCAGGCCCGGGCGATACGCTGAGCTTCGACAATCTCGCGCGCGGTCATCTCTTCTGCGAGTTCAGCCCGCGATTCCTGACCGGCTTCGTTGCCGGCAAGCGCGGCGAGATTGAACCATTTATGCGCCTCGACCAGGTCGATCGCGATCCCGAAGGAGCCGCAGCTATAGGCGACACCGAGCGCGTAGCGCGCCTGGGGATCGCCCGCTGCGGCTTCCCGCAGATGCAGGTCAAGATCAAACGCCCGATTTCCATACTGACTTGCCATAACAACGGTCCCGACTTCCTGGTAGAAGTGCAAGTTCAGCATCGCAGAGGCAAATAGATAGTTAACGCAACTGTGGACATCGCGTGAATTTACATGGTTTTACATCCTCCGCCATCGTCGCTGCAATCAGGCTTCGGCGGGAGAGCGGGAATCGGATTTGCGCGCCGCGGCGAGCAGGCGTTGGAGCACGGAAGGCGATGCAAGCGCACTGTGCTTCCGGCGTTTGCGAATCTCCTTGAGGCAGAACTCGAACGAGTAGCGTTCGGGATAGGCGTGCGCCGCGACCTGCTGGGCGATCACATCCTCGGCATTGTAGCCGAAAAGCTCGATTGCTTCATCGGCCCAACCGGGTGCCGCTTCGCGCGCCATGCGCTTGATCTTGAGACGTCCAAACATCAAATAGGTCCTCGCACACTGCGGCGCCGAGTATCGGCAACCGATGGTTAACGAACAATTCTTCAGTACTGCCTCGGGGAAGCCACAAGTCCGCCGTTCGGCGGCGGGCGCGCGAGCATGCGACGCCTCGCGCGAAGCAAAGTGGAGTGGTACGAAAACGGGCGTTTCCAATGTTTTGCGCGAGACGGAAGCTCTTGGCCGATTGATTGCAGGGGCGGATGACGGCCGGCAGGCAATTACTTTGGCAGTTATTAGGGCAGGTGAAACAGGCCGGTAGTTTTACAACTATTTAGACTGTTTGGCCTGCCGCTGCGCCGGCTCCGCTCAGTGTATCGAGCCGAACAGGCGTTTCTTGGCCTCGGCCTGGTGGGAACCGTCCTTGATGCCAATGGTGGCATTCATGTCGGCGATAAGGGTCACGGCCAGATCCTCGGAAATGTCGGCATAGGCCTCCACGACCCGGATCGCGGCCTCGGGAGTGGAGAGTTCTCCGGGCTCGGTGCCGAGCCAGATCGTCGCTTCGCCCTCCTCTGGCTCCTCATCGGTCGGCGTGAACACCTGGGCGAAGAAGGTCTGGAGCGGCCGATCCCAGCCGATCACGGCCTTGATGACTCCGTTTCCCGGCCTCGGCTTCAGCTCATAGCGGCTCATGTCTGGCTCCTGCGGATACGATGGTCGACGTGGCGGGCGGCGCCTTCGGCGCTACGCAGAGCCTTGCGGACGGCTGCGGCGGCGCGCGGCGCTCCGCTTTGGCCAAGAAGGTTACGCGCCGCGCGCAGATGGTCAATCGCCTCGGCAACAGCGGCGCGGTCGGCAGGCGCGGCGCGTTTTATGGATCGCATGGATTGGTTCTCGCAACGACGCGGTCAGGATGCCGCCACCGGCCGGGCGGGTTCGAGCTTTATGGCGATCGCGTCACGGCCGATCACCGCCGCAAACTGCCGCCCCTCGGGCACGAACCACTGGGCGCGATAGGCGATGATCGCCCGCAGTCGCTCGACGAGTGCGGCATCGTCGCCGAGCAGAAGGCGGGTAGCCATTTCCCGCGCATCGAGAAGGAAGCGGTCGTTCTGGGTCTCCCAGCTGTCGGCGTCGCGATCGTCGCTCGCGCAGAAGCAGGAGGCTTCGAGCAGCTCGACCAGTTCGTCGGGCGACACGGCGTCGCGCGAAGCGAGCAGAATGTTCGCTTCCTCGAAGCTCCAGCAGGATCCGTCATCATATTCAATGACGACGGGTGCCGGGACGGTGATCGTTTCGGGCTGCGGACCTGCCATTTCAAGCACGAGGTCGAGCCGTTCGACAGGGCCGCTTTCGAGACCGGGTAGCTCGGTGCTGTCGAAAACATGGGCGCAGCCATTGCGCTCGATCTCGAAGCGGAGGGCGGCGATGCGCGGCAGTGCGTCGTACCAGCTATATCCGGCCATGGCAGGGTCGGGGTCGGCCAGTCGCCCTTGCAAACGACCATCGCGGGCAAGCGCGAACGCCGCGCATTGCTCGAGCGGCGGACCGAACTCATCGATAAGCACGAGGTTGTCGGCGGGGACGAGCCCAGGACTCTCGCGCCCGCTGTTCAGGTCGGCCGTCGCCGGGGTCCATCCGCGCAGGAAAGGTCTCGCCACCGGCAGGTCGATGCCAAGTTCCCTGGCCTCGGCCCATCGCTCGAAGGGAAGACGGTGGCTGCCGAGCGAGGCGATGTGCAGATAGATGGCCTTGCGGACGCTGGCGCGAAGCGCGTCGAGCGCGGCATTCTCGACCATCTCCTTTCGCGCGGGAAGCACGAGCTGCAGTGCTGGGGCATCGACGATGTCAATGCGCGCCCACCAGTTGCGATCCTTTTCCTCGATCGATGGCAGGGCGCAGGGAACGGTGAGGCCGTGGAAGTTGATGAGCGGCTGATAGCGGGTCGAGCGCGCATCATTGAACAGGCCAATTCGCACACCGTCGGTCTCGGCGATAGCCTGCGCGTCGGCGAGCCAGTCCACGCGGGGAAGCGGCCTGCCCTTGAACCGGATCGGGGTCGGGCAATAGCGGGCAGCACCGGTGGCGACGGTTTCGATGGTCTTTGCCAGATCGTCATCAAGGAGCAGCCGGATTTCGGTGCCGAAGCGATGGTGGCAAGGGGCGACGGCGATCGGTGCGCCGGATTCCCAATCGTCCGGTCCGATGGTGATAGCCCAGCCCTCGCCCGGACCGCGCGGGCAGGAGCGGATTTCGACATGGCGACCGGCAAGACTGAAGACGCCCATCCCAGCAGGGTCTTCGCGCCGTGCGACCGCGTCGTCCCAGCCCGAGCGCCCGAGCGCCAGGATCACGGCGGGATCGGCGATACCGGCGCCGTCATCCGCGACGACAAGCC
Organism: Novosphingobium sp.; assembly: GCA_047605105.1. Lineage (GTDB taxonomy): Bacteria > Pseudomonadota > Alphaproteobacteria > Sphingomonadales > Sphingomonadaceae > Novosphingobium. The sequence continues at coordinate 3,362 of JASGGH010000036.1, read as the reverse complement.
AGCTGCGCCCTTCGGCCTCGGCAACATCGATATCGATGACCGTCGGGCCGGCTCTGCGCGAATTCTGGATCAGCTCGGCGAGGATATCGCCAAGCGTGTTGTTGAAAAGTCGCGTCACCTTGGTGATCGCGGCGGGATCGACCTGGCTGCGGATGACAGTGGGAAGAGGCATCGGGGTCTCCTGAACAAGAGCGGACCTGCTCGCCCTGCCCAGCCCTCCTCTCCTTTCGCAGCCGCGCCCCGGTCGACGATCAGGCGCAGCGGCGCTGCTTCTCGGCCTCGGTCTCTATGTGGACGTAGCGCTTGCCCTGCCTGCGACTTTTCCGGATGCGGCCGTCGACGAAGGCGGCGGCCCAGCGCTGCGCCTCGTCTGCACGGGCGGCGATGGCGCATTCGTCGGCCTGTTTGAACATGGCATAGGCGAGCGCGTACTGTTCCCGCTCGGGCAAGGCCAGCAGTGTCGCAGTGACCGGCAGCGCACCCTCGTAGAATTCGAGAATATGGCGGCCGCCGCCGTGATGCATCAAGCTGGCAAGAAGGCCCTTGCTGCCGGGGCCGGTCGGCCGGGCGATCATCAGGTCGTGTGATCCATAGGTTACCGACACCTGTGAGTTGTCGGACTCGCCTCGATGAAAGAGCCGGTCCTCCCGGCTCGGCAGCGGGTGGTCGAGGACTTCATAGCCATCGAAGGTCTCGACGCGGCGAATGCGATTATGTCCGATGACGGTCACGAATATTCTCCTGGTTGCGACGCGCGGGCGCGCGGATTGGGCAGACGCGGAACGGTGAGATGGGTGGCAGCGGCTTTCAGTGGCCGCGCGGCAGCGGGATCGGGATCGCCTGGCCCGTTGCGATGTTGAGGAAGGCGCCGGCATGGCCGATAGACCCGCGACCGAGCAGATCGAACAGCAGCGCCAGCGCGTGGCTCGCAAGCACGCGGTTGACGAAGAGCGACTGGCGCTCGAGCGCCTCGGCGACCGAGCAGGAGGGCGCGTCATCCTCGGCCAGACGCTCGTCGGCGAGTTCCGGGAAGGCTTCGAGCACGGTTGGAAGGCGATCCTCGGCGGAACCCGTCCATCGGCCCGGACATCCGATCAGATATTGACCGTCGCTGGCGCGGTTGCCGAGGTCCATCCAATAGATGGGCGGGTTGCGCGCGTCCTGCAGCGCGGCGCCCAGCGCGCGGCGGGCCGAGGCCGTGTCGACGCAGCTGATGAGCACATGACTGTTGTCGAGGCCGATCGCTTCGGGTGCGCGGCCGTGGACCGCCTTCCAGGCGACGCCGTGCGCGAGATTGATCCGTTCGGTCAGCGTCCTCGCCTTCGAATTGCCGAGATCGCAACGGTAGAAGGGCTGGCGGCCGAGATTGGCTTCGGTGACGATGTCATCGTCGACCACGGTAACCTCCAGCGATCGCGAGGAAATGGCGCGCAGTGCGGTGTCCAGCGAGGCCAGGCCCATCAGCATCTGCGCTCCGTTTCCGCCGCATCCCACGAGCAGGATTCGGACTGCGCTGTTGTCGAAGGCGGCGGGAAGGTAGTGGCGATTGGGGCTCTCAGGCTGCATGGATAGTCTCCCGAAAAAGGACTGCGCGGCACGGCCAGGAAAATGCCGCCCGCGCAGAGCCGCGCCGCCATCACCGGGCCAGCGGGATCGTGGAGCCGGCCGATGACCAGCGAAATCTTCGTGGCGTGGGCGTCGTCCGCATCGTCGGTCGCGCTGAAATAGGCGGGGCCGCGCCCGTGGCTGTGGATGTCGCAGACCATGTGCCAGCCGGGCTCGCACACCGGGGGCCGGTAGACGAGGCGTGTCGGCGTGGCGTCATCGATTGCCGGAAAATCCACGGTGAACGCGCCCGTCTCCTCGTTCCAGAGTACGAAGGCCGCGGCCTCGTTGGGCAGAGCCGCCCGGAAGTGATCGAGGATTGCCGCCAGATGCTCGCCGGGGATCAGTCCGCAGCGCAGGTCGGCCTTGGGCGCCCTAATACTGCCATAAGGAAGATAGGCGGCGATCGGCGGCGTCACCGGAACGTCGAGCGCGAGCCATGGCCGGCGCAGGATGAGCATCACGCCGTCCTTGCCCACGGCAAGGCCGTGGCCGGCGCGGCTGGCCCGAAGCGCGTCGAGCGCGGGTGAGCCACCTCTTGGTGGTACCGGATAGCAGGGCACGGCAGCGAGCAGCGCCGCCGCGGTCGGATCGTCGGCGATCATGGTCACCGCCCGGCCGCCGCGGCAACGAGCCGGCCGACCGTGATCGCATCGGTGGCAGGACGGCCCTGCCGCTGGCCGGCGGCAGGATGGAAGGACCGGAGCCGCTTCACCGGGAAGCGACGCGCCGCGCGCGCGGCAAGATCGTCCCAGAGCCTGACGAGGCCGCCCTTCCCCGTGATCGTTCGCTCCTGGCCGGGGTTGGGGTGTGTCGACCAGCTGTCGAACACCGCGCTCTCGAATTCCGGGATAGCGGCAACGCCGAGGGTTTTCGGCCTCGGGATGTTGCCCCAGCACAGCCGGCCCTGGATGAAGACGTTGAGGATCGGCGAATGCAGCACCGGCGTGTCGGCCTCGGGGCGCGCGCTCGCGGCAAGCGCGTAGACACCGAGACCCGAGCGCGTGGCGACGAACAGATGGGCCGGGTACGGCACCGGGACGGTCGTGCGCCGTGCGAGCGCCCGAAGGCCATCAGGGGGCGACGACAGCGCGAAATAGGCCTGGCGCACCTGCTCCGGCACCCACCAGGCGAGGACGTCCGGGTGGGACACAAGCACATTGGCCGGCAGGATCTCCGGAACCGCGGTCCGGCCAAGCGCCTCGGTCCATTGGCGCAGCTGCGCCCGCGACAGCGGCACGCCGGCGGCGATCGTTGGAGGCCCGTCCGCATCGTGCTCGACGGCATGCATGCTGGCGAAGGCCGCCGCATCCTGCCTGGGCGCGCCATAAGGGCTGGGCGTGCGGGGCGTTCCCGCCTGATAGAGCAGGATGGCGTTGGTCAGGACGAGACCGCCGCCGGTGGCTTCGAAGTGGCTGCTGTGATCGGACATGACGGCCTCACGGGTTGTGTGGGTCGAAGCGGACGAGGGCCTGGGCGGCGAGCAGGAACTGGACGCCGAGGCGTAGGCTCGCGAACCAGTCGTCGATGCGGCTGACATCGGGCAGCGGGCAAATGCCGCAGACGTCCATGAAGCCCATTTCCATGCCGTGGCGGGCGACATCGTCGAGCTCCCGCGCGAACTCATCGAATGGCACGAGGGTCAACGGCGGCAGGGACGAGCATTCCTCGATGCCCGGGACATATTCGTAGAGAATGTCGGTATCGAAGTGCCAGGCGTTGCGGTCCGATGGCAGCCGCTTGAGCGCCTTGTGTAC
>JASGGH010000035.1:0-30562 GCA_047605105.1 Novosphingobium sp. | reverse complement strand
GCTCCCCCGCCCGGCCACCCCTAGAATACTGCCGCCGGGTGGCCGGGCGGGGGAGCGGGCCGGGGCCGGCTTGCGCCGAAAGGCGTTTTTCCAAACGCTCTCTCAGTACTTCGCGCGGATCGAAGCGAAGAAGCTGCGGCCCGGTTCGGGGAAGCCGTCCGTCAGGAGCACGTTCTGGTCGAACAGGTTCTTCGCGCCGATGCCGATCGTGACTTCGGGCAGCACCTGGTAGTCGATGCGGATGGCGGCATTCGCATAGGCGCCGGTCTGGTAATAGACCGGGGCGACCGCCGGCGACACCGTGCTGATCGTGGTCACGGTCGTCCGGTCGGAGGCGAATTCCAGGCTCGGCACAATCTCCAGGCTCGGGATCGGACGCCAGGATGCGTAGATGAAGCCCTTGTGGCCGGGCACGTCGGTCAACTGGAAGGGCCGGGTCGAAGTGCCGGCCGGCCCGGCGCCCTGATCGAAGGTGCGGTGGATGAAGCTGTAGTTGCCGCCGACGCGCAGGGTGGGAGTGAGCTCGGCGTCGATCGAGAATTCGACCCCGTAGTAGTCTGCCGAACCGATGTTGACGCGGCGGTTGAGATTGTTCGGCGTCGTGGTCGTGCCGGTGCGGATCGTCACCATGGCGTCGGTCAGGTGGTTGTAGTAGGCGGCCGCCGAAATCTTGACCGCCCCGAACCGATGCGCAGCGCCGATCTCAAAATTGGTCGCCCGCTCCGGCAGAAGGTAGGGATTCGGATCGGACGAGCCGAACTGGCTGGAGAAGCGTTCGAAGATTGTCGGGAAGCGAATGCGCGACGAGACGCTGACATAGGCGCTGGTGCCCGCGTTCCCGGTCCAGTCGAGGCGGCCCTGCGCGTTCCAGCCAGAGGCGTTGATCAGCGGGAAGCTGTATAGGCCGTCTGTCGTGTTGTATTCCTCGGCCAGCGAGGTGTCGCGCCAGTCGAAGCTTGCGCCGACCGTAAGGCGCAGGGTGTCCGACAGGTCGAGCTTGTTCTCGACCGCCGCGCTGTAGGTGCTCTCGACGTTGCGCTGGTTCGGCTCGAACTGCGGCGAGGCCGCGCCGGGCGAGCCGGTCTGCTGCTCGTTGTGCTCGTCGCGGCGATAGTGGAAGGCGACGCTCAGCGTGTTGCGCGGGGTCAGCCTGACCGCGAGTTCGGCTGAGCCGCCATAGGCGGTGTCGTCATAGGGGCTGTCGAACGCGCGGCTGGCGGTCTGGCTGGTCTGGAAGCGATTGTCCCACGAACGGAGCAGGTTGGTGTACTTGTTCCAGTAGGCGCGGGTCTTGAGCGTCGCCTGGTCGCCGAGCGCCGTGGTCGAGAGGAAATAGACGCCCTCGATGTTCCAATAGGGCCAGGACCAGTTGCGCCGGGCGATGTTGCTGACATTGTCGGTGACGTGCAGCGGGGCGTTCTTCGCGCCTTCCTGGCGGGTATAGCTGATCGCATATTCGTCGGTGGCGTTGGGCGTGAAGCCCACCTTGACGTTCACGCGCCAGTCCTCGGTGCGGCTGAAGTCGCGCGCGCCGCCGTCCTCTTCGGGGATGGTCGGGACGAAGCCGCCGGCAAGATCCCAGTGGTCCTGGAAATTGCGGGCGAAGCTAGCCTGAGCGTACCACTTGTCCTGCCGGGTGCCGAGCAGGGCGAAGACGTTGTAGCCCGCATATTCCACGTTGCGGCCCAGGTTCAGCGTCCCGCGCACCTCGGCCTCGAACGCCTTGGTCGGCTTGCGGGTGACGAGGTTGATCGCCCCGCCCATGCCGCCCGGCCCGTCGAGCACCGAGGCATAGCCCTTGGCGACCTGCAGTTCGGCGATGTCGGGCGTCAGGAAGCGGCCGAAGTCGAGCCGGTTGTCGGCGGGCAGATAGACACGGATGCCGTCGACCGAGAGCGGCACCTGGAAGCGGTCGAACCCGCGCACGAAGATCAGCCGCTCGTTGCGCGAGCCGCCGCTGTTGCCGGCGACGACGCCGGGGATGAGGTTCGCCGCTTCGTCGAGCGTGGTGCGGTTGAAGGCATAGATCGCTTCCGAGGCGAGTGTCTCGCCGCCGACCTCGATGCCCTCGGGGCGGGGCGCATTGACCACGATCTGGCCGAGCTCGAACGTGCTGTCGGCGGGGGCTTCGGCTTCGCCGGCCCAGGCCAGGCCGGGCCAGGCCGAGGCGATGGCGGCGAGCGCGGTCATGGATCTCATCGGTTTGCGCACGTGATATTTCCCCCTGTGCCCCCGCGTTGCCGTGGGGCGAATCATGATATACAGTCGTATATCGAGCAGGTTCGAGAAGGGAAGTTGGTATGCGCGGGATCCTGGCGTTCGTGGCTGCACTGGGGATTGCGGGCCACACCTGTGCCGCGGAAGCTCCGGCAGCCTGTTCTGCGCCGGCGCCGCTTCCGGCGGAATTCGCGGGCTGGCGCGAGGCCGCGCCGCTCGCCGCCGCGACCACTCCGGCAGCGGCGCGGAGCGCTCCCCTGGTCCTCGGCACTGCGCGGAAGCTGACCCTGGCTTTCGGTTCGACGGTCACCAACGCCGCGCCGCCCGAACGTCCCGACGCCGGCGCGGGCAAGGCGGGCATGGTGTCGTTCACGGTCGCCACGCCGGGGACCTACCGCGTGGCGCTGGGCGCGGGCGCCTGGGTCGAGGTGGTGCGGGACGGCAAGGCCGCCAGGTCGGTCGCGCACGGCCATGGGCCGGAATGCAGCGGGATCCGCAAGATCGTCGATTTCCAGCTCGCCCCGGGGCGCTACGTCCTGCAGCTCACCGCCAGCGACATGCCGGAGGTCACCGCGATGATTGTGCCGGGGGCGGCTCCAGCGGCTCCGCACGGATCAGCGCACTGAGGCGGGCGAAGGCCGGCAGTTCGGAAACCTTGGCGCTCTCGGCTTCGAGTTCGCGAAAGGCCTTCAGCACGTCGCGGCCCATCGCGGTCAGCCGCGCCCCGCGCTCGCGCCCGCCGCCGGTCAGGGTCTCGACCAGCCTGTCCGTGAAGCAGCGGTTCATCTCGTCGACCAGCAGCCAGGTCCGCCGATAGCTCATGCCGAGCGCCTTGCCCGCGGCGCGGATCGAGCCTTCCCGGTCGATGGCCTCGAGCACCATGGCCTTGCCCGGGCCGATCGCGAAATGCGCCCCGCAGACGAGCTGCAGCTTCAGCTTGAGCGGGCCGACGCGCATGCTAGCCCAGCCTCGGCCTAGCCAAGCTTCGTCATCCAGCCGTGCGGGTCGGGCGCCGCACCGCGCTGGATGTCGACCAGGCGGGCTTTCAGCTTCTGGGTGAGCTGCCCCGGGCCGCCGCTGCCGACGATGAACTCGCCGTCATGGCCGGCGACCTTGCCGATCGGGGTGACCACGGCCGCCGTGCCGCAGGCGAAAGCCTCGACCAGCTTGCCGGAGGCGGCGTCCTCGCGCCATTGGTCGATCGAATAGCGTTCCTCGCGCACGGTCAGGCCTTCCTCGCGGGCGAGGGTCATCAGGCTGTCGCGGGTGATGCCGGGCAGGATCGTGCCGGTGAGCGGCGGCGTGATCAGGCTGCCGTCCTGCATCACGAAGTAGAGGTTCATGCCCCCCAGCTCCTCGATCCACTTGTGCTCCTCGGCATCGAGGAACACCACCTGGTCGTGGCCGCGGGCCATGGCCTCGCCCTGGGGCACCAGCGACGCGGCATAGTTGCCGCCGCACTTGGCCGCTCCGGTGCCGCCGGGCGCGGCGCGGGTGTACCGGCTGACCCAGATCGACACCGCCGGGGCGCCGGACTTGAAGTAGTTGCCCGCGGGGCTTGCGATCACCAGGAACTTGTACTGCCTGGCCGGGCGGACGCCCAGGAACGCCTCGGTCGCGATCATGAAGGGGCGCAGGTAGAGCGAGCCGCCCTCGACGCTCGGGAACCAGTCCCGATCGGCGGCGACGAGCCGGCGGACCGCCTCGATGAAGGTGCCTTCCGGCAGCGCGGGCATGGCCAGGCGCTCGGCCGACTGGTTGAAGCGCGCGGCGTTGGCCTCGGGCCGGAACAGGGCGATCGACCCGTCGGCCTGGGCGTAGGCCTTGAGGCCCTCGAAGATCTCCTGGGCATAGTGCAGCACCGCCGCGGCGGGATCGAGCGCGATGGGCACGCGCGGGCCGACGGTGGCGCCGTGCCAGCCGTCGCTCTCGGTCCACTCGATCGAGACCATGTGATCCGAGAAATTCGTGCCGAAGCCGGGATTCGCCAATACCGCATCGCGCCGATCGGCGGGCGTCGGCGCCGGGTGGGGCAGGGCGTTGAACGTGATTTCCGGATCGGCGAGCGTCGCCATGGACAGACTTCCTCAGATTGTGATGCCCTGCCGTTGAACAAAAATTACACGAAGGGCAATTGAAAAGAAATAAATGACAAGTGCATTTCTTGCATCCCGGGATAGGGTGATTCCGGCGGCGAGGAAAGAGGCAAGGCCGCGCGCTATCGCGGATGGCGCCTGGCAAGCGCGATTCCGGCAAGGTTCTGCGCGCGCTTGACATAGCGGAGACGGGGCGGGCCGCCTTCGGCCGCGAGGCTGCGGAAGCGTTCGAGATGAGCGCGCAGGGCGGGCATTTCGCCAGTCCGCCAGCTTGCCGGATTACGGCGGCGGCATCGCCGAGGAGAACGAAGTCCTCGAGCTCGAGCGAGCGGGCCAGGCGCAAGGCCTCGATCAGCGCGAGCCACTCGGCGTCCATGCTGGAGCCCGACCCAAGTTTACGGCTATGTTCACGCCCGCCCAAAACCACCGCCACCTCAATCAGGCCCGGGTTGGGCCGGCAGCCGCCATCGAAGAAGATTTTCACGCGAGATGGCATTTTGCGCGAGATGAAAGGGGATACCCACAAATGAGAAGGGCTGCCCCGGCGTGAAACCGGAAGCAGCCCTCCACATGGTCAGCGGTCGGAAGTGCCGCTCACGTAGCCTCTATCGCTTATATCAAATACTCAGCGATAATGCTCCATGAACGTTTATTGCCGACCTCTCTGCTGGACCATGAGACATCGGATCACCTCCTTTCGCGCTGTTGAGCCAAGACACCGCCCGCCCTGCGAATAAACCGCGGGAGAGCGGCTCGACCGGGAGTTTTCAGGCTCTCCGATCTTGAACCCAACATGGGTGATTCCGCACTGCACAACAAGACTTGCAAAGATTTATTTTCACGTCAGAATCAAAGCTTCGGCCCGTTATCCACAGCGGCCGCAGAACCCGATCGGGCTACCGGCAATCCTCCACCACCCGCGCGATTTCCGGCCAGGTCGGGGCATAGATCGGCGCCAGCCCCTGGGCTTCGACGGCGAAGCGGCCGCGGCTGAAGATCACCGCGTCGAGCAGGGCGTCGCGCGCCGGAATCGATACGACCAGTGCGGGCTGGGGGCCGCCGAGCGGCTGGGCGGTCAGCGGGCGCGCGACCGCGGTCGTGGTGACGGTCATCGTGACCCGGCCCGAAGCCGTGCCCGCCCGGATCAGCAGGACCGAATTCGTCGCGCGGTCGCAGCGGAATTCCAGCAAGGCGCCGCTCGGCCCCTCGGCAAAGCGCGCCGCCGAGGCCCCGCCGATCCGACTCCACCGCCAGTTGCCGGGCGTGATCGGGGCGTCACGCCAGCCCACCTGCGGTTGGGCCTGCGGCGGAGGAGGCGGCGGCAGCGGAGTGTGGCTGGGCTGCGGCCGGGGCCGCGGCGGGGGCGCCGGCGGCGGCGGGGAGGCGCAGGATGCGACCAACGCGCCAAGCGCGGCGGCGGAGATCAGGGCGGCGAACTGGGTATGGCGATTTGCCTTCATCCCGGCGGTATGGAATCAGGCGCGTCCAACCACAAGCCCAGGTGTCCGGTGAATTCCTCCGCAAGGCCACGTCCTGCCGCAAAGACACGGGTCGATCAGGCCCTGGTGGAACGCGGCCTGGCCGGGAGCCGGGCTCGCGCCCAGGCGCTGATCCTTGCCGGAATCGTCTTCAGCGGGGAGGCCAAGATCGCCAAGCCGGGCCAGTCGATCGCTCGGGACGCCGCGCTGGAGGTTCGGGGACGCGACCACCCGTGGGTTTCTCGCGGTGGAATAAAGCTGGCTCACGCGCTCGATCGGTTCGATCTGGACCCTTCTGGCGTGACCGCGATGGACATCGGCAGCTCGACCGGCGGCTTCACCGACGTCCTGCTGAGTCGCGGCGCGGCGCATGTCTTCGCGGTGGATTCGGGCACCAACCAGCTCGCCTGGAAGCTGCGCCAGGACCCCCGCGTGACCGTCCTCGAACAGACCAGCGCGCGCCTTCTGACCCCCGCGATGATCCCAGCGCCTTGCCACTGGGTAGTTTGCGACGCGAGTTTCATTTCGCTACGCAAAGTATTGGAAGTGCCGCTGAAACTGGCCGCCGCCGAATGCCGGCTCGTGGCCTTGATCAAGCCGCAGTTCGAGGTCGGCCGAAGCGAGGTCGGCAAGGGCGGCGTGGTCCGCGATCCGCTGCTGCACGAGCGCGTCTGCGGCGAGGTACGGGACTGGTTGGAGGGCGAGGGCTGGGCCGTCGAGGGCGTGGTCGCAAGTCCGATCACCGGGCCCGAAGGCAATGTGGAATTCCTCATTGCCGCGAAGCGTCCTCGGTAATTTGCCATCGACGGTTTGCTCGCCAATACTGCGCCCCGGAATGTCGCCGAATCGAGGACTTGTCCCCCCAATGAGTGAGCTTGCTTCGTCCGGCCAATTGCGGGCCGCTTTCTTGCGTTGGGCGCTGGTTCTGGTGCCGGGCATCGTTCTGCTCGGATTTCTATCGGCAGCGCTCGGCGGCAGCGGCGCCGGCGATCCCTGGTTCGAAAACCTGCAAAAGCCGGCGACCTATCCGCCGCCGGCCGCCTTCGGGATCGTCTGGACCGGGCTTTACGTGCTGATGGCCCTGGCCCTGGCCATGATCGTGACCGCTTGGGGAGCGCGGCGGCGCGGCCTGGCGATCGGCACGTTCGTGGTCCAGCTCGTGCTCAATCTCGCCTGGACCCCGCTGTTTTTCGGGGCGCACCAGATTTCGGTCGCCTTGCTGCTGCTTGCCTTGATCGACGTCGCGGTCGTGGCGACCGTTGCGGTCTTCTACCGGGTTCGCCCGCGCGCGGCCTTCCTGCTGGTGCCCTATCTGGTATGGGTCCTCTTCGCGACCCTGCTGAACTGGCAGTTCCTCCAGCTCAACCCAGGAGCTGATGGGCACCGCAGCTCGAGTGCCGCGGTCCGGGTGCAGCTATAGAGACATGCCCGGCACCGGCTTTAGAGCAGCGCTCCGCCGTTGACGCTGAGGATCTGGCCGGTGACGTATTCCGCCCGGTCCGAGGCGAGATAGAGCACGGCGGCGGCCATTTCCTCGGGCTTGGCGAATTCGCGCGGGCCGGGCACGCGGCGGCGGCGCATGGCCTTGTCGTAGTCGGTCTGCCCCGCGCCCGACTTGGCGATGAAGTCGCTGTCGGGGTGGAAGCGGCTGCCCTTGCTGAAGGCCGCGGGGTCGGTCGCGAAAGTGGCGTAGGGGGCCACGGCGTTGACCGTGATCCCGTGCTGCGCGACTTCCTTGGCGAGCACGATCGTGAAGCCGTGGACCGCCGCCTTCATCGCCGAATAGAGCGGCAACTGGTAATCGCCGACGATCCCGGCGGTCGAGCCGATGTTGACGATCCGCCCGTACTTCCGCTCGATCATGCCCGGCAGGACCGCCTGGGTCATGCGCAGGTTGCACTTGAAGTTGAGGTCGATGTCGCCGTCCCAGGTGGCGGGATCGCTGTCGACGAAAAAGCCCATGCCGACATTGCCGCCGACGTTGTTGACCAGCACCGCGACCGGCCCGAGCGCTTCGGCGGCGGCGAGGATTTTTGCCGGCGAGGCGGGATCGAGCATGTCGGCGGCGACGAACACGGCATCGGCCGCGCCCCGGGCCCTGGCGTCGGTCACCACGCGCGCGCCGGCTTCCGCATCGCGGCCGACCACCACGACCTTGGCGCCGTCCGCGGCGAAATCCAGCGCGATCGCCCGCCCGATGTTGGCGGTCGCCCCGGTGACGATGACGACTTTTCCGGCCAAACCCAGGTCCATGGACGATCTCCCATCTCTTGCGTGACCGGGGAGGGCTATTCGGTCTGGGGGCAACGGTCCAGACCTGGGGAGAGGCAATGCTGGATGCCCACTCGATCATCGCCAAGGCGGGAACCGGAGTGGGCCTGGCCGACGATGTGGGCGTGCTCGGCAATTCGGCGAAGTCGCCGCGGATGCGGGAATGCGGATTGAGGACCTGACACCCGCGGTGTGACCGTGTATGGGCGGTGCGGGGACCCGTCGATCGGGAGATCGATCATGAAAAGTTACGTTAAAAATCATGCTCTTGCCGCCTTGCTTGCCGTCATGACGCCGTCCGCGGCCTTCGCCGGTGCGCCGATGACGACGGCCACCACCGACATCGGCACCCTGCTGGACAACCCGGCGGCCAAGGCCGTGCTCGAGAAGCACCTGCCCGCGCTGGTGTCCAACCCGCAGTTCGCCCAGGCCCGCTCGCTGACGCTCAAGGCGGTCCAGGGCTATGCCCCTGATATGCTTCCCGATTCCAAGCTGGCGGCGATCGACGCGGAACTCGCCAAGCTGCCCGCCAAGTAAGCGGTGAAGCTCGCCGCGATCGTCCTGGCCGCGGGGAAAGGCGAGCGTTTCGGCGGCGGCAAGCTGGCCGCGCCCCTGGCGGGCAAGCCCTTGCTGGATCATGCCGTGGACATCGCCCTGGCCTCGCCGGCGGACCGGGTGATCGTGGTCGCGCGGCCGGATGGGCAGCCAGTGGACCACCTGCGTGCCGTCCAGGTCGACCTGGCGAGCGCCGGACTGGCGGCTTCGCTCCGCGCTGGAGTCGCCGCTGCCGGCGATGTCGACGGCGCCCTCGTTTTCCTCGGCGACATGCCGCTGGTGCCGACCGACATGGCGGCCCGTCTGATCGCGGCGATCGGCGATGGCCTCGCGGCTCTGCCGACCTGGCATGGCAAGCCCGGGCATCCGGTCCTGCTCGGCCGCCGGGCCTTCACGCTGGTCGAGGGGCTCGAGGGGGACGAGGGCCTGGGCCGGGTGCTGCGGGGGCGCGAGGACGTGGTGCGCTTGGCCGTGGCGGAGGAAGGCGTGGTGCTCGATGTCGATTCGGTCGCCGACCTGGCCGAAATCGCGCAGCGGATGACTTGATCGGCGGCGGCTGGTCCGGCACTCATGCCGGCGAAGGAGAGCGCCGCCGTGTCCACCGTCCATCCCGTTCCGCCCGAGTGGGCGGCCCGCGCCTATGTCGATGCCGCGGGCTATGCCGCGAAGTACCGTGCCTCGCTGGAGGCGCCTGAGCAGTTCTGGCGCGAGGAGACCGCGCGGCTCGACTGGATCAGGCCGTGGACGCAGCTTTCCCGGTGTTCCTACGATGAAGCCGATTTCGGGATCGCATGGTTCGCCGACGGCACGCTGAACGTTTCGGCCAACTGCCTCGACCGGCACCTCGCCGAGCGCGGCGATACCGTCGCGATCATCTGGGAAGGCGACGACCCGTCGCAGCAGCGGAAGATCACCTACCGCCAGCTCCACGAGGACGTCTGCCGCTTCGCCAACGCGCTGAAGGCGCTCGGCGCCGGGAAGGGCGACCGGGTGACGATCTATCTGCCGATGATCCCCGAGGCGGCCGTGGCGATGCTCGCCTGCTCGCGGATCGGGGCGATCCATTCGGTGGTCTTCGGCGGCTTCTCTCCCGAGGCGCTCGCCGGGCGTATCCAGGATTGCGACAGCCGGATCGTCGTCACCGCCGACGCGGGAATGCGCGGGGGCAAGCAGGTCCCCTTGAAAGCCAATGTCGATGCGGCGCTGGCCCATTGCCCGAGCGTCGCAGCGGTCCTGACCGTCCGCCATGTCGGCAACTCGGTGACCATGGCCGAGGGAAGGGATCACTGGTGGCATGAGCGGCGCGAGGCCGTCTCCGCCGACTGCCCGCCAGAGGAGATGGGCGCCGAGGACCCGCTGTTCATCCTCTACACCTCGGGCTCGACCGGCAAGCCCAAGGGCGTGCTCCACACCACGGGCGGCTACCTGACCTGGGCGGCGATGACGCACCACTACGTCTTCGACTATCGCCCCGGCGAGATCTACTGGTGCGCCGCCGACGTGGGCTGGGTCACCGGGCATTCCTATGTCGTCTACGGCCCGCTGGCCAATGGCGCGACCCAGGTGATGTTCGAGGGCGTGCCCAACTACCCCGATCACAGCCGGTTCTGGCAGATCGTCGACCGGCATCAGGTGAACATCTTTTACGGCGCCCCCACCGCGCTGCGCGCGCTGATGCGCGAAGGCGATGAGTGGGTGTCAAGAACATCCCGCAAGTCACTGCGCTTGCTGGGTTCCGTTGGCGAGCCGATCAACCCCGAAGCCTGGGAATGGTACTGGCGCGTGGTCGGCGAGGGGCGCTGCCCGATCGTCGACACCTGGTGGCAGACCGAGACCGGCGCGGCGATGATCACCGGCATGCCCGGCGCGATCGCCATGAAGCCGGGCTCGGCCTCGCTGCCGATGTTCGGCGTGGTGCCCCAGCTCGTCGATGGCGAGGGCGCGGTGCTGCCGGAGGAACCTGGCGTCGCCGCCGAGGGCAACCTCTGCATCACGCAGTCCTGGCCTGGCCAGATGCGCACCGTCTGGGGCGATCACGAGCGGTTCTTCCAGACCTATTTCACCACCTATCCCGGCAAGTACTTCACCGGCGACGGCTGCCGCCGCGACGAGGACGGCTATTACTGGATCACCGGCCGGGTGGATGATGTGATCAACGTCTCGGGCCACCGCATGGGCACGGCCGAGATCGAAAGTGCGCTGGTCGCCCATCCCAAGGTCGCCGAGGCGGCGGTCGTCGGCTTCCCGCACGACATCAAGGGCCAGGGCATCTACGCCTATGTCACTCCCAATGCCGGGGTCGAGGCGGATGAGGCGCTGCGCGCCGAACTGGTCAAATGGGTCCGCACCGAGATCGGCCCGATCGCAACGCCGGATGTTATCCATTTCGCTCCGGCTCTGCCCAAGACCCGCTCGGGCAAGATCATGCGCCGCATCCTGCGCAAGATCGCGGAAGGGGACACCTCGAACCTTGGCGACACCTCGACTCTGGCCGATCCCTCGGTGGTCGATACGCTGGTTACGACGCGGGGCGGGTAGACGCCGCCCAAGGCGCCGGGCAATTGTGCCCAAGCTCCAGTTGTCGATGCACAGGCTGGACATCCGGCGGTGAACCGCTAGTCGCAGGGCGACCGCGGCACCAATGCGCACGCAATAAGATGCGCTCGCCGGCTTGAGACGGGAGAAGAAGCGTGAACGGAGCCGTGAAGACTGCCGGCCAGGAATGGCGGGAAAACTGGACGCTGGTCATGGCGTCGTCGGTGGGCTTCTGCTTTTTCTCGGTGATGCTCGGGACGACCGGGCTGTTCATGCAGCCGGTCACCGCGGAGTTCGGCTGGGGCCGGGCGTTCTTCGCATCCGGCGTCTCGATCGCGACCTTTACCACGGCGATCATCTCCCCGTTCCTGGGGATCATCGTCGACAAGTGGGGCGCGCGGCGCCTGGCGATACCGGGCGTCCTGCTGACCATGGTGTCGATGGCCCTGTTCGGCCTGACCAACGGCACGGTGATGTGGATCGGCCTGTGGCTGTTCTTCGGTGTCGCTTCGGCCTGCATCAAGTCCACCGTCTGGACGGTTGCCGTGCTCGGGGTGTTTACCCGGTCGAAAGGCCTCGCGCTCGCGGTGGTCGTGTCGGGAACCGCGATCGCCCAGGTGATCGTGCCGCCGCTGGGCAACTTCCTGATCGCCGAATACGGCTGGCGTTCGGCCTATTTCTGGCTCGGCGTGGGCTGGGGCCTGCCGACCTTCGCGCTGGCGTTCTTCTTCTTCTTCGATCTCCACGACGTTGCTGCGCGCCAGCGGGCCAAGGACCAAAAAGCCGCGGAAGCGGCGGCAGCGGTCAACCTGCCGGGCCTGACCGTTCCCGAGGCCTCGCGCGACTGGGCGCTGTGGCGTGTGGGTATCTCGAATTTCGTGGTGATGGTCCTGACCCAGGGCCTGATGGCGCACCTGATCCCGATCCTGACCGATGCGGGCGTTTCGCGGACCAACGCCGCGCTGCTGACGAGCCTGGGCGGCGTTGCCGGCATCGTCGGCAAGCTGACCACCGGGGTGTTGCTCGATCGGTTCCGGCCGAACTGGATCGGCGGCGTGACGCTCGGCGCGGCGGCGCTGACTTTCCTGTTCCTGATGGAGGGGCTGCGCTCTCCCGCCGCGATCGTCTTCGCGCTGATAGTCAACGGCTATGCCGCCGGCACCAAGACACAGATCACCGGCTACCTCACCGCCAGCTACGGCGGGATGAAGAGCTTCGGCGTGGTCTATGGCGTGATGGCGGCGGGCATGGCCGCCGCGGCTGGCGCGGGCCCGCTGCTGGCCGGGCTGGTCTTCGACAAGGTCGGGAACTACGCCCCGTTCCTGCTCGCCGGCGCGATCGGCTGTACGCTGGGCGGCATCCTGATCATCTCGCTGCCGAGCTATCCCAAGTTCGACAAGAAGGAAGAGCCGGCGGCCGATGCCTTCGCCTGAGGCTCAGAGACTGCTCTGATTGGAATGCGCCTTTCGGCGCAAGCCGGCACCGGCCCGCTCCCCCGCCCGGCCACCCATAGAATACTGCCGTCGGGTGGCCGGGCGGGGGAGCGGGCCGGTGCCGCCGCGAAAATCGCTCTTTCGCGATTTTCCAAACGGTTTCTCAGGGCTCGGGCTGCTCCAATCCCTCGCCGTACTTGTAACCCAGGTACTTCGTCCGCACCGCCAGCCCGTCGATCTCGCCGGCGGCGAGGTCGCGGGTGATCTGCTCGATCTCGCCGCTGATCCGGCCCAGGCTTTCGGCCAGTTGCTGGTCGGGCGTCGTGCCGCCCTGGGCCTCGCCGCGCAGGTGCTGGGGGATGCGGGTATAGGTCGAGACGATGTCGGGCAGGGTCTCGCCGATCAGCTTGCGGATCTCGACCGCTTCGGGGCGCTTCTCGTCGAGCCCCTCGAGCTGGGCGCCGAGCACGTCGAGCTGGCCGCCGATCCGGTCGACGATCGAGACGGCCGGCGCGGGCAGGGCCGGGCGGCGGCTCTCCAGCCACAGCTCGGTGTTGCCGACCATGGTCCTGACGTCGCCGCGATTGAGTGCCCCGATTTCGGGCACCCCGATCCGCGGCCACCGGCTGAACACCGCGACTGCCACGATCGCGGCCAGGACCGCCAGGAACAGCCCGCCGAGGCCGATCCCGTCGAGCACCAGCCCGGCGCCCATCGTGACGACCGCGACGAGAGCGAGCGCCACGGCGATGCGGACGGCCTTGCGCATGGCGTGAAGCTTGCGCCGCTCGGCCGAGCGCTTGCCGATCGGCTGCAGGCGCCGCCCGCCGGCGCGCTGGTCGATCAGGCTGCGCCGGGCATCGGCGAGGATGCGGTCGGAGTCGTTCACCAGGTCCTCCCCATTTTCACGAAGTGCAAATGGGGAGGGGGACCGCCCGCGCAGCGGGTGGTGGAGGGGTTTGGACGCTCGAAGAAGAAACAGGCCCCCTCCGTCAACGCTTCGCGCTGCCACCTCCCCATTTGTCCTACGGAAAAATGGGGAGGACCCTGGTGGCCCCGCATCACTCCGCCAGGCTCAGCAGCGGGCTTTCGCTGGCTTCGCTCTTCGCCTGAGCGGCGCCTTCGGCCCGGGCGATGTAGCCCTTGGACTTCTCGACCTCGTTCGACAGCGCATCCACGGTCTGCTTCATCGCGCCGAGCGCCTTGACCTTGAAGGTGTCGATCGAATCCATGGTGTCGTAGATGTTCTGGAAGGCGCGCTGGAGCGTTTCCAGCGGGATCGTCGAGCCGGCCGCCTGCTCGTGGATCTTGGCGGTCTGGTCGCGCAGCAGGGCGCCGGTCGAATCGATGATGTCGGCCGTGGTCTTGTTGAGCGCGGTGACCTGCTGCAGCACCAGGCGCTGGTTGGTCATCGCCTCGGCCACGGTCACCGCGGTGCGCAGCGCGCCGACCGTGGTGGTGCTGGCGCGGTCGACGCCTTTCACCAGCTCGACGTTGTTCTTCTTGACCAGGTCGAGCGCGAGGTAGCCCTGGACCGAGACCGCCATCTGGGTGAGCAGGTCCTGGGTGCGCTGGCGGATGTAGAACAGTGCGCTCTCGCGCACCGCGCGGGCCTTGGCGGGGTCGGTCGCGTCGAGCTCGGCGGCCTTGTCCTCGAGCTTGGCGTCGAGCGTCTTGGAGATGTGGATCATCTGCTCGAGCTGGCCCATCGCCTCCCACAGCTTGGCCCGCTCCACGTCGATCGCGGCATTGTCCATCAGGAGCTCGTCCTTGCCCGAGGCGAGGTGGGTCAGGATCGACTGGATATGGCCCTGGGCCGACTGGTACGAGTTGAAATAGCCCTTCAGCGTATTGCCGAAGGGAATGATGCCCAGGAACTTGCGGCCCGTGGAAAGCTTGCCTTTCTTGCCGGGGTCGAGCGTCTCCACCACCTTGCGCAGTTCGGTGAGGTTGGCGCCGACGCCGCTGTCCTTGTCCATCGCGCGGACCGGGCGGTCGAGAAAGCGGTTGGACATGCCCGCCGCGGCGGCGATCTCCTTGCGGCCCATGTTGGTGAGCTGGTCGACCCGCTTGCCGAATTCGGGCGAATTGACCTCCTGGGCGATCAGGTCGGCGACATAGGCATCGACCTTGGCGTCGAGAGCCGACCGCTTCTCTTCCGAGACGGGCACCAGTCCCGCGGCCTGCGCCGGGGCGACCACCGGCACGGGATCGGGCGGCGTCAAGGTGATCGGCGCTTCGGCGGTCTGGGTGGGGGAACTGGCCATCGGGTCTGTGCCTCACTGCATCGGTCGGGACTAGATGGGCGATCCCGACGCGGACGGCAACTGTATTAGTGAGACAAGACACGGCGGGCAAGCATCGCCGCGCGGAAGGGGCCGCGCGGAAGGGCTGGTCATCCGGCCGGGTTGCAAGGGCGGTTCTTGACGGGCCGTCATTCGCCGGATCGGGGTCGGCAGGCTCGCCATGACCTCGACGGGATCTCTGGGACGGCAGCCGCGGGCGCCGGACGCGAAACGGGCGGGCCGATCTCCAGCCCGCCCGCCTGCGACCCTGTGAGCCAGGGTTTGAGCCAGGGTTTATTCGACCGGACCCTGCGGCGCGGTCGGCGTCGGGCTGGGAGACGGCGAAGGAGCGGGCGTCGGCGAGGGCGAGGGCGTCGGATCGGGCGCCGGCTTGGCATCGGGCGCGGCGTGATCCTTGTGCTTGCCGACGGCCTTGCCGGGTGGAGTGGCCGAGGGCTCGGCCGCGGGAGTCTGCTGGGCGAGCACCGGGCTCGCCATGAGGGTAAGCAGGCTGGCAGCGGCGAGAAGCTTGGTCATCTTTGTCATCTTTACCTCCACGATATCGCCGCCTTCCCCGACGAACGATTTCGTGGGCTAAAGCCCCTCAGCCGCGGACGGGTTCCCGTTCATCTGGCGGAAAGGTTTATCTAAAACCTTGATTTTATGGATACTATTCACAAGAGACGGGGTGGGCCGTGCCGTAATTCATGACGACCCGAGCCGGCGCTCAGGCCGCCAGCGAATAGGGCTGGATCTCGCCTTCCAGGTACAGCTTGCGGGCCTTGGCGCGGCTCAGCTTGCCCGAGCTGGTGCGCGGCAGGGTGCGCGGCGGGACCAGCTCGATCACGCAGTTCATGCCGGTGACCGAGCGGACCTTGTCGGCGATCTGGACGTGGAGCTTGCGGCGTTCCTCGGGGTCGGTGATCCGGCAATGGACCAGCACCGCGGGGACTTCCTCGCCGTTGGCGTTCTCGACCGAGAAGGCGGCGATGTCGCCCTGATGGAACCCCGGCAGCTGTTCCACCGCCCATTCGATGTCCTGCGGCCAGTGGTTCTTGCCGTTGATGATGATCATGTCCTTGGCGCGGCCGACGATGAACAGGTAGCCGTCCACCATGTAGCCCATGTCGCCGGTATCGAGCCAGCCATCGACCAGGCAGGCCGCGGTCGATTCCGGATCGCGGAAGTAGGAGTGCATGACGCTGGGGCCCTTGCACCAGACCTTGCCGATGTGGTGGTCGGCCAGGGCATTGCCGTGCTCGCCGCGGATCTCCAGCTCCATGTCGCGCACGGCCTTGCCGCAGTTGACGATCGCGCGGTAGCGGGCCGGGCGCGACAGGTCGCGCGGGCAGCCGGAAAGACGCTCTTCCTCGACCAGCTCGACGCGGATGCCTTCGCCCGGCGGCATCAGGGTGACGGCGAGAGTGGCTTCGGCCAGGCCGTAGCTCGGCAGGAAGGCGCTGGCCTTGAAGCCCGCATCGGCGAAGGCGTTGACGAAGCTCTGCATCACGTCGGGACGGATCATGTCGGCGCCGTTGCCCGCGAGCCGCCAGCGCGACAGGTCGAAGCGTTCGGCGACGTGGGTCTGGCTGGAGATGCGGCGCGCGCAGATGTCGTAGCCGAACGAGGGGGAGAAGCTGACCGAGTTGCCCGGGTTGCGGCTGACCAGGTCGAGCCAGGCGAGCGGGCGGCGGGCGAAGTCCTCGGTCTTGAGGTAGTCGCCCGAGATCTGGTTGGCGATCAGGCCCAGGAAGCACCCGACCAGGCCCATGTCGTGATACCAGGGGAGCCATGAGATGCAGCGGTCGTCCTGGGTGATCTGCATGCCGTGGCTGTGCGCGGCGAGATTGTTGAGCAGCGAGGCGTGGGTGACGGCGACCCCGTGGGGGAAGCGGGTCGAGCCGCTGGAATATTGCAGGTAGCAGATGTCGTCGGGGCTGGCCTCGGGCAGGACGCAGTCGGCGGGCGCTTCCTGGGCGAAGCTTTCCCACGAGACCCCGTCGCAGCCCTGCCGCGCGGCGGCGGCACCGGCCATCGATTCGATCTCGCCGGGGTAGAACAGCACGCAGGGGTCCGAACTGGCGAGCTGGACCGCGAGCTGGTCGATATAGCTGTCCTTCGCGCCGAAGGAGGTCGGCAGCGGCAGCGGCACCGGCCAGGCGCCGGCATAGACCGCGCCGCAGAACAGCGCGGCGAAATCGGGGCCGGTCTCGGCGACCAGGGCGACGCGGTCACCGGGGCGGATGCCGCGGGCGATCAGGCGGCGGGCGGCGGCCAGCGCATCCTCGCGCAGCTCGCTGAACGGATAGACCCGCGTCAGCGTGCCGCGCGGATCGTGGAAATTCAGTCCGCGGACCCCCTTCGCGGCATAGTCGAGCGCTTCGCCGAAAGTGGCGAAGTCCGAATAGCGGCGGGGGTGCGGATCTTCGTTCGGAGTGGGGGTCAAGGTGGTGCTCTTGTCCTGCGGCTCGAGAACGGCGGTTTCGGTCATGTGCGATTAACCCGTCATTTTTGCTTGGCCCGCCGATTGCCGGCGTGGCCTGAACCGATCATGTCTGTTCAGCGACTTCCCTGGAGTGCGCTACGGCCCTCCCAAATCGGGACCGACTGTGGCACGAATATGGCCGATGCCCCATTTGTCCCCAAAGCGAGCACCGAAACCGCTGGATTCCGCGCGTCTCGAGGAACTGGCCCTGGCCTATGTCGCGCGTTTCGCGACCTCGGCGGCCAGGCTCGAGGGCTATTTGCGCCGCAAGCTGCGGGAACGGGGCTGGGCGGGGGAGGGCGAGGCGCCGGTGGCGGCCCTGGTCGGCCGGTTCGTCAGCGCCGGTTATGTCGATGATCGCGCCTTCGCCCTGGCCAAGGCGGGAAGCCTGCTTCGCCGCGGCTATGGGCGCCGGCGCGTGGACCAGGCCCTGGGGGCCGCGGGGATCGCCGAGGAGGTGCGCCGGGAAGCGGGCGGGAGCATCGCCGGCCAGCGGCAGGCCGCGCTGGCGCTGGCCAGGAAGCGCAAGTTCGGGCCGTTCGGTAGCGCTCCGGCCGACCGTCCCCAGCGCGAGCGGCAGGTCGCCGCGATGCTTCGCGCGGGCCATCCCCTCGACACCGCGCGCCGGATCGTCGATGCTGGCGACATGGCCGCTCTCGAGGAATGGGCGGGCGTGAACGATTCAGCGCTTGGGGACGAATGATGCAGTTTCGGCGATACCTGGTCGGCTTGGTGATTGTCCTGGCGGCTTGCTCCTCGCGGCCCGACGCGGGCGCCAAGGCGGCACCGGGCGCCGCCCGGGCGGTCCACCCGGAATCCGGCCTCGCGGTCGTGCCGCTGATCATCCGGCGCGGCGAGCGGCGCCTGGCCTTCCGGGTCGAGGTGGCCCGGACCTCCGCCGAGCAGGCGAAAGGCCTGATGTTCCGCACGAAGATGGGCGCCGACGAAGGCATGATCTTCCCCTTCGACCCGCCGCGCGAAGGTGTGGCGTTCTGGATGAAGAACACGGTGATCCCGCTCGACATCATCTTCATCGGTCCCGATCACCGGATTCTCAACATCGCGGCCGATGCCGTGCCCTATTCGCTGCAGCCCGTGCCCGCGGCCGGGGTGACCGCCAACGTGCTGGAGCTGAACGGCGGCCGGGCGGCGCAATTGGGGATCGTGGCGGGCGACAAGGTGGAATGGTGAAGCCCGTCCTCGCGCTCGGCTAACGACGTCCTTGCGCTCGGATGAGGACTGGGGCTAACGCGGCGGCCATGGGAATCCTCTCCAAGATCTTCACCTGGTGGGACGGCGCCACCATCGGCACCTTGCTCGACAGCGGCCTGAAGGGCGAGCATGTCGGCACCGACGCGCAGGGCAACCGCTATTACCGCGCGAAGAAGGCCAAGAACGTGGACGGCAAGGAGCGCCGCTGGGTGATCTACGACGGCGCCAACGATGCCAGCCGCGTGCCGGCCGAATGGCACGGCTGGCTGCACGGCACCTTCGACGGCGTGCCCGAAAGCTACCTGCCGCCGCCGCGAATCTTCGAGGTCGATTTCACGCCGAACGCCACCGGCACCGCCGCGGCCTACCGCCCGCAGGGCGCGCTGGAACGCGGCGGCAAGCGCGCCCGCGCCACGGGCGACTACGAAGCCTGGTCGCCGGACGGCGACACTTTGGCCGCTTCGCCGGACGCCTGACCGTGAGGGCGCTCGCCCCTTGCGCGCTGGTTTCGCTGCTGGCGCTGGCCGCCTGCAGCCAGGAGCCCGAAGCGCCGGGCGCCGCATCGACCGAAGTGCCGAAGGATGTCGCCGCCGGCAACAATCCCAAGCTCGCGGTGATCCAGAGCGACTATGGCACGCCGGTGAAGGACCGCGTCGGCACGATCGCGCTGCTCAACAAGCGTAACGACCTGGTGACCGAGCTCAAGCTCAAGACCGGCGAATCGCGCCGGGTGGGCAATGTCGTGGTCAAGCTGGCGACCTGCGAGCGGACCCTGCCGTGGGAGCGGCCGGCCGATACCGGGGCCTTCGTCCAGGTCTTCGTCGAGGAGCGGGCCAAGGCGGACGAACAACCCGCCTGGCACAAGGTGTTTTCGGGCTGGCTGTTCAAGAACTCGCCCTCCCTGAACGCCGTCGAGCACCCGGTCTACGACGTCTGGGTCAAGGACTGCGCGATGAAGTTCCCCGGTGAGGAAGAGGAGGCTTCCGCTTCCGCCAGCAGCGCGGCGAAGCCTTCGGGCAGGGCGAGCGCGGCCGCCTCGCCTTCGCCCGAGCCTTCCGCCACGGCGAGCGCGAAACCCTCGGCCGCCGCCCCGGATTGAGCCGTGGCGAGGTGCCGGCGGTAGTCGTCCTGGCTGATCTCCACCGCGCCCAATGAGGCGAGGTGGTCGGTCATGAACTGGCAGTCGAGCAGTTCGACCCCCGCGCGGCGCAGCGCGGCGACCAGCCAGGCCAGCGCCACTTTCGAGGCATCGCTGGCCAGGCTGAACATCGATTCGCCGCAGAACACCCGGTCGAAGCCCACTCCATAGAGCCCGCCGACCAGGCGCTCCTGCCCGTTGTCGGCCTCCTGCCAGCACTCGATCGAATGGGCGAGGCCGCGCTCGTGCATCAGCCGATAGGTCGCGGCGATGCGCTGGCTGATCCAGGTGTCGCCGCCGCTGTTCCGGCGCGGCGCGGCGCAGTGATCGAGCACGCGGGCGAAGGCCGCGTTGCAGGTCACGGCGAACTTCTCGCGCCGCAGGGCCTTGGCCAGCGAATGCGACAGGTGGAAGCCGTCCAGCGGGAGGATCGCCCGCCGGCGCGGCTCGACCCAGAAGATCTCGGGATCGTCGCGCGCGTCGGCCATCGGAAAGATCCCGCTGCGATAGCCGAGCAGCAGCATGTCGGGGTCGATCACCGAGGGCGAAAACGGGGAGTGCATCGGAGATAGTGTAGCAGAGGAAGGCCGGTTGCGGAAACGGGGAGGAATTGATCGTTGCCATGCCGCGTGGCAGGCTATAGGGGGCGCTGGCCTGCAGGAGTGTAGCTCAGTTGGTAGAGCATCGGTCTCCAAAACCGAGGGCCCACGGTTCGAGTCCGTGCACTCCTGCCAGCATTCCCCCCATAGCCGGGCCGATGCGACCGAAGGTTCATGCTGCAGATGTCGGTTGAGCCTGGTTCCGATCAGTTCGCGAAGTCTCCCGGCGGCGGCTGGCGCAAGCTGTGGTCCTACGATGTCGATCCGCGCGAAGGGGCCGTGCTCGGCCTGATCATGGCGCTGCTCTCAGCCCTGCCGGTCATGGTCGCCCGGCTGCCGCAGATGGGCGACTATTCCGCGCACCTGGCGCGCTATCACGTGATGATCGACGCCGGGCGCAGCACCTTCCTGGCGCAGTATTATTCGTTCGAATGGAAGTGGACCGGCAACGTCGGCTTCGATGTCCTGATCGGCTGGTTCGCGCCGCTGTTCGGGCTGGAAGCGGCGGGGCGGCTGCTGATCATGGCGATCCCGGTCCTGACCGGCCTCGGCATCCTGGCGGTGGAATGGGCGCTGCGGCGGCGGATCGGGGTGGGCTCGCTGCTGGCGATGACCTTCATCTGGACGCCGTCGCTGATCATGGGCTTCGTCAACTTCGGCCTGTCGATGGCCGCGGCGCTGCTGGCTTTCGCGCTGTGGGTCGAGCTCGAGGGCAAGCGTTGGCGCTGGGCGCCGTTCCTGCCGATCGGCGTGGTGGTCTGGGCTTGCCACGTCTCGGGCTGGGGGATCCTGGGGATCATGGTCTTCGGCTACGAATGGAGCCGGCACAAGAACTGGCGCGCGTTCCTGGCGCCCTGGCCGCTGCTCCTGCCGGTCGGCCCCCTGCTGTTCGGCGGCGGGACCAAGGGCATCCTGACCTACGGGTCGAACGTGTGGACCTACAAGCAGGCGATCTGGAAGCGGGCGATGCGCGACCAGGTGTACTGGCTCGACATGGCCACGCCCCTGGCGGCAGGCGCGGCGATCCTGGCGGCGCTGTGCCGGCGCAAGATCGACGGACGGCTCGGCTGGGCCGTGCTCATCCTGGTGATTGCAACCTTCCTGGTGCCCCGCCGGATCGTGGGGGGCGACTATGCCGACTACCGGCTGATCTCCACCGCCTTCCTGGCCGGCTCGCTGGCGATCGCCTGGCGCCCGCCGCGGCTGGTGCTCTACCTCGCTCCCGCGCTGTTCCTCGTCCGCCTCGGCGTCACCACCGATGCCTGGTACAAGGGCAGCGCGGAGATGGAGCGGCTGCTCACCGTGCTCGATCATGTGCCCCAGGGCGCCAAGATCGCCAATGTCGTGGCGATGGAGCGTACCGACTGGCCGAACAATTCCTACGATCATCTCGGCGGCTATGCCGTGGTCCGGCGCGATGCCCTGACCAACGTCAACTTCGCGATCCCGACGATCCACATGCTCCAGGTCCGCGAGGGCGGCCATGCCTTCGCCGACCCGACCCAGCGCCTGTTCTATCAGCGCGGCAAGCCGATCGACCTGAGCCAGTTCGCCCCGGCGCGCATGGCCGACTATCTGTGGTACATCGGCAAGCAGGAACCTGCGGCGCTGCCGCCCGGCACCGAGGTCATCTACCGCACGCAGAACTCGTTCCTGGCCCGCCTGGCGAAGCCGCGCCATCTTGCAATCCCGCGGCGCCGGGGCTAAGTGCGCCATCGTCCTTCCGACATCGGAGAACATGCTGCCCCTCCCGGTCTGCCTTCCAGGCGCCGGGGCGGCGCTGTCCCCATGGGGGAAGGGAGCAAGGAATTTTACCGATGGACGAGCGCGCAGTTAAGACGAGGACCAGCCCGGGCGAATTCGTTCGCCAGGTGCAGGCCGAATCGCGCAAGGTGGTCTGGCCGACCCGGCAGGAGACGGTGACCACGGCGATCTTCGTCGGGATCATGATGGTGATCCTGGCGGTGTTCTTTCTGGGCGTGGATTCGCTGTTCGGCGAAGCCGTGACCCTGCTGCTGTCGCTGGCCTGAGCAACGAAGAGAGAACAATGGCCCGCTGGTACATCATCCACGCCTATTCCGGTTTCGAGAACAAGGTTCGCGACGCGATCATCTCCGAGGCCGAGCGCCTGGGCCTGTCGCAACTGGTCGAGAGCGTCGAGGTGCCGACCGAGACGATCACCGAGGTCAAGCGCGGCAAGAAGGTCCAGGTCGAGCGCAAGTTCATGCCGGGCTACGTCCTGGCCAAGCTCGGGATGAACGACGACGTCTACCACCTCGTGAAGAATAC
The DNA here is from genome assembly GCA_047605105.1 of Novosphingobium sp. Classification (GTDB taxonomy): domain Bacteria; phylum Pseudomonadota; class Alphaproteobacteria; order Sphingomonadales; family Sphingomonadaceae; genus Novosphingobium. The sequence continues at coordinate 7,969 of JASGGH010000035.1, read as the reverse complement.
CCCGAAGGTGACCGGCTTCCTCGGCCCCAACGGCAAGCCCCAGGCGATCTCCGAGCGCGAGGCCGCCCGCTACTTCGGCAGCCGCGAACAGGCCGCCGCCGAGCCGCGCAAGCAGGTCCTGGTCGATTACGAGATCGGGGATTCGGTCAAGGTCAACGCCGGCCCCTTCGCCAGCTTCAACGGCGTGGTGGAAGAGCTCGACTTCGACAAGAGCCGCGTCAAGGTCTCGGTCTCGATCTTCGGCCGCGCGACGCCGGTCGAGCTGGGCTTCGAAGAGGTCGAGCTGGTCCGCTGAGGCCGGACCGGCCGCGAGCGGTCCTTCGTCTCGATCCGTCATGTTTGCCGTCATGGCGCGGGAGCCGTGCCTCCGGCGCGATGTCGCTCGCGCCGGTGAACATGCTGGCGACTCGGCTCCCCCAGCCTTGAAAACGTAGCGGCCAAGTCCGGGGCGGCACCCATCGACCCGCCTCGCCGTGCGAACGGCCCGTGTCGTTCATCGCAGGACGCGCCCGACCCGACCGCGCAATCACCGGCCATCGCCAGGTTGTTCATCTGGCAGACAGTTTCGTCCGAACACGGCCCCTGGGCAGTGTTTGACGGAGCAAGTTCATGACCACCATTTCTCGCCGCCCCGCCGGCCTCTTCCTGTTCGCCATGATGGCCGCTCCGCTTGCGGGCAGCGCCTACGCGCAGCCCCAGGACGCGCCCGAAGGCAATATCACCGTGAACGGCACGGCCTTGAGCGAGGCGCCTCTGACCCAGGGACCCGTGGTCCAGGGCATCATTTCCGCGCGCAGCGGGGACCGGTTGCAGGTTACGGCGGCCGACGGCACCAGCACGACGGTCGCGCTCACCGATGCCACCCGGATCAAGGGCAACTCGGGCCTGTTCGGCGGCAACCGCACCAAGCCCACTGCGGCCTCGCTGCTCAACGGGCTGCCGGTCACGGTGAAGACCCTGCAATCGGACGGCGGCCTGGTGGCCAGCCAGGTCAATTTCCGCAGCAACGACCTGAAGACCGCGGCGATGATCCACGGCGGCACCAATCAGCGCTTCGAGGAGCAGGCCGCGGCGACCGAGGCCCTGCGCGGCCGGATGGGCGACATCGACAAGTACAATGTCAAGAGCACGACCAACGTGAACTTCGATACCGGCAAGGCGGATCTCTCGCCCCAGGCCAAGGCCGAGCTCTGCCAGACCGCGGCGGCGGCCGAGGGCACGGACAACGCCCTGCTGCTCGTCGTGGGCTATACCGATTCACGCGGCAGCGACGAATTCAACCAGCAACTGAGCGAGAGGCGCGCCGGCCGCGTCATCAACTACCTGCAGCAGACCTGCGGCTGGAAGCCCTACCGCATGCTCACGCCGACCGGGATGGCCAAGGCCGACCCGCTGGCGAGCAACGACACTCCCGAAGGCATGGCCCAGAACCGGAGGGTCGCGGTGAACGTGCTGGTCAGCAAGAGCGTCGACGGGTTGTAATCCCGCGGGGCCGCTTCCGCGTTTGGGGGCAGGCTCTAAATTCCCAGGCGCTTGCGCACTTGCGGCTCCAGTTGGAGAATCCACAGCCCGCTGTTGCCGGCCGCGTAGATCAGCCCGCGCGATGCGTCGTAGTGACCGACCCCGCCGTGGACCATCGGGCCATAGTTGAAATAGGCCACCTCGCTCGGGTTTTCCGGCTGGCGGATGTCGTAGATGCGCAGGCCTGCGGAATTGAAGTTCACCGCGGCGAAATGGGCGTTCGCCGGGTTGTCGATCAGGTGATAGGCGACCCACGCATCCTTGCCCGAGGCCTTGCGCGCGGCGCAGTTCTCCGGCTCGTTGATCGCGATCTTCAGCCGGGAGACGTTGCGCGCCTTGGCGGGGTCGGAGACGTCGCTGATCAGGGCGTCGAAGGCCCAGCCCAGCGCCTGGGTCCGCGGCAGGGGCGCGCAGGTGTCGCCGCCCTTGTCCGGGCCGATCCCGCCGGTCCCGCCTTCGTTGGCGTGGAGCACATATTCGCCCGAGCCGGCATGGAACCAGTCGGTGCTGTGGCCCGCGCCGTTGACGTCGCCGAGGAACTTGATCGGAGTTTGGCTGACGTCGAAGATCCGCAGCTTCGGATTGCCCCCGGAGATCACCCGCCCGGCGCCGCCCGACTGCTCGCCGATATAGACCCGCTTGTCGTCGCCGCTGACGGTCGGCCCGTGGGAGACGAGCGGCCACAGCAGCGAAGCCTGGACCCCGCTGCTGCCCATCCGGTAGTTGGCGCCGCGCGGGTTGGCCTGGTCGGCGCAGAGGCTCATGCCGTAGCGTTCGGCATCGCGGTGGATCGACTGCCACGGCCCGGCCACTTGCGTCGCGACCTCGCAGCGGTGGTCGATGACCTTCCAGTTGGCGGGATTGCGCAGGTCGGTGATGTCGGCTTCCCACAGCCCCTGCGAGGCGTAGACCTTGGTGCCGGCGTGGTTGACCCGCAGGTCGTGGGGCAGGATCCCGGTGCCGCCCCCGCCGCCGAGCGGCGGCCCCATGCCGACCGCCACGGGCGGCCACTTGATCTCGCCCATCAGCACCGGCTTGAGGCAGTCGCTGATGTCGTAGACCGACGAGCCCGAAACCAGGACCGCACGATCGGGGCCGACCGAAACGCGCATCGTCTCCGACGCGCTCTTGACCGGGAAGCTGCCGACTTCGACGGGCTTCGCCGGATTGCCGACATCGATCACGTAGACCGTGGAGCCTTCCTTGTTGCCGCCCGACCGCACATAGGCGCACTTGCCGTAGCCCTGGACGCTGCCCACGCGGGGCAATTGGCCGATCCGCTTGACGCCGCAGTTCCAGGCGGCGGTCTGGCCGGCGGGCACGTCGCCCTGGATGCCGGGCTCCTTGACGTCGCCGCGCCCGCACAGCGCGGGGGAGAGCGCCTGGGGCGGCACGGCGGTCTGGGCCGATGCGGCCGGAGCCGTCGTCGCGAGGGAAAGCCCGGAGAAGGGCAGGGCGGCTGCCGCCATCAGGGCAGTTCGGGTCGTGAAACGGCGCGCCATCGAAGGTCCTCTCGTGAATTGTTCAACTTTTGTCGTAATTGACTTTGGAGACGGCGCCTTGTCAACCGGGGTCGCGGCGTCGGTTGCCCGAAATCCGCCCCCGAAATCCGTATTGCATCCCGCGCGAGGCTGGGCTATCGGCGCCCGCTTCCGGGAAGCCGGAAATCCGTGCGGGAGGGTCGTTCGCGGCCTGCTCGACCGCTCACTCTGAGGCCGCCGGGGAAACCTCCGGCGCCGACAGGAAGAAAGGAGGCCCCTCGTGGCCAAGAAGATCGAAGCCTATATCAAGCTGCAGGTGCCTGCGGGCTCCGCCAACCCCTCGCCGCCGATCGGCCCGGCGCTGGGCCAGCGCGGCGTCAACATCATGGAATTCTGCAAGGCGTTCAACGCCGCCACGCAGGAGATGGAAAAGGGCATTCCGCTGCCCACCGTCATCACCGTCTATGCCGACCGCTCGTTCACTTTCGTCACCAAGACGCCGCCGGCCTCGTTCCTGATCAAGAAGGCCGCCGGCCTGAAGTCGGGCTCGAAGGAGCCGGGCAAGGTCTCGGCGGGAACGATCAAGCGTTCGCAACTGAGCGAAATCGCCCAGACCAAGATGGCCGACCTCAACGCCAACGACATCGAGGCGGCTACCAAGATCATCGAAGGCTCCGCTCGCGCGATGGGCCTCCAGGTTGTGGAGGGCTAAGGACATGGCCAAGCAGACCAAGGCCCAGAAGGCTCTCGCCGCCAAGCTCGGCGACAACCAGAAGCTCTACGGCGTCGACGAGGCGCTCAAGACCCTCCGCGACCTCAAGACCGCCAAGTTCGACGAGACCATCGAGGTCGCGCTGAACCTGGGCGTCGATCCGCGCCACGCCGACCAGATGGTCCGCGGCATGGTCACGCTGCCCTCGGGCACCGGCAAGGACGTCAAGGTCGCGGTCTTCGCCCGCGGCGACAATGCCGAGAAGGCGCTCGCCGCCGGGGCCGACAAGGTCGGCGCCGAGGACCTGCTCGAAGACATGCAGGCCGGCAACCTCGACTACGGCCGCGTCATCGCGACGCCCGACATGATGGGCATCGTCGGCCGCCTCGGCAAGGTGCTGGGCCCCAAGGGCCTGATGCCGAACCCGAAGCTCGGCACCGTCACCCCGAACGTCGCCGAAGCCGTCAAGGCGGCCAAGGGCGGCCAGATCGAGTTCCGCGTCGAGAAGGCCGGCATCATCCACGCTGGCATCGGCAAGATGTCGTTCTCGGACGAGGCGATCCGCGCCAACTTCGATGCGTTCCTCGACGCCATCGTCAAGGCCAAGCCGGCCGGCGCCAAGGGCAAGTACGTCCGCAAGGTCGCGCTGTCCTCGTCGATGGGTCCGGGCCTGAAGATCGATACGGCGGAGCTGCAAGGCGCCTGAGGCACCTAGCGCTAGCAAGATAAAAAGGCCGGGAAGGGAGACCTTCCCGGCCTTTTTGCTTGGGTCAAAGGTGCGCCTCGTATCTCGCCCGCCACCCACCCAACCCCCGCTCATGCTGAGCGGGGGTGGTGAGCGGTGAAGGGTGAAGCGGGGCAGGGTAGGGCTCGTCCACGTCGCGTCCCGGCTTGACTCGTCCGCACGATTTGCGGCAATGCGGCCCTAACGCTGAACACCTGTTCAACATGTATTTGGGAGACCGGCCGTGGCCATCCGCTTCGAGCATATCAAGGAACACATCGGCTCGCGCGCCGTCTGGGACGACCGCGCCGACCTCTTCACCCCCGAGGCCGCCAAGGCGATCCGCCACGAGGTCGAGCAGCGCACCGTCGTCGTCTTCCCCGAGGTGAACCTCACCGACGAGGAGCAACTCCGCATCACCGAGGCGATGGGCGAGAAGCTTCGTCTGACCGCGCGCGACAATACCCAGAGCAACAACGAGGACGTCTATCAGGTCACGCTCGACCCGAAGATCAACCCGCAGCCCGAATACGTCCTCGGCACCTTCTTCTGGCACATGGACGGCATCACGGTCGACGCGCCGCCGCCCTTCGCCACGCTGCTGTCCTGCCGCATCGCCCCCGACAAGGGCGGCGAGACCGAGTTCGCCAGCACCTATGCCGCCTATGCCGGCCTGTCGGACGAGGAGAAGGCCGACCTGGAGGGGTTGAAGGCGGTGCACTCGGTCAAGTCCAGCCTCTCGCCGATCCTCGATGCGATCCCCGAGAAGCACTACGACAAGGTCGTCAACATCGGCCTGATCAAGGAGCACCCGATCGTCTGGACCCACGAGGACGGGCGCAAGTCGATGATCATCGGCACGACCGCAGACCACATCGTCGGCAAGTCGATCCCCGCCGGCCGCGCCCAGTTGATCCGCCTGCAGGAATGGGCCGCCCAGCCGGCCTATTCGCTGCGCCACAAGTGGACCAAGGGCGACTTCGTGATCTGGGACAATACCGGCGCGATGCACCGCGCGATCCCTTATGAGGCCACCACCGGCCGCATGATGCACCGCACCTCGATCGCGGGCACGGAATCGATCGCGGCGTGACGCTTCCCTCTCCCGCTTGCGGGAGAGGAGCGAGACTTGCGCCCGCGAAGCGGGTGCTAGTCGCAGCGGTGAGGGGGCGGGCCAAGCGCTTCCCCCAGCCGGATGAGCACGCCCTCCAAGTTTCCCAGCACCTCGTTGTTCCAGAAGCGGATCACGCGATAGCCTTGAGCCTTGAGCGCGGCGGTGCGTTTTGCGTCGGCTTCTTCCGAATGCTGCCCGCCGTCTACCTCGACGATCAGCCGGGCGGCGATGCAGACGAAATCGACGATGGAGGGATGGATCGTTTCCTGCCGTCGGAACTTCCATCCACCGAACCGCCGGTCGCGCAGCGCATGCCATAGCCGCCGCTCGGCTGGAGTCATGTCGCGCCTGAGGCGTCGTGCGTGTCGGCTCGGTCGGCGCATGACCGCGAGACCCCTCATCCAAGCTTCGCTAGTCCCTGGCGGGACAAGCTGCGCTATCCTTCTCCCGCTTGCGGGAGAGGAGCGAGACTTGCCGAACGGAGTGAGGTCAGTCGCAGCGGTGAGGGCGGCTCAGCGCGACAAATTCGCCCGAGCATAGCACTCGGTCACCACGCTGAGCGGCTTGCCATCGGGCAACCGTAACAGCGCGCGGTGGCTGAGGACGGTGCCCGGCGGGCAATCCTGGGCGCGGCCGCGGGTGGCGGACAGGCGCTCGCGCTTGAAGCCGAGCGGGGCGACGACCTTGCCGAACGGGGTTTGGGTCGTGGCCAAGGTGTTCCGCATCTCCGGCGTCAGCCGCCCGGGCACGTACCAGTTGTCGGCTTCGGACAGCACGGTGGTCCCGCACAGCAGGCGGACATGGCGATAGGCCAGCGCGCCGTCTTCCCGATCGCTCAGCAAACGTTGCACTTCTGCGGAGGGTTTCGGCGGCAAGCCCGACTGCTCGGCACGGATCGTCGGCGGATCGGCGATTCCGCGGGCCTTGCACCATTCGCCCAGCGCGGCGGTGGCGCTGTCCTGGGCGGCCAGGGTGCGCTCGAATGCGACGAGGTGCGGGGTGGTGCAGCCGGTCAGGAGCAGCGCGAGCATCGCCGTCCCGGACTTGATCCGGGACCGCTGGCCGGGTTGCGCTGGGATGGCCGGCGCTCCCGGGCCGAGCCCGGGATGACGGATGGCCTTCACTCGATCCCGCCGGCCACCGCGGGGCGCTCCATCGCCTCGAGCCCCGCGACCAGCGCGCGGGTGCAGGCTGCGAGCTCTTCGGCGTCGACCGAGCGGATCACGAAGTTCGCGCCGGTGCGCCCCTCGCGCCAGAACGGATAGGAACCGATCTGGCAACCGGCATGCTCCTGCTCGGTCCGGCCCAGCAGGTCGGCGACTTCGCTTTCCTGGACCCAGCAGCCGATCGTCTCGCTGAGCAGCGGCGCTCCGCCTTCGAGCGTTCCCGACAAGGCATCGAGCATGCCCGAGGTGATCGAGGGGACGCCGGCCATGATGAACACGTTGCCGTGGCGGATGCCGGGCGCGCCGGTGTAGCGGTTGGGGATCAGGTCGGCCCCGTCGGGAACTCGCGCCATGCGCAGCCGCGCATCGGTCAGCCCGCCGCGCTCCTGGTAATAGCCTTCGAGGATCGCCCGCGCCTGGGGATGGACCACCACGCCCACGCCGAGCGCCTCGGCGATGGCATCCACGGTGATGTCGTCGTGGGTCGGGCCGATGCCCCCGGTGGTGAACAGGTAGTCGTGGCGCGCCCGCAGCGTGTTCACCGCCTCGACGATCGCCGGGGTCTCGTCCGCCACCACGCGGACTTCCTTGAGGCGGATGCCCTGGATGCCGAGCCAGGTGGCGACCTGCGCGATGTTCTTGTCGTGGGTGCGGCCCGACAGGATCTCGTCGCCGATCACGACCAGCGCGGCGGTGAAGATGCGACCGGGAGAGGGGGCTGATTCGGCCATCGCGAAAGGGGTTAGAAGGCTCGGTTCAAAAACCCAACCCCTTACGGGGGTTGGGGAGTGACTAGGTTGAAACCCGCGCCTTCGCGAACCGCAGGTGCCCGTCGTCGATCGGGGCATGGGGCATTTCGGCGCGGTCGTTCATGTAGTTCATCGAAATCCGCCAGGGCGCCTCGGTGGCGCTCTTGGGTACGAGGTGCTTGCCGCGCTGGAGATAGCCCGAGGAGAACAGGCCGAAGACGTCGAATTCGGTCAGGCCGTGGTCTTCGGGGAGGTGCGGGGTCACGACATCCGCGCCCCAGGCGTCCATCTGCTCGAACAGCCGGCACAGCCAGTCCGCCACCAGGTCCACGCGCAAGGTCCACCCGGCGCTCAGATAGCCGAACAGCGCGGCGAAGTTCGGCACGTTGGAGAACATGCAGTTGCGGTAGTACCAGTGCTCGTCGAACCGGACCGGCTCGCCGTCGAGGCTGACCGCGATCTTGCCGAGCATGGCGAGGCGCAGGCCGGTGGCGGTGACGAT
>JASGGH010000034.1:0-30671 GCA_047605105.1 Novosphingobium sp. | reverse complement strand
AGAAGATCGACGTGAACGAGCCCACGGTCGAGGACACGATCAAGATCCTCAAGGGCCTGCGCACGGCTTTCGAGGAGCACCACAAGGTCAAGTACACGCCCGACGCGATCAAGACCGCGGTCGAGCTGTCGGCCCGCTACATCAACGACCGCAAGCTGCCCGACAAGGCGATCGACGTGATCGACGAGGTCGGCGCGATGCAGATGCTGGTGCCGCCCAGCAAGCGCAAGAAGACGATCACCGCCAAGGAAATCGAGGCCGTGATCGCGACCATGGCGCGGATCCCGCCCAAGTCGGTCTCGACCGACGACCGCACCGTGCTCGAACACCTTGAGCGCGACCTCAAGCGCGTGGTCTTCGGCCAGGACAAGGCGATCGAGGTGCTCTCCAGCGCCATGAAGCTGAGCCGCGCGGGCCTGCGCGATCCGGACAAGCCGATCGGCTCATTCCTGTTCTCCGGCCCCACCGGCGTCGGCAAGACCGAGGTGGCCAAGCAACTCGCCCAGATCATGGGCATCCCGATGCAGCGCTTCGACATGTCCGAGTACATGGAGCGCCATAGCGTCAGCCGCCTGATCGGCGCTCCTCCGGGCTATGTCGGGTTCGACCAGGGCGGCCTGCTGACCGACGCGATCGACCAGCAGCCGCACTGCGTCCTGCTGCTCGACGAGATCGAGAAGGCCCACCCCGACCTGTTCAACATCCTGCTCCAGGTCATGGACAACGGCCGGCTCACCGATCACCACGGCAAGACGGTCGATTTCCGCAACGTCGTGCTGATCATGACCACCAATGCCGGCGCGTCCGACATGGCCAAGCAGGGCATCGGCTTCGGCGACGTCTCCAAGGAGGACGCCGGCGACGAAGCGGTCAAGCGGATGTTCACCCCCGAATTCCGCAACCGCCTCGATGCGATCGTGCCCTTCGCCTACCTGCCGACCGAGGTGATCAGCCGGGTCGTGGACAAGTTCATCCTCCAGCTCGAACTGCAACTGGTCGATCAGAACGTCCATATCCAGTTCGACAGCGATGCCCGCGCCTGGCTGGGCGAGCGCGGCTACGACAAGCTCTACGGCGCGCGGCCGATGGCCCGGCTCATCCAGGAGAAGGTCAAGCAGCCGCTCGCCGAGGAGCTGCTGTTCGGCAAGCTGGCCCACGGCGGCGAGGTCCATGTCAGCGTGAAGGAAAAGGCGCTGTCCTTCGAGCTGACCCCGGCCCCGCCGAAGCTGGTCAAGCGTGCGAAGGTGACCAATCCCACGGCGAAGGCGGGCCGCAAGTCCGCCGCGAAGAAGCCGGCCGCGCCCAGCGCCGAGGAATAAGGCCGGCAAGCGAGGTCGAAACACGGGTGGGGTGGAACGCCAGGCGTTCCACCCCATTTTGCTGATGTGCCTGCCGCTTCCTGGATCCGCGCCGAACCCTACGGCATCCATATCGTCCCCGGAAACTGCTGGGTCGATCCGGCGCGTCCGGTCGATGCCGCGCTGATCACCCACGGCCACGCCGACCACGCCCGCGGCGGGCACAACCGGACGATCGCCACACCGGCAACCCTGGCGATCATGGCGCTGCGCTATGGCACGCATAACGGAACGCCGGTCGAATACGGCGAAACCGTCACCCTGCCCGGCAATGTCCGGGCCACCTGCTTCCCCGCCGGCCACGTTCTCGGCTCGGCGCAGATCCTGCTTGAGCATGCCGGCGAGCGGGTGATCGTCACCGGCGACTACAAGCGCCGCGCCGATCCGACCTGCGCGCCGTTCCAGCCGGTGCCCTGCGACGTCTTCGTCACCGAGGCGACCTTCGGCCTGCCGGTGTTCCGGCATCCGCCGGTCGAGGACGAGATCGCCAAGCTGCTGGCGGCACGCGCCGCCAATCCCGAGCGCTGCGTGCTGATCGGCGCCTATGCGCTCGGCAAGGCGCAGCGGGTGATCGCCGAGCTGCGCCTCGCCGGCTATGCCGCGCCGATCTACCTCCACGGCGCGCTGGAGCGGATGTGCCGGCTCTACGAGGAACTGGGGATCGACCTCGGCGAGTTGCAGCCGGTCGCCGGCATGCCCAAGGGCGCGCTGGCCGGGCAGATCGTCATGTGCCCGCCTTCTGCGCTCAACGACCGCTGGAGCCGCCGCCTGCCCGATCCGATCACCGCAATGGCCTCGGGCTGGATGCGCATCCGCCAGCGGGCGCGGCAGAAGAACGTCGAGCTGCCGCTGATCGTCTCCGACCATGCCGACTGGGACGAGCTGACTCACACCATCGCCGAGGTTGACCCGCAGGAGACCTGGATCACCCACGGCGGCGAGGAAGCCTTGCTGCGCTGGTGCGAACTGCATCAGCGCAAGGCCCGGGCGCTGGCGCTGGTGGGCTACGAGGACGAGGATGATTGAGATGGTGCGCCAGGGCCTTCGACGAGCTCAGGCCGAACGGGGTTGGGTGCCGGCCCCTTTCCCTACGCCCGCTCATGCTGAGCTTGTCGAAGCACGGCCCCGCACCTGATGGAAGAATTCGCCGCTCTCCTCGATGCGCTGGTCTATACCGGCTCGCGCAATGCCAAGCTCAAGCTGCTGGCCGATTACCTGCGCCGCACCCCCGATCCCGACCGCGGCTGGGCGCTCGCCGCATTGACCGACGGGCTCGACTTCCCCGCAGTGAAGTCGGCGGTGATCCGGGGCCTGCTGATGGAGCGGGTCGATCCGGTGCTCTACGCCCTGTCGCGCGACTATGTCGGCGATACCGCCGAGACCGCCAGCCTGCTCTGGCCCGAGCCGGCCGCCCCGCCCTCACCCCCCAGCGTCGCCGAGGCGGTCGACATCCTCGCCGGCATGACCCGCGCCAGCGTGGCGCGCGAGCTGCCCGAGCTGCTCGACCGGCTCGACGCGAACGGCCGCTACGCGCTGCTCAAGCTGGCCACCGGGGCGATGCGGATCGGCATCTCCGCCCGCCTCGCCAAGACCGCCTTCGCCCAGGCCTTCGCCGTGTCCGTGGATGACGTGGAGGAATACTGGCACGGCCAGGTCGCGCCCTACGAGCCGCTGTTCGACTGGGCAGCCCGCGGGGCCGAGCCGCCTTCGGCCGAGGACATGCCGCTGTTCCGCCCCTTCATGCTGGCCCATCCGCTCGATGAGACGGTGGTCGACATGAAGGATTACGCCGCGGAATGGAAATGGGACGGCATCCGCGTCCAGATCGTGCGCGCCGGTGACGAAACGCGGGTCTATTCACGCTCGGGCGACGACATCTCCGGCACCTTCCCGGAGATCGCCGCCGCCCTGGCCATCCCCGCCGTGCTCGACGGCGAATTGCTGGTCCGCGGCTCGCATCAGGGCGGCGAGGAAGGCGGCGCGGCGAGCTTCAACGCGCTGCAGCAGCGCCTGGGGCGCAAGGCCGTCTCGAAGAAGATGCTGGAGGACTACCCCGCCTTCGTGCGCCTCTACGACGTGCTGATCGCCGAGGGCGAGGACTTCCGCGAGCATAGCTGGGAGCAGCGCCGCCTGGTGCTGGAGGAGCTCGCCCGCCGGCTCGATCCCGAGCGCTTCGACCTCAGCCAGGTGATCGAAGCCGCCAGCCTCGACGAGCTCGCCGCGATCCGGACGCGCGCCCGCGACGATGCGATCGAGGGGGTGATGCTCAAGCGCCGCGACAGCCCTTACGTGGCCGGACGGCGCACCGGGCTGTGGTACAAGTGGAAGCGCGATCCGCTGCTGGTCGACTGCGTGCTGATGTACGCCCAGCGCGGCAGCGGCAAGCGCAGCTCGTTCTATTCCGACTACACCTTCGGCTGCTGGGACGGCGATCCCGACGCGGGCGCCGAACTGCTGCCTGTCGGCAAGGCCTATTTCGGCTTCACCGACGAGGAACTGAAATGGCTCGACAGCTACGTCCGCCGCCACACGGTGAACCGCTTCGGCCCGGTGCGCGAGACCGACAAGAGCCTGGTCTTCGAGGTCGCCTTCGATTCGGTCCACGAAAGCAGGCGCCACAAGTCGGGCCTGGCCATGCGCTTCCCGCGCATCAGCCGGATCCGCACCGACAAGCCCGCGCACGAGGCAGACCGGATCGAGACCTTGCGGAAGCTGGTGCGGGATTGAAGGCTCCCGCCAAGGCCCGTTAGGTGTATAGTCCGGCGCGTTGCGGCGCGCGAGGACCGCTAGCCGTCGAGCTGCACCAGCTTGTCCCGGGAAGTCGCGCCGCGCAACAAGCGCAGGCGCGATCCGGCCACGCCCAGGGCCGCAGCGAGGAGGCCCAGGACAGCCGCGTTGGCCTTGCCGTCTTCCGGCTTGGCGCGGACCTTCGCGAAGAGCCGGCCGGCGGCGATCTCCAGGCCCTCGCCGCGCGCGCCGGGCGTCACCCGCACCGCCAGCCGCCCCTCGGCATCCGCCAGGGCGCGGAGCGCTGCGGCGGAGGGAAGATCAGCCTTCGGCCGCGCCATCGAAGGCGGCCTGGTGCATGCGGCCGTTGAGCACATAGCCCTGCACGCCCAGTTGCATGCCGGCGAGCTGCTCGTCGTTGAGGTCGCGGGCGAAGACGGCCGGGCGGCCCATCCACATCTGCCGCGCCTTGATCACCTTGCCCGAGGTCAGCATCGCGCCGGCAGCCAGCATGCCGCCTTCCTCGACCCGGCAGCCGTCCATCACGATCGCGCCGAGACCGACGAACGACCTGTCCTCCAGCATGCAGCCGTGGACCATCGCGAGATGGCCGATCAGCACGTCGTCGCCGATGATCGTCGGGAAGCCTTCCGGCCGCTTGGGCTTGGGACTGTCGCAGTGGACCACGGTGCCGTCCTGGATATTGGTCCGCGCGCCGATCACGATGCGGTTGGCGTCGCCGCGGATCACGCAGTTGTACCACACGCTCGAGTCCGGCCCGATCTCGACATCGCCGATGATCCGGCAGCCCGGGGCGATGAAGGCGCTGTCGTGGATGCGCGGGGTCTTGCCGTTGAGGCTGGCGATCGTCGTGTCGGGGCGGGCTGTCATCGTTTGCCCAGCATATTGTGCCAGCGCACGAAGGGGAAGACCGAGGCGTGATCGTCGGTCCAGGGGCGCCTGGCCGGGGGCGGCAGCCCGCGCCATGCGTTGCCGTCCGAATTCGCCTGGACCGCGCCGATCTTCTTCGGGTCCCGCGTGAGGAGGACCCAGACCGAGCCCGTCAGCATGTCCTTGCCCGCCGGATTGTCTTCGCGGACCATCGCGTGGAGCTTTCGCTGCCCGGCCGCCGCGGCGAGCACCGGCTCGAGGTCGATGAACCGGTTGGAGATGTGGAACAGCAGCACGCCATTGTCCGACAGGGCATTCAGATAGATGCCCAGCGCCTCGTCGGTCAGCAGGTGGAGCGGAATCGAATCGGACGAGAAAGCGTCGATCGCCAGCAGATCGAAGGCCCCGCGCGGTTCCTTGGCCAGTTCGAGCCGCGCGTCGCCGAGCACCACCTTCGCATCCGGCGCGCAATCGGCCAGATAGGTGAAGGTGCGATCTTGCGAATAGCGCAGCACGGTCGGGTCGATTTCGTAGAACCGCCAGGACTGGCCGGCGCGATGATAGCAGGCCAGCGTCCCCGTCCCGAGCCCGACCACCCCGATCCGGGCGGCGGGGCCGTAAAGCTTCTCGGCATTGGCGAAGGCCAGGCCGACGCCGGCGGTCGGGCCGTAATAGGTCGTGGGATTGCGGCGCTTGGCGGGGTCGGTCGATTGCTCGCCGTGGAGGGTCGTGCCGTGGGAGAGCATCCGCACCTTGAGGTCGGGATAGTCGCGGACCGTATAGATGCCGAAATAGCTGCGGCTGCGCAGCCCTTCGAGCGAGGCCTGGATCGTCTCGACCCCGCCCTGGACCAGCATCAGCACGCCGAGCAGAGCGACATAGGCGGGGCGCCAGGGCACCAGCACCGTACCGCAGACCGCCACGCCGAGCGCCAGCAGCGCGCGCCGGCTGTTGGCGAACTCCTCGAGCGGCAGTTCCGAGAGCTTCCAGGCGAAGAACAGCGCCAGCCCGGCCAGCGCCACGGCGGCGAGCACCCGCAGATGAGGCGAAGCCCCGGGGAGGCGGCGCAGGTCGAAGACATATTCGCGCGGCAGCAGCACCGCGGCGGCGAGGATCAGCAGCGGATGTTCCCAGACCCAGTCGAACAGGGTCGGGGCGATCAGCGCGGTGAACAGGCCGCCCAGCGCGCCGCCCGCCGACATCACGAAATAGAACAGCGTCAGCCGCCGCGGATCGGGCCGGGCATCGTAAAGCCGCGCGTGGAGCGCAACGCAGACCATGAACAGCAGGAGCACGCTCGAAACCGCGAGCGACATGGTGCCGGTATTGCGCGAGGCCATGGCCATGCCGCCCGCGAGCATCATCACGAAGGGCGTCGTCACGGTCACGGCCCAGGCGACGCGGCGCCGGTCGGAGAACGAGACCACGAAGCTGAGCAGGTAGAGCCCCAGCGGGATCACCCACAGCAGCGGCATCGCGAAGACATCGGTGGTCAGGTGCGTCGTGGTCGAGAGCATCAGCCCCGAAGGCACCGCCGACAGCGCCAGCCACAAGGCTATCCGCCGCCAGCCGACCTTCTCGCCGTCGCCCGCCCGATCCTCGCCCGTCATCGCGGCAGGGGCGAAGCGCCAGCGGCTCGCCGCGGCCAGGCCGATCAGCAGGATCAGCAGGCCGTAGCCGACGGTCCACAGCCAGGACTGCGCCGCGATGCTCAGCGCCGGCTCGACCAGCAGCGGATAGGCGAGCAATCCGGTGAAGCTGCCGAGATTCGACGCCGCATAAAGCGCCCACGGCTCGATCGCCGCGGGATGGAGCGAGAACCAGCGCTGCATCAGCGGGGCCTGGGCCGAGACCAGCAGGAACACCGGGCCGATCGTCAGCGCCAGCAGCCCCGGCACCCACAGCGCTTCCCAGCCCGGCGCGGGCGGCGGCAGGTCGGCAAGGCCGATCGGCAACCACAGCGCCGCCAGGACGAGCGCCGCCAGGTGGATCGTCGCCTGCTTGCGGAAGGGCAGTCCGCCCAGCCAGTGGGCATAGCCGTAGCCCGCCAGCAACAAGGCCTGGTAGACCAGCATCGCGCTGTTCCAGACGTTGGGCGCCCCGCCCAGCCGCGGCAGCGCCATGCGCGCGACCATCGGCTGGACCAGGAACAGCAGGAAGCTCCCCGTGAGGATCGTCACGACGAACAGCGCGCGGCTGGTGGGCGCCATCGCTTGCACCGGCGCGCCTTCATCCCGTACTGCGGCTTCGCTCATGCCCCGAGCAGCCGCGCGGCATGGGCGGCGTGGTAGGTCAGGACGCCGGAGCAGCCGGCGCGCTTGAATGACGTCAAGGTTTCAAGGACGGTCGCGTCGCGGTCCGCTACGCCGGCGGCCACGGCGGCCTCGATCATCGCGTATTCGCCGCTGACCTGGTAGGCGAATACCGGCACCTCGAAGCGCCGCTTCACCCGGGCGACGATGTCGAGATAGGGCAGGCCGGGCTTGACCATCACCGAGTCCGCGCCCTCGGCGAGGTCCATCGCGACCTCACGCAGGGCTTCCTCGCCGTTGGCCGGGTCCATCTGGTAGGTCTTCTTGTCGCCCTTCAGGATCCCGCTCGAGCCCACGGCGTCGCGGAACGGGCCGTAGAAGGCCGAGGCGTATTTCGCGGCGTAGCTCATGATCTGGACATTGGCGTGACCCGCGCCCTCCAGCGCCTGGCGGATCACCCCGATGCGGCCGTCCATCATGTCGGAGGGCGCGATCACGTCCGCGCCCGCCGCCGCCTGGTTCAGCGCCTGGCCGACCAGCACCTCGACCGTCGCGTCGTTGAGCACGTAGCCCGCATCGTCGATCAGCCCGTCCTGGCCGTGGCTGGTATAGGGATCGAGCGCCACGTCGGTGAGCACGCCGATCTCGTCGCCGCAGGCATCGCGGATCGCCCGGATCGCGCGGCACATCAGGTTCTCGGGATTGAGCGCCTCGCGGCCGTCCGCGCTGCGCCGGTCCGCTTGCGTGTTGGGGAACAGCGCCAGGCAGGGGATGCCGAGCGAAACCGCCTCCTGCGCCCGGATGGCGATCTGGTCGACCGACCAGCGCGAGACGCCGGGCAGCGTGGCCACCGGATCCTCGACGCCTTGCCCCTCGGTCACGAACAGCGGCCAGATCAGATCGGCGGGCGTGACCAGCGCCTCGCGGTGGAGCGCGCGGCTCCAGGCGGTGGCGCGGGTCCGGCGGAGGCGCAGTCCGGGATAGCTGGGGCCGGGATGGCTGGGAGCGGGATAGGAGGTCATGGCGCGGACTTCTGGCGCAAACCTGCGAATCAGTCCAGCGCGCCGCCCTTGGGGGTGAACTTGCCGAGCGCCGCGCCCGGCTTCACGCCCTTGAGCTTGGCGAGCACGCTCTTGAGCGAGCCGAGCTGCTTGGTGTCGGTCACCTGCTTGGCGACATATTGCATCTTGCCCGAGAAGCTGAAGCCCGCCGGGTTGACCGTGCGGCCGCCCTGGTAGACCTCGTAGTGGAGGTGCGGGCCGGTCGACAGGCCGGTCGAGCCGACATAGCCGATCACCTGGCCGGCGGAGACCTTGGTTCCGGGCGCCACCGCGATCCGGCTCATGTGGCCGTAGCCGGTGCCGAAGCCGCCGTGCTCCAGCCGCACGTAGTTGCCATGGCCGCCATGGCGTCCGGCGAAAGTCACCACCCCGCTCGCCACCGCGACGATCGGCGAACCCCAGGGCGCGCCGAAATCGATTCCCGCGTGCATCCGGGCATAGCCCAGGATCGGATGGCGGCGCAGGCCGTAGGGCGAGGTCACCCGGCCATTGACCGGCGCGAGCAATCCGCCCCCGCCGAAGCTGGTGCTGAAGCTGCTGGTCGCGACCCAGTCGGTGCGGGTCGCTCCGCCTAGTGCGTCCTGCAGCCGGCCATCCTCGCCGCGCACCATCTGCACGCGCGGCTTGCCGCCTTGCTCGAGGCCCGCGAGCAGCAGCTTGCCCGCTTCCGCGCGGCCGCCGGCCGAACGCCTGTAGGCGATGACGATGTCGAACTGGTCGCCCGGCCCGATCTCCTCGATCGAGACCTGCTGGTCGATCGCCTGGAGATATTGCTGGATCGCATCGGCCGGGGCGCCGGCGGCGCGGGCCGAGCGGTAGAGGCTGGGGCCGACCGTGCCGCGGATCCGCAGCGGCGTGGCATCGACGGCGATGGCATGACGGCCGATCGTCAGGCCGCCCGTCTGACGCGAGACCGTCAAGGCGGTGTCGAACCGGGCCTGGAAATCGAGCTTGTCGAGGCTGCGCGGCTGGCCCGGGGCCGCGCGCTTGCCCAGCGTGATGTCGAAGCGGGTGCCCGCCGCGATCTCGCCCGGCGGCAGGACCGCGGCGACCAGCTCGGCCGCGCGCGCCGCGTCGTAGGCGCCGACGCCTGCGCGCTGCAGCATGCGGCCGAAGCTGTCGCCCTGCGCCAGGGTCGCGACCATGTGGATCGATGCCCGTTCCGGCGCGGACGCCAGCGGCACGACCAGCGCGCTGTTGGCGCCCATGCGCCGGCCGCTCTCGCCGCCGGCGCCCAGCGGCATGATCATCTGGCTGCGGAATTCGTCGCGGCTCGTGCGGTCGACATGCATCGCCGGCGCGGCATCGAGCGCGGAGAAATCCGGCCAGAACGAGATGGCGGCGATGCCCAGTCCGATCATCGTGCCGAGCCCGCGATACCAGCGGATCGAGCCGATGTCCTCGGCCAGGTCGTGAACGAGGTGGCGTTCGAGGCGGTGGGCTTGCCCCCACAGGCCCGCGAGGCGTGCGCGCACGGCATCGGCGGAGCTTCCGGGCAGGGCCTGGGCGCGGGTCAGCACGGCGGCAGTCGCCGCCGGCCCCCCGGCTCCGCTCTCGGCCTGCTCATGCGGCTTGAACAACGCGTACCCCCGCATGTCCCGCGCGAAACCCGGGACTTCGTCGGAGAATCTCCTGCGCCTACAAAGTTAAATTCTGCTTAATGGACCCATCGGCCAAGGGGCGTCGCCGTGCGGAAACCCGCGCTATTTGCGGAGCCGGGCACGGTTCGCCCGGACCTTGCGCCGGACGTGGTCGAGCGCCGCCCGCGCCGCGCTCCGCGGCGAGGGCCCGAGGTTGCCGGTGAGCAGGCGGCACTGCAACTGGACCGTCGCCTCGACCTTTTCGCCGACCATCAGCCGGAATTCGTCCCAGGCCGCGCGATCGGCCCTGGCCAGCTTGACGCTGCGCCGGACCATCACCTCGCCGGATTCCACCGCGAGCAGGGCGAGATCGCGCGTCATCGCCAGCCACCAATTCGTTTTCCGCATCCGCGCATCATAGCTGTGAATAAGGGTCAGGGAAGCCGCAGATCACCGCAAGGCGCCTTGTTCGCGACGGACCGCGATGCCACCTTTCCCATCGATGGCCCCGAATTCTCTTGGGCGCGAGGTCGCCGTATCCCGGAATTCCGCGGATTCCCGCGGCGCCCGAACGATCGGCGCGGATCACCGCGTCAGGGCGGTGCTCGGCCCGACCAACACCGGCAAGACCCATCTCGCGATAGAGCGGCTCTGCGCCCATTCTTCCGGAGCGATCGGCTTTCCCCTGCGGCTGCTGGCGCGCGAGGTTTACGACCGGGTCTGCGCGCTCAAGGGCGCCAACCGCGTCGCGCTGATCACCGGCGAGGAGCGGATCGAGCCCAGGGATGCCCGCTGGCTGCTGTGCACGGTCGAGGCGATGCCGGTGGGCAAGGACCTGGCCTTCGCGGCGATCGACGAGGCGCAGCTCGCGGCCGACCGCGAGCGCGGGCACGTCTTCACCGACCGGCTGCTCCACATGCGGGGCCGCGAGGAGACGATGATCCTGGGGTCCGCCGCCCTGGCGCCGATGGTCAAGGCGCTCGTGCCCGGGGCCGAGATCGTCACTCGCCCGCGCTTCTCCACGCTCGGCCATGTCGGCGCCAAGAAGCTCAGCCGCATCCCGCCCCGCTCCGCGATCGTCGCCTTCTCGGCCGAGCAGGTCTATGCCGTGGCCGAGATGCTGCGCCGCTTCCGCGGCGGCGCGGCGGTGGTGATGGGGGCGCTCTCGCCCCAGACGCGCAACGCCCAGGTGGCGATGTACCAGTCGGGCGAGGTCGATTACCTCGTGGCGACCGATGCGATCGGCATGGGGCTGAACCTTGACGTCGGCCACGTCGCCTTTGCCGGCCTCTCGAAATTCGACGGGACCCGCCAGCGCCGCCTGACCCCGGCGGAAATGGCGCAGATCGCCGGCCGCGCCGGCCGGCACCAGCGCGACGGGACCTTCGGCACCCTCGCAGGAATGGGCGGTCATGACGCCGAATTCACCTCCGAAGAGATATTCGCGATCGAGGAGCACCGCTTTCCGCCGCTCAGCCGGCTGTTCTGGCGCGAGGCGGAGCCGCGGTTCGACAGCCTGGGCGCGCTGATCGCCGATCTCGAGCAGCCGCCCCGGCGCCCCGAGCTGGCCCCGGCCCCCGAAGCGATCGACCTGGCCGTGCTCAAGCGCCTGGCCGAGGAGCCCGGGATCGCCGGTTCGGTGCGCAGCACGGCGCAGGTCCGGCGCTTCTGGGAAGCCTGCCGCCTGCCCGACTTCCGCCACCAGGGCGTGGAGACCCATGCCCGCTTCGTCGCCCGGCTGTGGGAAGACCTGGCCCGCGGCCAGCTCGGGGCGGACTACGTCGCCCAGGCGATCGCCGGCCTCGATCACGTCGCGGGCGACATCGACACGCTCCAGGGTCGGATCGCCGCGGTCCGCTCCTGGGCCTACATCACCCAGCGCCCCGACTGGGTCCTCGCCCGCGACGAGATGGCCGCCCGCGCCCGCGCGGTCGAAGCACGCCTGTCGGACGCGCTCCACGCCCGGCTGACCGAGCGCTTCGTCAACCGCCGCACCACCGTGCTGATGCGGGGGCTGGGCGGCGACGCCGGCTTGCTGCCGGTGCGCCTCGAGGGTGATGACGTCATGGTGGAAGGCGAGGCGATCGGCGCGCTCAGCGGATTCCGCTTCCGGGTCGACCCGCAGACGCGCCATTCGGACCGCAAGCTGCTGCTCGCCGCCGCCGAACGGCACCTGCCGGCGGTGCTGGCCGAGCGCGCCCGGCAGCTCGCCCACGAGCTCGGCGAAGATCCGGCCGCGATCGAGCTCGCCGGCGGCACCCTCGCCTGGCAGGGCGAGCGGCTGGCCCGGCTGGTCCCGGGGCGCACCGTGCTGACGCCGCAGCTCGCCGCCGACCCGGCGCTCGAAGCCGTGCCTGCGGCGGAGCGCAAGGTGCTGGTGGCCGCGCTCAGGACCTGGCTGGATCGCACGATCGCCGCCCTGACCCCGCTGGCCAAGCTCGAAGCCGCCAGCCGGGCCCTTGCCGGCGGTCCCGAGCTGCGCGCCTTGCTGATTCGGCTGATCGAGGCCGGCGGCGTGCTCGAACGCGGCCCCTCGGGCCTCGCCGAGCTCAGCAAGGACCAGCGCGACCTGCTGCGCCGGAACGGGGTGCGCGTCGGGGCGCTCGATCTGTTCGTCCCCGCCATGCTGCGCCCCGCGCCGCTCGCGCTGTGGCGCGAGCTGGCCGGGCTCAAGGCCCGCGACCTGCGCCCCGTCCTACCCCAGATGCCCCCAGTCATTCCCGCCGGCCGCCAGCCGCTCCCGCTCGGCTATCGCCGGCTCGGGCACCAGGCCCTGCGGATCGACCTGGCGGAGAAGCTCCTGCTCGAAGCCCACGGCGCCCGGACTCGCCCCACTGCCGGCGCGCCGGCGCGAAACTTCGTGCTCGATCCCGCGCTGGCCCGCTCGATGGGGCTGACCGCGGAAAGCCACGCGCTGCTGCTTCGCCAGGCGGGCTTCACCCCGCGCGTCCCGCCCCGCCTGGCCGAGGGCGCGCTCGGCCCGCCCGCGCCGACGACCTGGCGCTGGCGCCCGTCCCGCCGCCGGCCGGAGCAGCGCCCCGTGGCCGCCCCGGCCCGCCAGGGCGCCTTCGCCGCGCTGGCCGAGCTTGCCTGGTGAGCGGGCGCATGGCGATGCGAATCGACAAGCTGCTGTGGTTCCTGCGCTTCACCAAGACGCGCGGTATCGCGCAGGCGATGGTCGGCACCGGCCACCTGCGCCTCAACGGCCGGCGGATCGAGCGGATGCACCAGGGCGTCGGGGTGGGCGACGTGCTGGTGCTGCCGCTGCCCCAGGGCGTAAAGGTGATCGAGCTCACGGCGTTGCCGGAAAGACGCGGGCCGCCCAGCGAAGCGCAATCCTGCTATCGGATGCTTGACGAAGCGCGGAACAATCAACTAGCGGCGGGGGAAATCGCCACATTGGCTAAAGGGGATACGCAGCCATGACCTATGTCGTCACCGACGCCTGCATTCGCTGCAAGTTCATGGATTGCGTGGAAGTCTGCCCCGTGGACTGCTTCTACGAGGGCGAGAACATGCTCGTCATCAACCCCAGCGAGTGCATCGATTGCGGCGTCTGCGAGCCCGAGTGCCCGGCCGAGGCGATCCTGCCCGATACCGAGAGCGGCCTCGAGCAGTGGCTTGAGCTCAACGCCAAGTATTCGGCCGACTGGCCCAACATCACCTCGAAGAAGGACGCGCCGGCCGACGCCGACGAGTTCAAGGGCGTCGAGGGCAAGTTCGACCAGTACTTCTCGGCCGAGCCCGGCGAAGGCGACTGAGCCTTCCGGCTTGCATGACAGCGATGTGACTTGAGGCGGGAATCCGGAAAGGATTCTCGCCTCTGGTAATTTTGTTGCCAAGGTGCTATATAATCCAGCGACTGCCGGGCTTCTCGCCCATCTGGCAGGCTGGCACCATGAAAGGCAGGATAGGGACAGAACGGTTGATGGGGACATCACGCCGCGCGCGTGACGTTTGTTCCTCCCGCCCCCATCCGGGCGGCGCCACGGTCCTCCTGCAGGCGAAAGGACGTTTATGACCGCCAAGGCCCACGCCTTCGATGTTGGGGACTATGTCGTTTATCCGAAGCACGGTGTCGGCCGTGTGATCGAGCTTCAGAACCAGGAAATCGCCGGGATGAACCTCGAGCTCTACGTTCTGCGGTTCGAGAAGGAGCGCATGACGCTCCGCGTTCCGGTCAACAAGGTCGAGGCGATCGGCATGCGCAAGCTGTCCTCGGACAAGACCCTGCGCGAGGCGCTCGACACGCTGAAGGGCAAGCCCAAGGTCAAGCGCACCATGTGGTCGCGCCGCGCCCAGGAATACGAAGCCAAGATCAACTCGGGCGACCTCGTGTCGATCGCCGAAGTGACCCGCGACCTGTTCCGCGCCGACGACCAGCCCGAGCAGTCGTACTCCGAGCGCCAGATCTTCGAGGCCGCCTCGTCGCGCCTCGCCCGCGAGCTGGCGGCGATGGAAAAGACCGACGAGCCGGCCGCGCTCAAGAAGATCCTCGAGATCCTCAACGAGCACGCGCCGAAGTACTACGAAGCGGCCGCTGCCGCAGCGGCAGTGCCGGTCGCCTGATCGGGCTCGGTTCTTGAGATCACCAAGGGGGCCGTTCCGCAAGGAGCGGCCCTTTTGGGTTTCACGCGAAGATCGCGAAGAATTGCAGCGTGATAACCTGACCTCGAACCAATGCCGTTCATGCTGAAGTAGAGTCGAAACCGCAGGCTGAGATCCCGTCTCGAAGCACCGCCGCGCGCAGCCCTTCGAGACGGCGCTTCAGCTTGCAGCTTCAGCCCCTCCTCAGGGCGGAACGAGTCAGTGTGAAGTCAGCACACTCTTGAAGATCTGGTTCACACGAAGACACGAAGATGGAGCGTTTGCGGCGAAGCCGGTCTCCCATTCCCAGGTCGAAACGGATCGCAGCCGCCTGCGGCGCAATGCGACATCTTCGTGTCTTCGTGTGAACCCTTCTTCTTCGCGGCTTCGCGTGAATCCCTCTTGTTCTTTCAGGCAGTCGCCCGGCGCAGCCGATCGTTGACCGCGAGGCCGATGCCCCTATCCGGGATCGGCGCGACGGCAACGTTCGGGCGATCGGACTCCGCCGCCCGATGCAAGGCCGAATAGAGCCGCGCCGCGGCCTCGGCCAAATCGCCCCTGGAGGAAAGGTTCCAGTCGCCGGCGACGGGTCCGAAGCCGATATGGAACTCGTCGTCCGAAGCGATCGTGGCTTCGAGGCGGACGGGCTTGCCGGGGGAATAGTGGCTGGCGAGCTGGCCCGGCGCCTCGATCTTCCCCGATGACGTCATGACTGCGGATGACGCACCGACAACCGCCGAAATCTGCGCCTCGGTGATCGGTCCGGGCCGCAATACCTGCCAGCCGCCCTCTTCGCGCAGAGCCAGGATCGTCGACTCGATCCCCTCGCTGCACGCGCCGCCGTCGAGGATCAGATCGACCCGGCCGCCGAGCGAGGCGACGACATGGGCCGCGCTCGTCGGGCTGATCGCGCCGCTGCGGTTGGCCGAAGGCGCGGCCAGCGGCAAGGCCGCGGCGGCGAGCAGCGCGCGCATCGCGGGATGGGCCGGGCTGCGCAGCGCCACGGTCGGCAGGCCGGCGGTGACCGCCTCGGCCAGGGCGGCATCGCCGCGGCGCGGCAGGACCAGGGTCAGGGGGCCGGGCCAGAAGGCTTCGGCCAGCAGCCGCGCCTGTTCGTCGAACTGCGCCAGCGCCGCGCCGTCCTCCACCCCGAGGACATGGACGATCAGCGGGTTGAAGTCCGGCCGCCCCTTGGCGCGGTAGATCGCGGCGACGGCCTCGGCGCGGTCGGCGCGGGCGGCGAGGCCGTAGACCGTCTCGGTCGGCACCGCGACGAGGCCGCCGGCCTGCAGCACTGCGGCCGCTCGGGCCACGCCGGCGGCATGCGCATCGAGGATCGGGGGGCTGTTGTCGCCGGCCATGGCCTGCCGCTATAGGCGCTACGCCCCAAAGCCAAGCAGGATCGCCATGGACTATGCCCCGCCCAGTGCCGAACAGGTCTTCGCCCTACAGGTCAATGCCGGCATCGCCGAGCTGACGCAGCACGAGCGGTTCGCCGCGGCGACGCCCGATGTGGTCGAGGCGATCGTCGAGGGCGTCGGCCAGTTCGCGGCCGGCGAGTTCGCCCCGCTGCGCGAGATCGGCGACCGCCAGGGCGCCCAGGCCAGGGACGGCGTGGTCACCCTGCCCGCGGGCTATGCCGAGGCCTACCGCGCCTATGTCGAGCAGGGCTGGAACGCGATCGCCGCGCCGGAGGAGTTCGGCGGCCAGGGCCTGCCGTTCAGCCTGGCCTGCTGCGTGCTGGAGAACCTCGGCAGCGCCAATCTCGCCTTCGCCTTGCTGCCGATGCTGACCGTCGGCGCGATCGAGGCGCTGGAAGCCCATGGCAGCGAGGCGCAGAAGGCGCTCTACCTGCCCAAATTGGTCGGCGGCGAATGGCCCGGGACGATGAACCTGACCGAGCCCCAGGCCGGCAGCGACGTCGGCGCGCTGCGCACCACCGCGGTGCCGATCCAGGAAGGCGAGCACGCCGGCAAGTACCGGATCAAGGGCACCAAGATCTTCATCACCTGGGGCGAGCACGAGCTGGCGGACAACATCGTCCACCTGGTCCTGGCCCGCACCCCCGGCGCGCCGGCGGGGTCGCGCGGGATTTCCTTGTTCATCGTCCCCAAATACTTGCCAAACGGCGACGGAACCTTGGGCGTCCGCAACGATCTCAAGGTCGTCAGCCTCGAGCACAAGCTCGGCATCCACGCCTCGCCGACCTGCGTGATGAGCTACGGCGACAACGACGAGTGCATCGGCGAGCTCGTCGGCCAGGAGAACGACGGGCTGAAGCTGATGTTCACGATGATGAACTCGGCGCGGATCAATGTCGGCGCCCAGGGCGTGCAGGTGGCCGAGGCGGCGTGGCAGCAGGCGCGGCGCTATGCGGTCGAGCGCGTGCAATCGGCCCGCGCCGGCTCGCCCGACAAGAGCCCGGTCGCCATCGCCGAGCATCCCGACGTGCGGCGCATGCTGCTGCGGATGCGCGCCCTGACCGAAGGGGCGCGGGCGCTGCTCTACTACACCGCCGGGCAGGTCGATCGCGGATCGCTCGGCGACGCGGCCGCACAGAGCCGCGCCGACCTGCTGGTGCCGCTGCTCAAGGCCTGGGGCACCGATGTCGGCAGCGAGGTCGCCAGCCTCGGCATCCAGATCCACGGCGGGATGGGCTTCATCGAGGAGACCGGCTCGGCGCAATACTACCGCGACGCGCGGATCGCGCCGATCTACGAGGGCACCAACGGCATCCAGGCCGCCGATCTGGTCACCCGCAAGCTGGGCATGGAAAACGGCGGCGTCTTGGCGTCACTGATGGCCGAGATCGCGCGGGATGCCGATCAAGAGCCAAACTTGTCGATTTTGGCCGAGGAATGCGCCCGTATCGCTGAATGGATGCGAGATTCCGCCAGCCTCGATGATCGCCTTGCGGGTAGCGTGCCCTTCCTGACGATGTGCGCCGTCGCCGTCGCCGGGTGGCAACTGCTCAAGCAGGAGCAGGCTGCCCCCGGTGCTTCCGCTCAACTCGCCGCGAGCAAGCCGATCGTCGCCCGCTATTTCCGCGATGTCCTCGCGGCCGAAGCCTTTGGGCTAAACCACGCGGCCACTGCCGGGGCTGCAATCCTCTATGAACTCGATACGGAGACCCTAACCTCGTGACCGATCAGGGAGATGTCCTGGCCCGCATCGCCGATGCCCTCGAGCGCCTCGCCCCGCCGCATCCCACGCCGACCGACTGGCTCGGCGCCCCCGCCTACGTCTGGGACGGCAAGACGGCGCGAGCCGTGGCGAGGATCGAGGCCCCGGCGCTCGCCCTGCTGCGCGGGATCGACGCGCAGAAGGAGACCGTCGCCGCCAATGTGAACCGCCTCGCCGCCGGCCATGCCGCGCACGACATGCTGCTGTGGGGCAGCCGCGGGATGGGCAAGTCGGCGCTGCTGCGCGCGAGCGTGGTCGCCGCGCAGACCGCCGCACCGGGCAGCATCGCCCTGGTCCAGGTCGCGCCCGACGCGCTGAGCTCGCTCGCCGGGCTGTTCGCCACTCTCGCCCGGGTCGACCGCCGCTTCCTGGTGTTCATCGACGATCTCGGCTTCGAGGATGCCGACGGTTCGGGCCCGCGCGCGCTGCGCTCCTGGCTCGAAGGCGGGGTCGAGGCGCGGCCCGCCAACGTCCGCCTGGCGGTCACCTCCAACCGCCGGGCGATCGTCGCGCGGCATCTCAGCGAGCAGGACGATCCGATCAACCCGCGCGACGCGGTGGACGACAAGCTGGCCCTGGCCGACCGCTTCGGCCTGTCGATCGGGTTCCACAACTGCAACCAGGACGATTACCTGGCGATCATCGGCGGCTATGCCGACACGTTCGGCCTCGCCTGGGACCAGGCCGACGCGCTCGAATGGTCGCGCCGCCGCGGCGCCCGCTCGGGCCGGGTCGCCTGGCACTATGTCACCGAGCTCGCCGGACGCGCCGGCAAGGTGCTCTGACCCGGCTTTCTCCGGTTACGGCGACGGCGGGTCCTCGGTCGTGTCCCCCAGCTTCAGCTTGAAGCGCTGGTTCGGATCGGCGAGCAGTTCCTTGTTGGGCGGCATCCGCGCGGTCACGACCGGCTTGGGGGCGAGCGAAGGCCCGGCCCCGGGGGCGATCACGCGCCAGATCACCCCGGCGGTATCGTCGGAAACGAGCAGGGCGCCAGCCTTGTCCCAGGCCAGCCAGGTCGGGCGGCCATGGGTATCGCCCTTGCCGTCGAGGAACCCGGTCAGCAGCGGCACCGGCTTGCCCTGGGGATTGCCGTTGGCATCGAAGCGGACGAAGACCACGTCGTAGCCGGCGAGCGGCTTGCGGTTCCACGAACCGTGCCGCGCGATGAAGGCGCCATTGGCGAAATCGGGGCCGAGCCGCTGCCCGCCGGTGGCGAAGACCAGCCCGAGCGGGGCGACGTGCGCGCCGAGCGCAAATTCGGGCTTGCGGGTATATTCGGTCAGGTATTCGGGCATGTAGGTCTCGACGCGCTCGTCGATCTTGTCCTTCCAATAGACCCAGGGCCAGCCGTACTGCACGCCGACGGGCACGTTGGTCAGGTAGTCCGGGACCAGGTCCGGCCCGAGCTGGTCCCGCTCGTTGACCACGGTCCACAGCTCGCCGGTCGAGGGGTTCCAGGCCAGGCCGTTGGGATTGCGCAGGCCGCTGGCGAACTGGCGCTGGCGGCCCGCGGCCAGGTCGTACTCCCAGATCGCGGCCCGGCCCTTCTCGACATCCATCCCGCGCTCGCCGATGTTCGAGGCCGATCCGACCGCGACATAGAGCAGCTTGCCGTCCGCGCTGAGCTGCAGGTTGCGCATCCAGTGATTGCCCGCCGCGGGGAGGTCCATCAGCTTCTTCGGCTTGCCCGCCAGCACCGTCGCCCCCGGGACGAAGTCGAAGGCCAGGATCGCGTCGTGGTTGGCGACGTAGAGCTTGCCCTCGGCCCAGGCCATGCCCGAGTTCGAGGACAGCGCATCGTTCTTCAGCTCGAACCGCGCCTCGGCCTTGCCGTCGCCGTCGGCGTCGCGCAGCAGCATGATCCGGTTGGGCGAGGGATCGTTCGCGCCGACCCGGCCCATGAACAGCTTCATGAAGAAGCCGGTGACGCCGCCGGGACCGTTGCTCGGCGGGGCGCCGGTTTCGGCGACGAGGACATCGCCGTTCGGCAGGGTCAGCATCGTGCGCGGGTGGCGCAACCCTTCGGCGAAGCGCGCCACGGTCAGCCCGCTCGCGGCGCTCGGCGCCTCGTTCGGCGCCCAGCCGATCGTCTTGGCGAGCGAGACGCTGGGGATCCATTCGGCCTTCGGATCGGTCAGCAGCGGGTCCTTGCCCGAGAGCTCGTCGACGGTGTGCTCCGCCGTGGTGCCGCGAAGGACGAAGAACGCGAAAGCGCCGCCGATGAGGACGACGATCCCGAGGGCGATCAGGAGCTTGCGCACGATGGGCTTCATGGCCCGATTGATAGGCGCCTGCGCGCGGCGCGGCAACCGCATGCAGCGCTCCGCCCGGGCGCCGCCTTCTGCTCCGATTCGGGACAGCGCGGCGATTGGCTGGTTACCGGCCTTGGTCGCAGGCCGGATGCGATGCTAAATTTTCCGTTAATGCCGGATTCGATCCGATTTCGACGACCAGGTTCGATTGGGCCGGATTTTTTGATGGGCCAGATTTTTGATGGGCCAAATTTTTGAATGGGGATGTCCATGCGCCTGACTCTTTCCGCCCTGCTGTGTGCCGCGGTCCTTTCGAGCCCCGCGCTCGCCGGCGACAAGCACCGTCGCCACGACGACGGCCCGCCGCCCTATGCCGCTGACATGCCCTCGCCCCCGCCCGGCCATGGCGGTCCGGGTTACGGGCCCTACGGCGCCATGCCGATGGATCCCCGGATGCACAGCGAATGGATGGCGCGCTGCGGCGGGCATCACGGCCGCGCCGACGACGACCGCGACGGTCCGCCGCCGCTTGGCTGCGGCTATCGGGCGCCCTACGGCTATCCCGGCGCCTACATGGCTTACGGCGTGCCGATGATCATGGTCCCGGTCATGCGCGACAAGCCCTGCAAGGAAGTGGTCGAGTACGTCGAGGAAGTGGTGCCGGTGCGCCGCCGCGTGATCCACCGCCCGCGCCCGGTCGTCCGCCCGGTGCCGGACAAGCGCATCCGCATCGTCCCCGACAAGCGCGTGCCAGTCACCCCGAGCAAGCGTATCCCTTACTAGGCTCAGGGCGCCGCGGCGATCTGCGCCGCCGCCGCCTCGAGCCGCACGGTTCCGAGCTGGCGCGACGCGTGGGCCTTGTCCAGCGTCACGCCGGGGCCGAGCCGCGCCCCGACGCCGAGCTTGCGGGCGATCGGATCGGACACCTGCAGGCGGTAGGTCCCGTAGGGCACCAGATCGAACAGGAAGTAGCCGTCGAATTCGCTGAGCGTGCGCCTGGCGATCCGGCCCGCACCGTCGACCAGCACGAGCGTGACCCCGGCCCGCGCCTCGCCGTCCGGCCCCACCAGCGTGCCCTCGACCTCCCCGGTCGGGGCCAGGGGCAGCAGCACTTCGGCGGCCACCCCCGGCCGGGGCACGACGACCACGCCCGGGCCCTTGGGCTGGAGCAACGGATCGGGCAGCGTGGCCCTGTCGATGCCGACCAGCACGGGAACGTAGGGATTCAAGCCATCGACCACGGTGCGGCCGTTGGCGGCCGTCGCGCGCTCGGCATGGGCGAAGCCGGCCTCGATCCCCACGCCCTCGACCGCCTCCTCGCCGGCCTGGCGCAAGCCGTCGCCGTTGGTGTCGCGGAACACCGTCACGGCAACCTCTCCGCCCTGGGCCAGCTTCTCGCGCGTCATGCGCCAGCCGCCGCCGACCGGATCGGGGCCCAGGCTGAAGCCCAGCGACAGGCCCAGGCCGAAGTTGCGGCGATTGTCGGCCCGCACTTCGCCCTGCAGGACGAACTTGTTGAATTTCCGCGATAAAGCCAGCTTGCTTGTAGTCGTGTCGGTGGGCACGTCATAGTCGACCGAAGCCCGCAGCTCGCCGTTCTCGCCGAGCGGGCGCTCGGCGGTCAGGTTCAGCCTGGCCAGGCCGCGGCGCATCCCCGTCAGGCGCAGCTCGGCCTCGCCGCGCAGGCGCACAGCGCCCAGCGACAGGTTGCCGAGCACGCTGGCGCCGAGGCCGTTCTCCGCCGGATCGGCCCGCGGCCCGGTTTCGCGGTGGCCCGAAACCACCCCGGTCAACGCCAGCCGGCGCAGCGCGAGCGAGATCCGGGTAGACCAGTGCGCCACCACCGTGCCGTCTGCCGCGACCTTGCGGGCGTAGCCGGTCTGCCACGGGAGACGTCGAGCGCCCAGCCGCAGGCCGCCGCTGAGATCGATGCCGAATTCGCGCGCCTGGCCCGGCTCGATGACCTCGCTCGCATAGCCGCCGTCGATCCACAGCGCCCGCCCACGGACCTGGACTCCACGCAGCTTGCCCAGCGCCTCGAGCGACAGCGCCCGCCCCCCGCCGAGTTGCTGCGCCCCCGCCAACTGGACCAGCATCGGCCCGACCGCGCGGCGCAGGCGCGCTTCCAGATAGGTCTCGCGCGCGCCGTTCAGCATCATGCTCTGCGTTTCGAGCGCGACCGAGGTCCGCTTGTCGATCCCGCGTTCGACACCCGCCCCCCAGCGCCAACCGGCGCGCGGATCGGGCGGCTGGCCACCGAATTCGATCAGGTCGCGCTGGGCCTCCAGCGCGCCGGCCCAGTACCAGGTCCTGCCGGCGGGGATCGCGTCGACGCCGACCGGCAGGCGGCTGTATTCGCGGCGGACCTGGCCCTGCGGCCCATAGAGCACCACCTCGAAATCGTTGTCGCCGAACAGCAGCCCGACATCGGCGAAAGCGTAGCGCCCGTCGCTCCGGTCGGCCTGGAACATCAGCAGTTCGCCGTTGCGGTAAAGCTCGGCATCCCAGCCGCTCGGCAATTCGCCGCGCAGGGTGGTCATGCCGAACCGCGCGGGCAGGCTGTTCGGGCGATTGGTCACGAAGAGGCCCCGGCCCACGCCGCTCCGGGCGGTGAGCTGGCTGGCCTGGCTCTCGACATCGCCGGCGGCCACCTCGGTGGCGTGGAGCGGGCCGAGCAGGCCGCCCGCCGGGTCCTTGCGAAACAGCTTGAGCCGCAGCGCCGCGGGACGCCCCCGGTCGTCGGAGGCGAGCCGGGCCTGGTAACTGGTGTGCAGCGCCTCCCCGCTGGCGAGGGCTTCGTAGCTGAAGCCGCCATGCGACGCGGCAGGCGAGCGCTGCAGATCGGCGCGCAGCGTCACGTCGACCGCCGGCGCGCGCCAGGCCCGGTACGGCGTTGGCGCGTGCGGCAGCTTGGCGAGATCGAAGGCCGCGCCTTCCGGGCGCAGCCGCGCGGCGCGGCTCCGCCGCTCGATCGCCTGGAGGAACGGCAGCTTGCGATCGCTCTCGAGCTTGAGGACCAGATTCGACAGGTCGGGGCGGAAGCGCACCCCGAACCAGCCCGACAGGGCCCCACTGTCGACGCACCAGCCCTCGGGCGTGTCGATCACCGCGCCGGGCGCCAGGGCGCCGGCCGCGTTCATGATTTGTACCGTGTTTTCGTCGCGATCGAGCGTGAAGCGCTCGCTTTCGGCGAAGATCCAGCCAGTTGCGCGGCGCGACTTCTTGTCGAGCCGGATCGGCAGGTCCATCGCCTGGATCATGTCGCCGAGATCGACGCAGACGCCGCGGCCGGTCTGATAGCCGCGCACGGTCTCGCCCAGGCGGTAGCCCGAGGCGTGGAGCTCCAGGAGCAGCGCGTCGTCCTCGCTCACCCCTTGCGCCCGCGCGGCGGCGCCGCCCAGCACAGACGCCGCCGCGAGAGCCGCGGCGGCGCACCAGAGCCGGAAGGAACGAGGCGCCATGACGTCAGCCGCCTGAAAGTCCTTGTCTTACCGTAACTTATGGCAGCGTCGAATCGAGCGAGGCGATCAGCTTGCCCCCAGCCTCGGCCGGCTCGCGATATTCGATGCGGACGGGGCCGCGCAGCCTGGCGGCCTGCTCGGCGCTGACCTGGAGAGCCAGGTTGCGCTGGGCCAGCTCGGGATAGACCGCCAGCCCCCGTGCCTCGAACAGCGGCTTCCCTCCCCCGCGCGGCTGGATCACCACGTCCCCGTAGACCGACCGGCTGCCGCCGCGCTGAAGATCGAGCTTGAACAGGGTGGCCGCGGCCTGGCGCGAGACCTGCGGATTGGCGATCGTCACGCTGGCATCGAGCTGCCCCTTGCGGACGATCAGCGGGATCGTGATGCCGTAGATCGGGGTCAGCCGGATCGTCAGCCCGCTCGCGTCGGCCTGCTCGATCGCCTTCGCGGCATCGGCGGCGTCGGGCACCGCGCGGAAGGCCAGGTGGACCCGGTATTCGCCGTCGGGCAGCTCGGGCGCCGGCCGCGCCGAAAGGCGCACCGATTGGGGCTGGTTCGGCTCCAGCGTGATGCGGCGCGGCGCATAGCGCACCATGGCCAGCGCCGCCTGCTCGGCCGGGGTGGCGTCGGCCTCGGCGACATCGACGATATTGCCGTCGGCCGACATCCGCTTGAGCTCGAGCGAGATGCGATAGGTCGCGGCCTGCGCGCCGATATTGCTGAGGATGACCTCGGACCCGCCGCCGCCGTTCAGGACCACGCGGGTCGGGGCGACGAGCAGGTCGCCCTGGGCGAAGGCCGCCCCGGGCACGGCGAGCGCCAGGCCGGCGGCGAGCAGCGAAAGCAGCGGCTGTTTGCAAGAAATCACGTTCGGTCCCCTCGGATATTCACGTAGGGGCCTAGTAGGATAGGGTTAATTTCCGGCTAACCATGTCGCGGGAGGCGTTTGAGCGCCGCGGGAGGCGTTTCATCCAGACGAACGAAAGGCCGCGCCCGTTGCCGGGCGCGGCCGATCCCGCTGTCGGGCGGCGGGTGAGACCGCCCGAAGCCGGACGCTCAGTTGTACGAAACGTTCACGTTGAAGGTGCCGCTGTACACGCCGGTCGCCTGGCCGGCCGCGACGTGCAGCGTGCCGCCGACCTCGAAGTTGGTCGAGCCGGTCGTCCCCGAGCCGGTCAGCGTCGTGCCGTTCGGGAAATAGAGCGTGAAGTTGTCGAGCGCCATCGAGTTCGAACCCGAGGTCAGCGAGACCGAAGTCTGCTGCACCGAAGCGGCCACGCCGATGTTCTTGGCGCCGGTGACCACGAAGTTGGCCTTCTGCGTGGAGCCAGCGCAGACCAGCAGCGCGCTGCACGAATCCGGCGTGGCGCCGGTGCCGACGACGACGGTGCCCGCCCCGTTGACCGCGATCTGACCGAAGTTGAGGTCCTGATCCTTGACGACGTTCAGCGTCGAGAGGATCTCCGCGCTGGCGCTGGCCGAGGCCGTGGCGGCATTGGCGGCGGTGGCGAGCGAGCCGGCCGCGGCCAGAGCGGCGACGGCGGCCGCGAGGCGAATGGTATTCTTCATTGTTGTCAGTCCCTTCCGAAAGCGTCTCGATACCCCTGGGCAGACGGACGGTTCGCCGTGTCGAGGCGATGCCCCCGTTTGCGCTATGTGGTTTTACGGATCGGAAGTTCAGGCTTCGTGAGCGGACATGGTTAATGACTTAGGGGTTTTTTCTTAAGTGGTTATATCGTTTGCAAACGCGGCAGATCGAGCCGCAAACAGCCAGCCCCGCTCAGCCTGAGCCTGAGCCTGAGCCTGTCGAAGCCTGGGCGGGACTTATGGGTAGTCGCAAGGGATCGGAGCGGAAAGCTCAGATCCCCCCGCCCGTCAGGCGCTGGCAGATCAGGTCGAGCTGGTCGAGGGTCGAGTAGCGGATCGTCACCGAGCCCGAGCGCGGATCGGCATCGGTGTTGATGCGGATGCCGAGGCCGAGGAATTCCTCGAGGTGGTTCTGGACCGCGGCGATGTCGGCCGTCGCGGCGGAGTGGCTTTCGGTCCGCGCGCGGCGCGGTGCCGCGGCGGGGCGGTTCTGCCGCCGCACCAGTTGCTCGACCTCGCGGACCGACATGCGCCGTGCGATCGCATTGCCGGCGATGATCGCGGCATCCTCGGCGCCGATCAGGGCGCGGGCATGGCCCATCGACAGGCGGCCGTCCTCGACCATCTCGATCACCGGCTCGGGCAGGCTGAGCAGGCGCTGGAGATTGGCGACGTGGCTGCGCGACTTGTCGACCATCCGGGCGATCTCGGCCTGGGTCATCGCTTCGCCGTCGGCCAAGCGCTGATAGGCGCGGGCTTCCTCGATCGGGTTGAGGTCTTCGCGCTGGAGATTCTCGATC
This sequence comes from Novosphingobium sp., assembly GCA_047605105.1. Lineage (GTDB taxonomy): Bacteria > Pseudomonadota > Alphaproteobacteria > Sphingomonadales > Sphingomonadaceae > Novosphingobium. The sequence continues at coordinate 4,932 of JASGGH010000034.1, read as the reverse complement.
AGCGCCAGGGCCATCACCTCGCGCTCGCTGAGTTCGCGGATGATCGCCGGGATTTCATGGAGCTGTGCCCGCTGCGCGGCGCGCCAGCGGCGTTCGCCGGCGATCAACTGCCAGCGCCCCGCCCCATGCGGGCGCACGATCACCGGCTGGATCACCCCGCGCGCGGCGATCGAAGCCGCAAGCTCGTCGAGCGCGGCCTCGTCGAAATGACGGCGCGGCTGTTCGGGATGCGGCTCGATCGCGCCCACCGGCAGCAAGGCGAGGCCCTCGCCGGGCCGCGCGGCCGCATCGCCGGCAGCGGCAGGCTGCACGACCAGCGGCTCCTCGCGGCGGGTCTCGCCCAGCAGGGCGCCCAGGCCGCGGCCGAGCGCGGGCGGCTTCTTCTTGGCGCCCTCGGGCCTGGGAACCGAAATCCGAATGACCGGATCGTCGTTCATGCGGCCTTCCTCCTCTCGGGCAGGCGCCCGATCAATTCGCGCGCGAGCGCCATATAGGCCCGGCTCCCCGCGCAGGCGTGATCGTAGACCAGGGCCGGCAAGCCATGGCTCGGCGCTTCGGACAGGCGGACGTTGCGCGGGATCGCGGTCTCGAACACCAGCGAGCCGAGCACCGAGCGGACGTCGTCGGCGACCTGGTCGGTCAGCCGGTTGCGCCGATCGAACATGGTCAGCGCGACGCCGATGATGCCGAGATCGGGGTTGAAGCGCTGCTGCACGCGCTCCACCGTCTGCAAGAGCTGGCTCAAGCCCTCGAGCGCGAAGAACTCGCATTGGAGCGGCACGAGCATGGTGTCCGAGGCGGTCATCGCATTGAGCGTCAGCAGGCCGAGCGAGGGCGGGCAATCGATGAAGCAGATGTCGTGGGCGCCATGGCCGGCAAGCGCGGAGCGCAGGCGATCGGTCCGGTCCTCGACCGCGACCAGCTCGACCTCGGCGCCCGACAGGTCGACCGTGGCGGGGATCAGGTCCAGCCCGGGAATGCGCGTCGGCACGATGCAGTCGGCCAGGGGACGCTGATCGACGATCAGGTCGTAGGACGAATATTCGCGGTCGTTCGTCCCCACGCCGATCCCGGTCGAAGCGTTGCCCTGCGGATCGAGGTCCATCAGCAGGGTCTTCCAGCCGGTCGCGGCCATGGCGGTGGCGATGTTGATCGCCGTCGTGGTCTTGCCCACTCCGCCCTTCTGGTTGGCGATCGCGACACGGATCATCTGGGTTTCGTCCTGCCTGTAAGCCTGCCAACGACAATGCCCGCCTCGGTATCGGTCAGCGATTGTTCCACGTGGAACAGGTGCGACCAGCCGGAGAGCCCGGACAATTCCTGCGCCGCCGACCGACCCTTGGGCAACAGCCAAAGCGTGTCCTTTGTGGAAAAGCGTGCGGAAAGCGCGAGCAATTGCGGGAGCGGGGCGAATGCGCGCGCCGAAATCGCGGCGCTCGGGAAGGCCTGCACCAATTCGAGACGAGACCCTTCCACCCTGGCGCGCTCCAGTCCCAGGTCCTGCCTGGCCCGTTCGAGCCAGTCGATACGCCGCGTTCGCGACTCGACCATGACCACCTCGCAGTCGGGCCGCAGCGCCGCGATGACCAGGCCGGGGAAGCCCGCGCCGGTCCCGAGGTCGAGCCACGGCGATGTTTCACGTGGAACGTGGGTGAGCAACTGGGCGCTGTCGGCGATGTGCCGGCGCCACACCTCGCCGAGGCTGGCGGCGGAGACCAGGTTCTGGCGCTGGTTCTCTTCGGCCAGCAGTCGGGCCAGGAGCTCCAGGCGCTCGATCGCGGCGGCGTCGGCTTCGGCCAGCTCGCGCACCCAGGCCTTGGCCTGCTCTTCGGTTTCGATCACGCCGCGATCCGCCGGGCATGGACCAGCAGGGCCGCCAGGGCCGCGGGCGTGACCCCGCCGATTCGCCCCGCCGCGGCCAGGGTCGCCGGACGTGCGCGGACCAGCCGCTCGACCATTTCCCGGGAAAGGCCGGGGATCGCCTCGTAGGGAAAGTCGTCCCCCAGCGGCAGCGCTTCGCTCGCGCGCAGGTCGCGCAGCTCGCTGTCCTGCCGCGCCAGATAGGGCGCATAGGCCGCATCCTCGGCTACTTCGGCGGAAAGGTCGGCGTCATGGAGCGCCGCCGGGTCGATCCACGGCCGGAGCGCGTCGAGATCGACCCCGCCGAAGCGGAACCATTCGCGCAGCGGCAGGCGGCCGGTGTCGGCGCGGACCGGGAGGCCGGCGCCTTCGAGCTCGGCGCCGGTGACCTCGCGCTCCAGTGCCCGTTCGAGCTTCGCCCGCGCCTCCATCCGCCGGGCGAACCATTCGCGCCGCTCGGCCCTGACGCAGCCGGCGGCGATCGCCAGCGGGGTCAGCCGGGTCGAGGCATTGTTGGCCCGCAGCCGGAGCCGGTACTCGGCCCGGGCGGTCAGCATCCGGTAGGGCTCGCTCACCCCGTGCAGCGTCAGGTCGTCGACCATCACCGCCATGTAGCTGTTGGCCCGGTCGAGCGCCGCGGGCTCGCGCCCCAGCACCGCCGCCGCGGCGTGCATGCCCGCGATCAGCCCCTGGGCCGCGGCTTCCTCGTAGCCCGTGGTCCCGTTGATCTGGCCCGCGCAATAGAGCCCGGGGATCGCGCGCAGTTCCAGGCTCGGCCGCAAGGCGCGCGGGTCGATATGGTCGTATTCGACCGCGTAGCCGGGCACGACCATCTCGACCCGCTCGAGGCCTTCCATCGTCCGCAGCATCGCCAGTTGGACCTCGGCGGGCAATGACGTGCTGATGCCGTTGGGATAGACCAGGTGGGTGTCGAGGCCTTCGGGCTCGAGGAAGATCTGGTGCCCGTCGCGATCGGCGAAGCGGTGGATCTTGTCCTCGATCGAGGGGCAATAGCGCGGCCCCCGGGCGCCGATCGCCCCGCTGAACAGGGGCGAGCGGTGGAGATTGGCGCGGATCACGTCGTGGCTGCGTTCGTTGGTCCGGGTGATCGCGCAGAACACCTGCGGCAAAGCGCGCGCCGTTCCCCCCCGGCCGCCCATGGCCGACATCGTCCAGGGCTCGGCATCGGAGGGCTGCTCGGCCAGCCGCGCCCAATCGATCGTCCGTCCGTCGAGCCGCGGCGGAGTCCCCGTCTTGAGCCGGGCCATCGGCAAGCCGGCCTCGCGCAACTGGGCGGCGAGCCGCTGGGCCGAAGCCTCGCCGATCCGTCCGCCGGTCATCCGCTCCTCGCCGCGGAACAGCGTGCCGCCCAGGAAAGTGCCCGTGCACAGCACGACCGTCGGCGCGGACAGGATCGTCCCGTCGGCCAAGGCGATGCCCGCGGCCCGGCCGCCGGCCAGCACCAGCGCGGCGGCCTCGCCGGCCACCAGGGTCAGGTCGCCCTGCTCGCCCAGCAGCGCTTGCACCGCCGCCTTGAACCGCTTGCGGTCGACCTGGACCCGCGGCCCCTGCACGGCGCTGCCCTTCGAGCGGTTGAGCATCCGGTAGTGGATCGCGCCCCGATCGGCAGCGCGGGCGATGATCCCGTCGAAGGCATCGACCTCGCGGACGAGATGCCCCTTCCCCAGCCCGCCGATCGCCGGGTTGCAGCTCATCGCGCCGATCGCCTCCAGGTCGAAGCTGACGAGCGCGACGCGCGCGCCCATCCGCGCCGCGACGGCCGCGGCCTCGACCCCGGCGTGGCCGCCGCCGATGACGATGGTGTCGAACGAACTCATGCCGCGCCTCTACAGGAGGGGCGGAACCGGGTCAAAGCGCAGCCGTGTTCCACGTGGAACATCCCCGTCACTTGCCGATGCAGAAGCGTCCGAACAAGGCATTGAGCATATGCTCGGTCGTGCTCCGCCCGACCAGGGCATCGAAGGCGACGCGCGCCAGGCGGAGGTGCTCGGCCACCAGCAAGGGATCGCTGAGCCCTTCGGCAAAGGCGAGCATCGCCTCGGCCTCGCCGAGCAGGCGGTGCTGGCGTTCGTTGAGCGCGGCGGCGCCCGGCACCGGAAGCGCGCGGCGCGCGGTCGCGACCAGATCGTCGCGCAAGTCGTCGAGGCCCTGCCCGGTCACCGCGGAAATACGGTGGCGCGGCGCCGCCTTCGTCTCGCGGTCGGGACGATCGGCCTGAGCTTCGACTTCCCAGGCCTCGGCCAGCCCAGCCCCCTCCGGACCGAGCCAGAGCACTAGGTCGCCCTGATCGACCGCATCGCGCGCGCGCGCGATGCCGATGGCCTCGATCGCGTCGTCGGTCTCGGCGCGCAGGCCGGCGGTGTCGACGAACAGGAAAGGCAGCCCGGAAATCGCGACAGGCCGGGTCAGGACGTCGCGCGTCGTCCCGGCGATCGGCGTGGCGATGGCCGCGTCGCTTTCGACCAATGCGTTGAACAGCGTGGATTTTCCCGCGTTGGGCGGGCCGGCTATGACCACCCGGAAACCCTCCCGCAGCGCCTCCGCGCGCGGCCGGGCAAGCCACTCCGCCAGTTCCTCGCGCAGCGCGCCGACCCGCGCCGGGAAGTCCGCCGGAAGCGCCGAGACATCGTCCTCGTCGGCGAAATCGAGCACCGCCTCGAGCGCCGCCGAAAGCGTCAGCAGGCGCTCGCGCCAGGCCTCGACGGTGCGCGAAAAGGTCCCCGAGGCCATGGCGAGCGCCGCGCGGCGCTGCAGTTCGGTCTCGGACGAGAGCAGGTCCGCCAGGCCCTCGGCCTCGGCCAGGTCGATCCGGCCATGGGCGAAGGCCCGGCGGGTGAACTCGCCGGCAGCCGCGGCGCGCAGGCCGGGAAGCTCACCCAGCGCCGCCTCGACCGCGGCGATCACCGCCCGGCCGCCGTGGCAATGCAGTTCGGCGGTGTCTTCGCCGGTCGCATTGTTCGGTCCCGGCAACCACAGCACCAGCGCGCGGTCGAGCAGGTCGCCGGCGCCGCTGCGCAGCGGCGCGTGGACCGCGCGGCGGGGCGGCGGCAC
>JASGGH010000033.1:0-30758 GCA_047605105.1 Novosphingobium sp. | reverse complement strand
TTGCCAAGGTTGGGGTCGAGGGTTCGAATCCCTTCGCCCGCTCCAGAAACGACAGCAAAATCAATGGATTACGGGGGCACCGCCAAAAGCGGATTGGTCCCGAAATTCATTGGTGTCCACTGATTTGCTGCCGTGCAATGGCTGCTCGCGCCGAAAATGCAGACGACGCGCTGGAGCAACGTCGCGGTCGGCTGCACCCCAGACTCGCAGCAGTTTTCGTCTCCGCTTTGCCCACACCTCGGGCCAAGCTGCTCGACGCCTCCATTCCGCCACCCCGGCGAGGCAGTTACGGACGCCTGACCGCCGCTGCGTCGGGGTCAAGCCCGGCCCGCACCAGACCGAGTAGGGCCTGACCCCGCCGCCGGTCGGACGCCTCCACGCCCTCGATCGGAAGGCTTCCTGAATGGAGGCAGTCATGCAGCTCATCACCGACACCATCCGCGCGGAGCTCATCGCCAACGGCAGCTTGAGCATCGAGCATCCCGAGTTCGATCCGCAGGAACCCGACATCCTTTACGGCCTCTGCGATCTCGGCCTCGGCGAGCCGGAGCTGGGCACCGTCAGCCTTGCGGAGATCGAGGCGCTGCGCGGCCCGCTCGGGCTCCCGATCGAACGCGACCTCTATTTCGAGGCGGCATAGGTTTTTCCCGAACACCGCGATGTCGAGGTTCATGCTGTCGATGTGCCAACTGACCCGAGCATCGAGCAGGCCGTATCCTGGCTGCACTGCGCCGGCCGTATCGTCCGCGTCTTCAGCCAGGTTGTTCGCGCCGATCCAGGCGAAGTTTCCGGCCAACTGGATCGTGCCGTTCTTCACCGGAAACTGGCATGCTCCCCCCAGGTTGTAACCATCTGGGGGAGGCATAGGGCCGGCTGCTGAGGTCGAGCAGATTGCCGGCCGCATCGAGCGCCCGGAAGATGTCATACTTGGGCGAGGCGCGGCACCCGTCCCTCGGCACCCAAGGATCGATGGCGATCCTCGGCATGGCTCTTCGGGACGATCTGCCCCGCCGAAGGCAAGGCCGCCGGCATCATCATGCCCTGCTGCAACAGCGAGGCGACGAGCATGCACCTCGAGGAGATCGCCTTTCACGTCACACCCGGAACGCGGCCCTGCTGCTTGATCAGGTCGGGTGGCACGGATCAGCCGAGTTGGTCGTGCCTTCCAACATCACATTGATGCCGTTGCCGCCAAGGTGCCCGGAGCTCAACCCAGTTGAGAACGTGTGGCAGTTCATGCGCGATAACTGGCTCTCGAACCGTATCTTCAAATCCTATGATGACATCGTCGACCATTGCTGCTTCGCCTGGAACCAACTCGTCGAGCAACCTTGGCGGATCATGTCCATTGGGCTGCGTCACTGGGCCCATGGGTCATGAACAATGCGCGCTGGTATCATCCCTCATCACAGCCGCGGTAGATGGGGCCTCCACTTTCCCCAGTCCCGCGTTTAAATTTCGGCAAGCATTCGCGCTTACCGTGGCGCGCGGGGATGGGGGCACCAACACCGTGATCGAAGTCGAAATCCAGAACGAAACCCATCAGACGCAGGAGCGCCTGCGCTTCGCCGCCGTGCCGCGGATCGGCGAGGGGATTCGCCTGCTCGAGCCGGCGGGGTTCTGGGTCTCCTACGACGTGATCGACGTATGGTATCAGAAGGCCGAATACGGCGACATCTGGGTCCCGTTCGTGCACGTCCGCGTCACCCCGGCCGAGCGCGATGCGATCCTCAGCCTCGCGCTGGCCGAGGAAGAGGGAGCGCCGCCATCCGTGAACTGATCAAGCGTTCGCCGGAACTGGCGCGCGGACCCCTGCCTGCTTCGGTGCCTGCATCGGCTCCGCTCGAGCCGCCGTCCGCGCCGATGCGGCGCACGGCGCTCGTGGTCGACGATTCGCGGATGATCCGCAAGGTGTCGCGCCGGATCCTGGAGGAACTGCGCTACGAAGTCGGGGAGGCCGAGAACGGCCGCGAGGCGCTGGCCTGGTGCAAGGCGGCCATGCCGGGCCTGATCCTGCTCGATTGGAACATGCCGGTGATGAGCGGCATCGAAGTGGTCGCCGAACTGCGCGCCATGCCCGGCGGGACGGGGCCGAAAGTCGTCTTCTGCACGACCAATTCCGAAGGCCCGGCGATCGAGGCGGCGCTGCGCGGCGGGGCCGACGGCTATGTCGTGAAGCCCTTCACCGCGGAGAGCCTGCAGGCCCAGCTCGAGCGCATCCGCGCGGTCTGAGCTCTTGCCTGCGCCCTCTTGCTTTGGGGGAGGCGAACGGCCATCTAGCCGCCATGCAAAGCGAAAATCCCCTGATCGCCGACTTCGTCAAGCTGATGAACTCCGCCGCCGGCACCCTGGCAGGCATGACCCGCGAGGCTCGCGAGACCGCGCGCGAGAAGGTCAGGGAAGGGCTGGGCGGGCTGGACTTCGTCAGCCGCGAGGAGTTCGACGCGGTCAAGGACCTGGCCGCCAAGGCGCGCGAGGAGGTCGAAGGCCTCAAGGCGCGGATCGCGGCGCTCGAGGGCAAGGCGAAGGGGTAAGTTCGGTTCGCGCGGAGACGCGGAGACGCAGCGGGGCCGTTCTCGCGCCCCCACCACCGCACCGCGATGCGATGGCATGAATGACGGAGCGGCTTCGCGGCCCGCGGGACGGCTCTGCGCCGCCGCGGCTCCGCGCGAGCCCATGCTTCTTCGATTGAACTGCCCCGCGAACCGCCCCACACCCATCCCATGCAGTTCCGCGCCTCCGCTATCGTCTGCGCCTCCCGCCCCCAGGGCGAGACGGCGGCGATCGTGCGGTTGCTCACGCCGGATCACGGCCTGGTCGCGGCCTATGTCGCCGGCGCCCGCGGGCGGGACCTGCGGCCGGTGCTGGTGCCGGGCAACCTGGTCGAGGCGGAACTGCGCGCCAGGTCCGACAGCCAGTTGCCCTTCGCCCGGCTCGAGCTCACCCGGAGCCGCGGGCCGTGGCTCTCCGAGCCGCTCGCCGCCGCCGCGATCCAGTGGGCCACCGCGCTGACCGCCGCGGCCCTGCCGGAACGGCAGCCCTATCCGGCCCTGCATGCGGCCCTGGCCGCGCTGCTCGATGCGGTGTGCCATGCGCCCTCGGCGCGGGGATGGTTGCCCGGGCTGCTGGCCTACGAGGTGCTGCTGCTGCGTGAGCTCGGCTATGGCGGCGGGATCGCGCCGCCCGAGCCCGCCGGCTGGTCCGCGACGCTGGCCGCGTTCGACCGGCTCGGCCAGGCGCTGGCGCGCTATCCGCTTGCCGATCGACGCGGCGATGTTATGGGGGCGCGCACCATGCTGCGCGAGCGCTTGGCAAGAATCGAAGGCCAGAACTGAGAGGCTTGATTTCCCATGAAGATCGCTGTTTTCGCCGGGGACGGCATCGGCCCGGAGGTGACGCGCGAGGCGGTGCGGGTGCTCGAGGCGCTCGGTCTGAACGACCTCGAACTGGTCTACGGCGATGTCGGCGGCGCGGCCTATCGCAAGCATGGCCATCCGCTGCCGGCCGAGACCCTCGCCATCGCCAAGGCTGCCGGGGGCATCCTGTTCGGCGCCGTCGGCGACTTCGACCTCGATCATCTCGAACGCCATCTGCGCCCCGAGCAGGCGATCCTGGGCCTGCGCAAGGAGCTGGGCCTCTTCGCCAACCTGCGCCCCGCCACGGTCTTCGCAGGGCTGGAGGACCTGACCACGCTGCGCCCCGAAGTGGCGCGCGCGATCGACCTGCTCATCGTCCGCGAGCTCAACGGCGACGTCTACTTCGGCGAGAAGGGCATGCGCACCACGCCGGGCGGCCTGCGCCAGGGCTATGACATCATGTCCTATGACGAAGCCGAGGTCCGCCGGATCGCCCATGTGGCGTTCAAGGCCGCGCAAGGCCGCAAGAACAGGCTCTGCTCCGTCGACAAGGCCAATGTGCTCGAAACCTCGCAGCTCTGGCGCGACGTGGTCATCGAGGTGGCCAGGGACTATCCCGATGTCGAGCTGAGCCACATGTACGTCGACAACGCGGCGATGCAACTGGTCAAGAACCCCGGCGCCTTCGACGTGATCGTCACCGGCAACCTGTTCGGCGACATCCTGTCGGACCAGGCGAGCATGTGCGTCGGCTCGATCGGCCTGCTGGCCTCGGCGTCGCTGTCGGAAGGCACCCTGGGCCTCTACGAGCCGATCCACGGCTCGGCACCCGACATCGCCGGCAAGGGCCTGGCCAATCCGATGGCGACCATCCTCTCGGCTGCGATGCTGCTGCGCCACTCCTTCGGCCGCGAGGCCGAAGCCAGGCGGATCGAGGCGGCGGTGGCGGCGGCGCTGGCCGACGGGATCAAGGGCGGCGACCTCGGCGGCAGCCACGGCACCGCCGCGATCGGCGACGCGGTACTTGCGCGGCTCTGACATGACCCTGCAACTCGCCATCGTCCTTCCCACCTACAACGAGCGGGGCAACCTCCGCTCGATGGTCGCGCGGCTCGATAAGGCGCTTCCCGGGATCTCCTGGGAAGCGATCTTCGTCGACGACAACAGCCCCGATGGCACCTCGGACGAGGCCCGGGCGATCAGCCTTGAAGACCCGCGCATCCGCGTGATCCACCGGATCAACCGCCGCGGCCTGGCCTCGGCGGCGATCGAGGGAATGCTCGCCACGGCCGCGCCCGTGGTCGCGGTGATGGACGCCGATCATCAGCACGATCCCGCGCTGCTGCCGCAGATGCTCGCCGCGGTCACCGGGCCGGACTACGACGTGGCCTATGCCTCGCGGTTCTGCGACGGTGCCAGCACCGAAGCCTGGGGCCGGCCCGACCGGGTCAAGGCCTCGGGCCTCGCCAACGGCCTGGCGCGCCGCCTGACCGGGGTCGAGCTGACCGATCCGATGAGCGGCTATTTCATGCTTCGCACCGAAATCCTGCGCGCCGACGCGCACCGGCTCTCGGGCGTGGGCTTCAAGATTCTGCTCGATATCCTGGCGACGGTCGATACCGCGCTGCGGATCAAGGAATTCCCCCTCAACTTTGCGGCACGCGCCGAAGGAGAAAGCAAGCTGGACCGGACCGTTGTCTTCGAATTCCTCGTCGGGCTCTACGATCGCTGGCTGGGCCGGATCATCCCGACCCGCTTCGCCTTGTTCGGCACGATCGGCGCGATGGGCGTCGTGGTCCACATGGCGGTGCTGGGGGCCTTCCTCAACCTGTTCGCGCGAACGGTGGAGGCCGGGGCCTTCACGGTGTTCGAGATCGGGCAGACCATCGCGGCGGTGGTCGCGATGACCTTCAACTTCTTCCTCAACAACGCACTGACCTATGCCGACAAGAGGCTCAACGGCTTCGTCCCGCTGATGCGGGGCTGGTGCAAGTTCGGCCTGACCTGCTCGGTCGGCCTGCTCGCCAACGTCGGCGTCGCGGCAGTGCTGGTGCGCTTCGGGTTCCACGAATACCCGGCGGCGATCAGCGGGATCGTGGTCGGCTCGGTGTGGAACTTCGCGCTGAGCTCGAAGTTCGTGTGGGGGCGGTACTGAGCGACAGCAAGCTCCGTGCCGCGACCCCCGCGGTGCAGGTCGCCTGGCTGACGGCGGTTGCCGTCCTGGCTCTGCTGAGCCTGGTCGACAGTCCCTATCCCGAACTCGCTCCGCTGCAGAACCTGCCGACGCTGGTGGTCGTGGCGCTGATCGCGCTGGCTTTGCGGCGCTGGCCGATGCCGACTTCGGCGGTGATCTGCCTGATGATATTTCTGCTGTTTCACACCCTGGGCGGGCGCTACATCTACTCCTTCGTGCCCTACGATCAGTGGGCCGCAGCCATCGGCCTGCCGGAGCCGACTAAGGCATTCGGGCTCGGCCGGAACGGCTACGACCGGGTGGTCCACTTCGCCTTTGGGCTGCTGCTGGTCCATCCGCTCGCCGAGTGGCTGATGCGCCACGGCGGGGTCAGCCGGCGGCTGGCGCTCTACATTGCGGCCGAGTTCGTCTTCGCAGGCAGCGCCGTCTACGAGATTTTCGAATGGCTGCTGACCCTGACCATCGGCGGAGACCAGGCCGATGCCTACAACGGCCAGCAGGGCGACATGTGGGATGCCCAGAAGGACATGGCCTGCGCCGGCTTGGGGGCGATCAGCACTGCGGTGCTGCTGGCGTTCAAGCCTAACGCCAGGACTTGAGCCACATCCACTGCACATAGGAATTCCTGCCGTGGTGCAGTTCGCCGGCCGAGATGATCGGGTAGAAATAGACGAACATGCCGGCCGCCGCGGCGAGTGCGCCGGGCGGTAGCCAGCGCCAGCGGCCGCCGCGCTGCCACGCCGCGTCGAGCGCCAGGGCGAGGCAGGCCATCAGGAACACGCTCGGCAGCAGGTAGTGGTAGTAGAACTGGATCGGCTTGCCCGAGACCACCCACATGCCGAGCGATGCGAGGTACAGCAGCGCGCAGACGAGCGCATCGCCGCGCTGGCGCCGGAGCCCCGCCCAGAGGCACCACAGCACGGCGGGCAGGCCGGCGAGCATGGAGAAAGGATTGCCGAGCAGCAGGATTCCCCGCTGAAACCCGTCGACCGGCTCGTAGAGATACCAGATCGGGCGCCAGTCCACGACCCATTCGTACCATACGCTGCGATAGGGATGGAGCTTCTTCACGCTATCCTGCAGGTCCAGCATGAAGCGGTGCCAGGCGAGCGGAGAGGCGGGATCGGCGGCGCCCTCGGCATAGAAGAACGCCGGCAGGTAGGTGAGCCAATAGACCGCGAGCGGCACGGTGCCGAGCCAGAAGGCGGCCTCCATCAGCGAGATGCCCGGCACCGGGCCGCTGTCGCTGCGCTGGAAGCAGTGCCGGCCGTGATGCCTCAGCCGCAGCGCGAGGAAGGCCAGCCCCGGCAGCGCCGCGACCGGGGCGATCGACCACTTGGCGCCGAGCGCCAGGCCCAGGCACGCCCCGGTCGCGGCGAGCCGCCGGCGAGCCTGCCGGGGGGGCGATTTCGCTGCCGCGGCGAATTGCCACAGGGCGACCATGCCCAGGCCGGCCATGACCATGTCGAGCATCGCGATCCGGCTCTGGATGAACCACAGGAAGCTGGTCGCGACCAGGAACATGCCTGCCAGGGCCGCGAACCGCCGGCCGCTCAGCCACCACAGCGCCCGGCCGATGGCGAAGAGGCCCAGCGCGCCGAGCAATGCCGACGGCGCCCGCCAGACCAGCGGCCGGTCTCCGAACAGCGCGATGGCCGCGGCGATCGCTTCCTTGCCGAGCAGCGGATGCTCGGGATTGGCGCGGGTCAGTTCCAGCAGCTTGCGGGCGGCGGTGACGTAGTGGATCTCGTCGAAGTAGATCTTCGACGGGATGCCCAGGCGGTGCCAGCACAGCGCGAGGAAGGCGAGGGCGAGGGCGATGCTCCAGCCGAGCGGATCGCGCTGTTGGGCGGGAGCGAGAGTCATCCCTTGCGCGGATAGTCCGCGGTCCCGGCGGGCGCAATGCCTTGCCTTCCGGGGCTTGCCGTCTCCGGCGGGCGCTCCTAGACCGCCCCCATGAAACGCAAGACCGGACAAGACCGCTCGATCACCTCCAAGTGGCGGAGCCAGACGCGCGCCGTGCGCGGCGGCACCTGGCGCTCCGAATGGGGCGAGACCAGCGAGGCGATCTTCATGACCTCGGGCTATTCCTACGAGGATGCCGGGACGCCCGCCGATCGCTTCGCGGGCAAGGCCGCGGGGATGACCTATTCGCGCACGCAGAATCCCTCGGTGCAGATGCTCGAAGAGCGGATCGCCCTGATGGAGAACGCCGAGGCCTGCCGCGTCCAGGCGAGCGGCATGGCGGCGATGACCGCGTCGATGCTGTGCCAGCTCTCGGCCGGCGACCACATGGTCGTGGCTCGCGCCGCCTTCGGGCCGACGCGGTGGGTGACCGACAACCTGCTGCCGCGCTTCGGCATCGAATGCACCGCGATCGACGGCCGCGACCTCGATCAGTGGAAGGCGGCGATCCAGCCGAACACCAAGGTGTTCTTCTTCGAGACCCCGGCCAACCCGACGATGGACGTGGTCGACATCGCCGCGGTCTGCGCCCTGGCGCGCGAGCACGGGATCACCTCGGTGGTGGACAACGCCTTCGCGACCTCGGCGCTGCAGCGGCCGCTGGACCTGGGCGCCGACGTCGTCGCCTATGCCGCGACCAAGCTGATGGACGGGCAGGGCCGCGTGCTGGCGGGGGCGGTCTGCGGCTCGGCGGACTTCATCAACAACACGCTGCTGCCGTTCCAGCGCAACACCGGCCCCACGCTGTCGCCGTTCAGCGCCTGGATCGTGCTCAAGGGGCTTGAGACGCTGGAGCTGCGCGCGATTCGGCAGGCCGAGAACGCGCTGGAGATCGCGCGCTTCCTCGAAGGCCGCGTGCCGGTGCTGAACCATCCCGGCCTGCCGGGCCATCCGCAGTACGAGGTGGTCCAGCGGCAGATGAAGCTGGCCGGCTCGGTGTTCTCCTTCGAGCTCGACGGTGGGCGGGCGGCGGCGCATGCCTTCCTCGATGCGCTGGAGATGGTCGACATCTCGAACAACATCGGCGACACCAAGTCGCTGATCACGCATCCCTCCTCGACCACCCATTCGAGCCTGACCCCCGAAGTGCGCGACGGGATGGGCGTGACCGAGGGCATGTTGCGGATCAGCATCGGGCTGGAGGATACTCAGGACGTGATCGAGGATCTGGAGCGCGGGCTGCGCGCCGCGGGGCTCTAGGACCAATCGCCATGACTCGGAGAGTCACGGAGTTGTGACGGCGCCCAAACCTCGTTAGGCTCCGATTCGCCATGAAAGAGCTTTTCCAGCACGCCGCGGTCACCGCCGGGATCACCGTCCGGGTGGCGGTGAATTTCCTGCCGGAGCAGTCGCGGATCGAGGCGGGCAAGTGGTTCTGGGTATACCACATCCGGATCGAGAACGATTCCGCCGAGACGGTGCAACTGATGACCCGCCACTGGCGGATCACCGACGCCCGCGGCATGGTCAACCTCGTCGAGGGCGATGGCGTGGTGGGTGAGCAGCCGGTGCTGAGGCCGGGTGAGAGCCACGACTATGTCTCGGGCTGCCCGCTTTCGACGCCGCACGGCTCGATGCAGGGGCACTACACCTTCCTGCGCGAGGACGGCTCGCACCTGGAGGCGGCGATCCCGTTCTTCTCGCTGGCCGCGCCGGCGACCGCCGATCGTCCGACTGACTTTCCCGCCTGAGCTGCGGCTCGCGCGCGGCCTCGGCCCGCATAGTCCTTGTCGTGGCGCGCTACGCGCCATAGGAACGGCGCCATGAAGCGCACCCACCTTCCTCTCAATGCCCTGCGGGTGTTCGATGCGGCGGCGCGGCATCTTTCCTTCACCCGCGCCGCCGATGAACTGGCGGTCACGCCGGCCGCGGTCGGCCAGCAGATCCGCGCGCTCGAGGACATGCTCGGCGTCGTGCTGTTCCGCCGTACCAGCAAGGGCCTGGAATTGACCGACGAGGCCGGCGCGGGCCTGGAATCGCTGCGTGCCGGGTTCCTGCACTTCGAAAACTCGGTGCAGGAGATGCAGGCGGGCCAATCGAGCCACGTCTACACCATCGCCGCCCCGGTCGATTTCTTCGCCGCCTGGCTGGCCCCGCGCATCGCCGAGTTCCGCAAGGCCAATCCCGAAGTGCGCTTCGTCCTGGTCCCGGGCGAACAGGCCGATTTCACCGAGGCCAACCTCGACCTCGCGGTGCGCTGGACCGAAGGGCCGGGCGACCTCGAAGGCGTGGCCTTGGGCGAGCCGCAGCGGATCACCGTGGGCGAGGGGCCGTGGATCGCCTGGCCGGGCGACCCGCATCCCGCCGGCGAGGGCGAGGACGTGCCGCTGACGGTCGGCGATGCCGGGCAGGCATTGTCTGCCGCAGTCTCCGGCCTGGGCAAGGCGCGGGTTCCGGCCTTGCTGGCGGATGTCTGGCTGCAGGACGGGCGCCTCAAGGCGGCCGGCCCGCCGGAGCCGAGCCGCCGCGGCTACTGGCTCGTCGCGCCGCTGCCGCAGTGGCGGCAGAAGAAGGTGAAGGCGCTGGTCGCTCATCTGACCGAACAGGCCTGACACGACCGAGCGGGGAGCGCGCCGATGCAGTTGAGCGACTACCGGGACCGCTATGCCACGATCCGGTTCGAGCGGAGCGACGCCGGCGTCCTGACGCTGACGCTGCACACGCGGGGCGGTGAGGCGCTGTGGGGCACTTCCACGCGCAGCCTGCACTGCGAGCTGGGCCATGCCTTTGCCGACCTGTCGCGCGATGCCGGGAACAAGGTCGTCGTGATCACCGGGACGGGCGCCAGCTTCTGCGCCGCGATGGACCCCGAGGAGCGCGCGCCCGAGCCCGATCTCGCGGCGATGTGGCCGCGGATCTACCAGGAAGGCATCGACCTGCTCGAGAACCTGCTCGCGATCCCCGTGCCGGTGATCGCCGCGGTCAACGGCCCGGCGCTGATCCACGCCGAAATCCCGGTGCTGAGCGACATCGTGCTGGCCAGCGATACCGCGGAATTCGCCGACCTGGCGCATATTCCGGGCGGAGCGGTCCCCGGCGACGGGGTGCATACGGTCTGGCCGATGCTGCTGGGGCCCAATCGCGGCCGTTATTTCCTGCTCACCGGCGAACGGATCGGCGCCGAGGAAGCCCGGCGGCTGGGCGTGGTAGCGGAAGTCCTGAAGCCCGAGGCATTGCTGCCCCGCGCGCAGGAACTGGCGGCGCAGCTCGCCAGGCTGAACCTGCCGACCCTGCGCAACACCCGCGCGGTGCTCACCAGATACCTGCGCAAGCGCATGAGCGATGAACTGGCCCATGGCCTCGGCGCCGAGGCGGTCGCGCTCCTGGCCCTGGGCCGGGCTTAGCGGTTCCGGGGCGGTTCCGGGTCAGGCCGCGATCGCGCGGCGGCAGAAGTCCCAGAGCTCGTCGGCCAGCCGGTCGCGCCGTTCGCTGGCGGGGCCGGCGGTTTCCTGGGTGATTAGCTCGGTATGCAGGGTCGTGGCGACGAGGTTGTAGATGAACAGCGTCAGCCGTTCCGGATCGGCCTGGCGGACCTGCCCCGACGCCATGCCCGCGGCCAATTGGTCGGCGATCAGCGCCATCAGCGGCCTGAGCGCGTGGTGCAGTTCGTCGGGCCGCGCTTCGGCGAGGCGCAAGTGCTCGCGGCTGAGCGCGGCGGCCATGCGCTGGCCCGCGCCGGTCGCGACATCCTCGGGAGAGACCGCGCCGTGGCCGATCGAGAGGATGATCGTCTTGAGCCGTTCGACCGGGTCCGCGATCGGCGCGACCAGTTCGCCGAACATGGTCGCGGCAAAGCGCATGGCCTGCTCGAACACCGCGAGGACCAGGTCGTCCTTGCCGGCGAACTGTTCGTAGAAGGCCCGCCGGGCCAGGCCGGTGCGCTTGAGCACGGCGCGGATGGTCAGGTCCTCGAGCCCGCCTTCGTCGATAAGCTCATAAGCCGCGGCGACGATCGCGCGCGTCCGCTCGGCTTTTTCGGTCGCCAGAAACCCTCGAACCCGAGTTTCGCGCGATACTGCTGCCCCTGTCATCGCTCTGCCTTAACCGCCGTCCGAGGCGCGGTCCACCCGCGGCGAGCAGGGAAACGTTGACAGAATCGCACTCGCGGGCTACATTGAGAACATTGTTCTCATAAAATCCCCGGGAGTCCGTAGATGCCGCAGGTTACTTACATCGAAGCCAATGGCGCCAAGCATGAAGTAGACGTGCCGCTTGGCGAGAACGTGATGCGCGGTGCGGTCAACAACGGGGTCGAGGGCATCGTCGGCGAATGCGGCGGCGGTCTCGCCTGCGCGACCTGCCACTGCTACGTGGACGAAGCCTGGGCCGATGCCGTGGGCGGGCCGTCTTCCGACGATGAGCGCGACATGCTCGAATCCGCCGCCGCCGAGGTGCGCCCGACCAGCCGTCTGAGCTGCCAGATCGAAATGACGTCCGAACTCGACGGCCTGGTGGTCGAACTGCCCGAGCGGCAGTACTAAGCAGCGCAAGGGAGAGATAAGATGGCCACCGCCCCCTCGATCATTCCGGTCAACGACCCGAAGAACCCGGTTCCGTTCCCCCTGCCGCGCCTGGCCGGGCCCGACCATATTCCCGACCACGTGCCGCCCGAGCTGATCCGCTCGGTGGGCATCCCGTTCGGCCCGGAGTTCAACAAGGACCCCTACGCCTTCTTCGCCGCGATGCAGGAGACCCTGCCGCCGATCTACTACGATGTCGGCCCGATCCAGAACGCCTGGCAGCTGCTGAAGCACGAGGACGCCTTCTTCATGCTGCGCCACGGGGAATATTTCTCCTCGGCCAGCTCGACCCCGTTTCCGCGCGATCCCAACGACTACTTCTACTTCCTGCCGATCGAGATCGATCCGCCGACGCACCACCGCTACCGCGCGATCGTCGATCCGCTGGTCAATCCCAAGGCCGTGCTCCAGTGGGAGGAGCGCATCCGCAAGCTCACCAACGAGCTGATCGACGCGGTCATCGACAAGGGCGGCTGCGAATTCACCGAGCAGTTCGCCCGGCACCTGCCGGTCGGCGTGTTCCTCGACCTGATGGGCCTGCCGAAGGACATGATGGACCAGTTCGTGGTCTGGGTGGTCCAGCTGCTCAAGAACATGGACCCGGCCAAGATGGTCGGCGTCATGAAGGAGATCGGCGACTACCTGAACACCGCGATCGCCGAGAAGCGCGCCAATCCCGACGGCGGCATGATCAGCCAGATCGTCCATGCCGCCCCGGACGGCGAGCCGCTGACCGAGAAGGAGATCTTCGGCTTCGTCTTCTTCGTGTTCATCGCCGGGATCGATACGGTCTACGCCACGCTCAACAGCCTGTGGTACTGGCTGGCCCGCAATCCCGAGCGCCGCGCCGAGATGATCGCCGATCCGGGCAACATCAACGCCCAGGTCGAGGAGCTGCTGCGGGTCTATTCCACCACCTTCTCGGGGCGGATTCTCAAGCAGGACCTCGAGCTGCGCGGGGTGAAGATGAAGGCGGGCGACCGCGTTACTTCGATCCTGCCGGCCTGCAACTACGATCCCGAGGTCTTCCCCAACCCGCGCGAGGTCGATTTCCATCGCCCGCGCAAGCCGATCCTCGCCTTCGGCGGCGGGGTGCACTCCTGCATGGGCGCCCACCTGGCGCGGCTGGAGATCAAGATCGCCATCCAGGAATGGCTGCGCCGCATCCCCGAGTTCTCGGTCAAGCCGGGGGTCGAGGTCCAGTATCCGCCGAGCGCCGTGGTCGGCCCGGAGCCGCTACCGCTGGTGTGGTGAGGCCAGGCAGGGTTACACACGTGTAACCCTGCCGTTCGCTAAAATCTCACTATTATAATTACTTGTGTCGCTGCGGCTGGGTGACACATTCCCTACGCACCGACGATTTCAAAGACTTGCGACTGGCCTGCCGCAGACGCGGTCTGGCAAATCGCGGCGATGTAGGAAAATGGTTTCTCAGAGAGCGTTTGGAATGCGCCGTTCGGCGCAAGCCGGCACCGGCCCGGCCACCCATGGAATACTGCCGTTGGGTGGCCGGGCGGGGAAGCGGGCCGGTGCCGCCGCGAAAATCGCTCTTTCGCGATTTTCCAAACGGTTTCTCAGCCCGCCAGCCGCCGCGCGGTCTGCTGGATCAGCGCGATCATGTTCGGGACGCCCTGGGTGCGGTTCGAGCTGAGCTGGTTCTTGAGGTCGAACGGAGCGAGCATGGCGGTGATGTCCGCCGCGGCGACCTCGGCGGCCGGGCGGTCCTGCACCGCGGAGATCACCAGGGCGACGATGCCCTTGGTGATCGCGGCGTTGCTGTCGGCCAGGAAGTGCAGGCGGCCGTCCGGAAGCTGGGTCGGATAGACCCAGACGCTGGCCGAGCAGCCGCGCACCAGGGTGGCGTCGGTCTTGAGCGCATCGGGCATCGGATCGAGCTCGCGGCCGAGCTCGATCAGCAGGCGATAGCGCTCGTCGCCGTCGAGAAACTCGTACTCTTCGCGGATGTCGTCGAGGCTGCGCATCGGGGGCGGGTAGCAGAATGTCGCGGCGCCTCAAGGGGGCGTCATGGATCTACCGGATATCTCGATATCTCGCCGACCCCGGCTAGATGATCCCGTCGGCGATCGCTTCCAGCTTGCGGATGCGTTCCTTGAGGTCCGACAGCTCGATCCGGGCCATGCCCGCCGCGCTGCCGTGTTCGATCTCGCGCGGCTGGCGGTCGAGTTCTCGCCCCTTGAGCGCCAGCCAGTCGCGCCAGCCCTTGAGCGCTGCGACGGCGACGACGATCAGCCCGGCGAGAGCAGCCCCGGCGACGATGAGATAGGCACTGGTCATGCGGTTGCCTCCCTGGCTGCGTCAGCGGTCGCGCAGGCTCTCGATCTCGGCGGCGATCGACTTGCTGTGGCGATCCTCGGTGGCGATGCGCTCGAGCACGGCGAGGCGCTGGCGCAGGTCGTCGACTTCGCGCTGCAATTCGTTTTCCCGCGGCGATGGCGAGGACAGCGCGTCCGTGGCGGCGGAGTGGATCGACGGATGTCGCGAATTGTCGCCCAGGCCGGCGCGGTAGCGGGCGATTCGCGCCGCGGTGAAGGCCAGTATCGCGACGATGGCGACCATTGCGCTCCAGAAGCTCATTTTCGATATTCCTCCGATGCCCGCCGCGTCAGCGCAGCTTTTCGATCTCCGCGGCGAGGCGCGGGTTGTTCGAGACGTAGTATTGCTGCTCGATCTCGGCCAGGCGGCGGTCGATGTCGCGGAAGCGGGCGCGGACCTCGCGCGCCGTCCGGCGGGGCGATTGGCGGATGCCCTGCCAGAAGCGCTGCTCCTCCCGATCGGCGTAGAGCTGGGCGGGCTTCACCGGCGCGAAGATCGCCGTGAGGAAATAGCCCGGCACCACGATGAAGCCGAAGCCCGCCATGGTCAGCAGGACCATGCCGATCCTGACCCAGAGGACATCGACCCCGGTATAGTCGGCGATGCCCGCGCAGACGCCGAACAGCTCGCCGCCCAACTTGTCGCGATAGAAACGGGTGCGGTCGCTGGTCACCGGAGGTTCCTTTCCTTCGATTGCCGCATGCGGTCGAGTTCGTCGAGCGCCTGGGTGTCGGCTGTGAGATCGGCCCGGAGCCGGCCGGGCCTGAAATCGGGGTTGTCGGCGGCAAGCAGCCGCTCGACCGTGTCCATCCGCTCGTCGAGACGGCGGGCGACCTGATAGAGCTCCTCGAGCATCACTTCGTCGTCCTGCGTGAGGCTGGGCGAGGTCTTCCACTTGGTCACGTAGTGCAGGATGACCCAGATCAGGGCGAGGAAGGTCATCGATATGGGAATGAGAATTTCCATCGGGTCACCCCTTCCGCTGCAGGGCGCGCTTCATTTCCTCGAGCTCCTCGTCGACCTTGTCGCCGACCGCCAGGGCCGAGATCTCGTCCGCCAAGCTAGGTGCGGCATTTCCCTGCGCAAGGGCCAGCGCCGCGGCCCGGCCCTCGGCGTCGTCGACCCGGCGCTCCATCTGGTCGAACCGAGCGAGGGCCTCGTCGACGCGCTCGTTGGTCAGCAGCGTGCGCAGCTTCACCCGGTTCTCGGCGCTTTCGAGCCGCGCGGCGATCTGGGCCTGGCGGCTGCGGGCCTCGCGCAGGCGGTTCTGCAGCTTCTCGATGTCGGCTTCGTAGGCGCGCAGGCTATCGTCGAGCACGGCGACCTCGGCCTTGAGTTGCTCGGCCATGTCGCCGGCCTTGCGCTTCTCGACCAGGGCGGCGCGGGCGAGGTCCTCGCGGTCCTTGCTGAGCGCGAGCTGGGCCTTCTCCGCCCAGTCGGCCTGGAGCCGGTCGAGCTTGCCGGTGTGGCGCTGCATCTCCTTCTGGTCGGCGATGGTCCGCGCGGCGCTGGCGCGGACCTCGACCAGGGTCTCCTCCATTTCGAGGATGATCATCCGGATCATCTTGGCGGGGTCTTCCGCCCGGTCGAGCATGTCGGTGAAGTTGGCTGCCATGATGTCGAGGGTGCGAGAGAAAATGCCCATGGCGGGTACTCCGGTGGAACGTCGGTGAAGGCGATGCGCCCGCCTGGTCTTGCGGTCCAGTCGGGAAACAGGGCGGGCCGGAATGCTGCGCCGAGCAGGGGCCTCGGCGATGAGGGACAGGCATTCCGGCCCGGGCTCGGCCGCGCCGAGAGGACGTGGCGGGCCGAGCTCAGAGGAAGGAGCGGAAGCGTTCATCGGCCTCTCAGAGCAGGGGCGAGAAGAGCGCGAAGACGCTCATCGCGCTGACGCTGGCGAAGATGGCGCGGTCGAGCAGGGTGAGCTCGACGAAGGGCAAAGCGAGTGGGCGGTAATGCATGGGTGTCCCCCTGTCCTGTCATGCCGGCAGCATCGCAAAGGGCGTGCCAAGTTATGAAAGGCACGGGCAAGGCGCGGTTCGGGCTGCAAAAATGGATCATCGGCAGGAAATAATTGCGGATAATTGGTAAAAATTGCTAATAGTTTGGAATGGAGCGTGAGGTTCAGTTGGTCGGCCAGGCGACGGTCTTTCTCGACGCGATCGAGCGGGCCAGCCGTGCCGCCGCGCTGCGCCGCCCGGTGCTGGTCGTCGGCGAGCGCGGGACCGGCAAGGAACTGGTGGCCGAACGGCTCCACCGCCTGTCATCGCGCTGGCAGGAGCCGCTGGTGGTGATGAACTGCGCCGCGCTGCCCGAGACGCTGATCGAGGCCGAGCTGTTCGGGCACGAGGCCGGCGCCTTCACCGGCGCGACCCGGGCGCGGGCCGGACGCTTCGAGGAGGCGGACAGGGGCACGCTGTTCCTCGACGAGCTTGCCACCCTGTCGATGGGCGCGCAGGAACGCCTGCTCCGCGCGGTCGAATATGGCGAGGTGACGCGGATCGGCTCGTCGCGGCCGCTCAGGGTCGACGTCCGCATCGTCGCCGCGACCAACGAGCACCTGCCGCGCCTGGCCGACCAGGGCCGCTTCCGCGCCGACCTGCTCGACCGGCTGAGCTTCGAGGTCATCACCCTGCCGCCGCTGCGCCACCGCGAGGGCGATGTCCTCGCGCTCGCCGAGCACTTCGGCCGCCGCATGGCCAGCGAGCTCGGCTGGGAAGGCTGGCCGGGCTTCGCGGGCTCGGCACGTGATGCGCTCGAAGCGCACGCCTGGCCCGGCAACATCCGCGAGCTGCGCAACGTGGTCGAGCGCGCGGTCTACCGCTGGGACGACCGGGACCGCCCGATCGGCGAGATCGTCTTCGATCCCTTCGACTCGGCCTGGGCGCCGCGGGCGGAAGAACCGCGTTCCGTTCCTCCGGCGGCCGCCCCCGCGCCTGCGGATCATGCAACGGTGACCGACCTGCGCGCCGCGGTCGACGCGCATGAGAAGGCGATCGTCGAACATCACCTTGCCCGGCACCGCTTCAACCAGCGCCGGACGGCGGCGGCGTTGGGATTGACCTACGACCAGCTCCGGCATTGCCTGCGCAAGCATGGTTTGCTGGAGCGCGTGAGCCTTTCTTGATGCCGGCCGGCTATGTCCGCCGGAGCGCTGCGCTCCGGGGACCTGCGACTGTCGCAAGAAGGCCGAGCAGCCGCCTCATGTCAGCCCGAGGAATACCATCAGCGCCGTGTTGATCTGTGCCAGCTCCTCGGGATCGACGTGGCCTATCCGCTGGCCGATCTGCTGGCGCTCGATCGTGCTGACCTTGTCGATCATCGCAAACGACTCTTCCCTGAGTCCGCTGGCCCGAGTAGCGGCGATGGCGATCCGAAAGTCGGGCGCATCGACCCGCACGGTCGTCAAGAGGCACGTGGTGATCGAATCCGTCCGGTCGAACTCATCCGCCTGCAAGATCACGGCTGGCCGGGGCTTTCCCGCATAGCCTCGTCCGCCCGCGACGGTCCAGATTTCCCCGCGCTTCAATATGGCGGCAGCTTGTCCCAGTCTATCAGCGACGCGAAGAACGCCTTGTCGTCCTCGGTCTCGCTGGCGGCGACGGCCAGCGACTGCCTTCGCGCTTCCTCGCGCCACTTGGGATCGCTGGTGTCGGGCAGCCAGAACTGCTTGAGCCGCAGTCCGCGGGCGCGCATCGAGGCGCGGTGCTTCGCGGCGCGTTCGCGGCCCGTCATGGGCTTGCGGGGAGTGGGATCATGCTCACTCATGGCAATGACGTTACATGTAACGTCGCGGCCGGTCAAGATTTGCCGGCGGCTTGGCGATATGCACGGTTGCAATCCGCGCGCATTGCGCCTATCTGCCTCTCATCCCGACATTGTTAGCAACGTCCGGGCTGGCGCCGAAAGGGGCCGGCGCGAAACTGCGTTGCCGCAATTGCCGGCTATGGAGTTTCCTGTGGCGGACATCGCGCGCATTACCGAAGTGATCGAGCCCGAGGCCAAGGCCCTCGGCTTCGATCTCGTGCGCGTGATCTATTTCAAGGGCGGCGAGATCGGGCCGCTCGGCGATGCCGACGAATTCACCCTCCAGATCATGGCCGAACGCCCCGAGACCGGCCAACTGGTGATCGAGGATTGCGCCGCGCTGTCGCGCCGCGTGTCGGACCGGTTCGATGCGCTCGAAGAGGCCGGCGAGACGCTGATCCATGACGCCTATCGGCTCGAGGTGTCCTCGCCGGGGATCGACCGGCCGCTGACCCGTGCCCGGGACTTCGCCGACTGGGCGGGGCATGAGGCCCGCGTGCAGTTGAGCAACCCCGTGGAGGGCAACCGCAAGTCGCTCCAGGGCGACCTCGTCGGGATCGAGGGCGGCCCGGAAAACGAAGTCGTCACCCTCGACGACAAGAAATCGGGCCGGGTCTCTTTCCCCCGCGCCGACATCCATTCCGCGAAGCTGGTCTTGACCGACAAGCTGATTGCCGCCACCCGCCCGCTCGACACCTCCGGGGCGGATGAAATCCTAGAAGAACAGGAAGACTGAACATGGCCAGTGCGATGTCCGCCAACCGCGCCGAACTGCTCGCGATCGCGACCTCGGTGGCGACCGAGAAGATGATCGACAAGTCGATCGTCATCGAGGCGATGGAAGAGGCGATCCAGAAGTCCGCGCGCAACCGCTACGGCGCCGAGAACGACATCCGCGCCAAGCTCGACCAGCGCACCGGCGACCTGCGCCTGTGGCGCGTCGTGGAAGTCGTCGAGGAGGTCGAGGACTACTTCAAGCAGGTCGACCTGAAGGCTGCCGAGAAGCTCCAGCCTGGCGCCAAGGTCGGCGACTTCATCGTCGATCCGCTGCCCGCCGTGGACCTGGGGCGCATCGACGCCCAGTCGGCCAAGCAGGTGATCTTCCAGAAGGTCCGCGATGCCGAGCGCGACCGCCAGTACGAGGAATTCAAGGACCGCGCCGGCGAGGTCATCACCGGGGTGATCAAGTCGGTCGAGTTCGGCCACGTGATCGTCAACCTCGGCCGCGCCGAGGGCGTGATCCGCCGCGACCAGCAGATCCCCCGCGAGGCCGCCCGCGTCGGCGAGCGCGTCCGCGCCTGGATCATGAAGGTCGAGCGCCAGAACCGCGGGCCGCAGATCTTCCTGAGCCGCGCGCACCCCGAGTTCATGAAGAAGCTCTTCGCCCAGGAAGTGCCCGAGATCTACGACAACGTGATCGAGATCAAGGCCGCCGCCCGCGACCCGGGCAGCCGCGCCAAGATCGGCGTGATCAGCCGCGACAGCTCGATCGATCCGGTCGGCGCCTGCGTCGGCATGAAGGGCAGTCGCGTCCAGGCGGTCGTGCAGGAGCTGCAGGGCGAGAAGATCGACATCATCCCCTGGTCGGAAGACACCGCGACCTTCGTGGTCAACGCGCTCCAGCCCGCCACGGTCAGCCGCGTCGTGATCGACGAGGAGGAAAGCCGGATCGAGGTGGTCGTGCCCGACGACCAGCTCAGCCTCGCGATCGGCCGCCGCGGCCAGAACGTGCGGCTGGCGTCGCAGCTCACCGGCTCGGCGATCGACATCATGACCGAGGCGGAAGCGAGCGAGAAGCGCCAGAAGGAATTCGCCGAGCGTTCGAAGATGTTCGAGGAAGAGCTCGACGTCGACGAGACCCTGTCGCAGCTCCTGGTTGCCGAAGGCTTCAGCGAGCTCGAGGAAGTGGCCTATATCGAACTGGCCGAACTGGCCGCGATCGAAGGCTTCGACGAGGAGCTGGGCGAGGAGCTCCAGAGCCGCGCCACCGAGGCGCTCGAGCGCCGCGAGGAAGCCAACCGCGAGCTGCGCCGCTCGCTGGGCGTCGAGGATGCCCTGGCCGAGATCCCGCACCTGACCGAGGCCATGCTGGTCACGCTGGGCAAGGCCGGGATCAAGACGCTAGACGACCTCGCCGACCTCGCCACCGACGAGCTCATCGCCAAGAAGCGCCAGGAGCAGCGCCGCCGCGACAATTCGCCGCCGCGCCGCGATGCCCGTCCGGAGGACAAGGGCGGCGTGCTCGGCGAATACGGCCTGAGCGAGGACCAGGGCAACGAGATCATCATGGCCGCCCGCGCCCACTGGTTCGAAGACGAACCTACCGAGGAGGCCGCCGATGCGGATTCCTCACAATGAGCAATTAAGCTTCGACATCCCTGACGCTGGGCCCGAGAGGAAATGCATCCTCTCGGGAGAGCATGGTGCGCGCGCGGCGCTGGTCCGGCTGGCGATCTCGCCGGACGGCGAGGTGCTGCCCGATGTGGGCGCCAAGGCCCCCGGCCGCGGCGCGTGGATCGGCGTTTCTCGGCAAGACCTTGAAAAAGCGCTGATAAAGGGCAAGCTGAAGGGGGCTTTAGCTCGGGCTTTCAAGGGCACCTCGCTCAGCATCCCCGAGGACCTCCCGCAGCGGATCGAAAGCGCGCTGCTGCGCGCCGCGACCGAGCGGCTGGGCCTGGAGCTCAAGGCCGGCAAGCTGCTGATGGGGTCCGACCGGATCGCCGAGCATGCCCGGGCGGGCAAGGTGCGCTGGCTGGCCCATGCCGCCGACGCCGGCGAGGACGGCTCGCGCAAGCTGGATCAGGCCTGGCGCGTCGGCGAGGACGCCGAGGGCACCGATCTGAAGGGCCTGCGCTTGCCGCTGGACCGCGCGGCACTGTCTGTGGCATTGGGCCGCGACAATGTCGTCCATCTGGCGCTGACCGATCCGGCCGCGGCGCAGCGCGTTGCTGCCCCGCTGGAGCGCCTGCTGCATTTCCTGGGCCGTTCCGAGACGGCTGGACAAGATTTGACCGAGCGGACGGCAACCGATGCCGACCCGCTCGCGACGACGAATTGAACTGAAGGACTGACTGGAGCCTATGAGCGAGACCGACAACAAACCGACCCTTGGCCGCAAGCCGCTTGGCATCAAGCGTTCGGTCGAAGCGGGCGAGGTCAAGCAGACCTTCAGCCACGGCCGCACCAACAAGGTCGTGGTCGAGGTCAAGCGCCGCAAGCTGATCGGCAAGCCCGGCGAGGCGCAGGCAGTTCCGGCTCCCGAGGTCGTCGAAATCGCGCCTCCGCCGCCCGTGGCCGAGCCGCCCAAGGCGCCTCCCGCGCCCAAGCCGGCCGCGTCCAACGAGACCCCGCAGGAGCGCGTCGCGCGCATGCAGCGGGAGGCCGAGGAGGCCCGCCTTGCCCTGCTCGAAGAGCAGACCAAGCGCGAACAGGAAGCGCGCGCCCGCGCGATCGAGGACGAGAAGCGTCGCGCCGAGGACAAGGCCAAGGGCGTGAGCGAGGCTCCGCCCGCGCCGCAGCCCGAGCCCGAAGTCGTCGCGGCGACCGAGGCTGCTGCCCCCGAGCCCGCCGAGACGGCCGCGCCCGAAGCCGAGCAGCCGCAGGAAACAACCACCACCGGAACCACTGCGCCGCGCCGCTTCACCCCGGTCATCGCGCCCAAGCGTCCCGCGCCGGAGCCGAAGAAGGTCGCCCATCCGCGCGACAAGACCCCGGCCGACCGCCGCCAGTCGGGCAAGCTGACCGTCACCCGCGCGCTCAACGAGGACGAAGGCGCCCGCGCCCGTTCGCTCGCCGCCTTGAAGCGGGCGCGCGAGAAGGAAAGGCGCGCCCATTTCGCCGGCCAGTCCCAGCCGCGCGAGAAGCAGGTCCGCGATGTCGTGGTGCCCGAGACGATCACCGTCGGCGAGCTTGCCAACCGCATGGCCGAGAAGGGCGCCGACCTGGTCAAGGCGCTGTTCAAGATGGGCATGATGGTCACCGTCAATCAGACGATCGACCAGGAAACCGCCGAGCTGCTGGTCGAGGAATTCGGCCACAACATCACGCTGGTCTCGGAAAGCGACGTCGACATCGACACCGCCGCCGACGTCGACGAGGAAGCCACGCTGGTCGCGCGCCCGCCGGTCGTGACCATCATGGGCCATGTCGACCACGGCAAGACCTCGCTGCTCGATGCCCTGCGCGGCACCGACGTGGTCAAGGGCGAGGCCGGCGGCATCACGCAGCACATCGGCGCCTACCAGATCAAGACCAAGGGCGGCGAGCTGATCACCTTCCTCGACACCCCGGGCCACGAGGCCTTCACCGAGATGCGGATGCGCGGCGCCAACGTCACCGACATCGTCATCCTGGTGGTCGCGGGCGACGACGGGCTGATGCCGCAGACAATCGAGGCGATCAATCACACCAAGGCCGCCGGCGTGCCGATGATCGTGGCCGTGACCAAGAGCGACAAGCCCGAGTTCAACGCCCAGAAGATCCGCGAGCGCCTGCTCGAGCACGAGGTCATCGTCGAAGCCATGTCGGGCGACGTCCAGGACGTCGAAGTCTCGGCCAAGACCGGCGCGGGCCTCGACGAGCTGATCGAGAAGATCCTGCTCCAGGCTGAACTGCTCGAGCTCAAGGCCAATCCCGACCGCAGCGCCGAGGCGACCGTGGTCGAGGCCAAGCTCGACAAGGGCAAGGGCCCGCTGGCGACCGTGCTGATCAACCGCGGCACGCTCAAGGTCGGCGACATCTTCGTGGTCGGCACCCAGTCGGGCCGCGTCCGCGCGATGCACGACGACAAGGGCCGCCAGATCAAGGAAGCCCCGCCGTCGCTGCCGGTCGAGGTCCTGGGCCTGGGCGGCGTGCCGCTCGCCGGCGACACCCTGACCGTTGTCGAGAACGAGGCCCGCGCCCGCGAGGTCGCCGCCTACCGCCAGGAACAGGCCACGGCCAAGCGCACCACTGCGGCTCCGGCCAGCCTGGAGAACATGTTCTCCGCGCTGACCGCCAAGCAGAACGTCCTCGAATATCCGGTGGTCATCAAGGCCGACGTCCAGGGCTCGGCCGAGGCGATCGTCAATGCGCTGAACAAGATCTCCAACGACGAGATCAAGGTGAAGGTGCTCAGTTCCGGCGTCGGCGCGATCACCGAGAGCGACGTGAACCTGGCCTTCTCCACCGGCGCGCCGGTGATCGGCTTCAACGTCCGTCCCAACGCCAAGGCGCGCGAGATGGTCGACCGCCACAAGGTGCGGATGAAGTACTTCGACGTGATCTACCACCTGACCGAGGACGTCGCCAAGGAAATGGCCGGCATCTGGGGCCCGGAGCGGATCGAGACCGTGGTCGGCCGCGCCGAGCTCAAGGAAGTGTTCCCCGCCGGCAAGCACGACAAGGCCGCGGGCCTGCTCGTCACCGACGGCTACATCCGCAAGGGCATCCACGCGCGCATCACCCGCGACGACGTCATCATCACCAAGACCACCGTGGCCTCGCTGCGGCGCTTCAAGGACGACGTGCCGGAAGTCCGCGCGGGCCTGGAATGCGGCGTGGTCCTCCAGGACACCAACGACATCAAGCCGGGCGACGTGCTGGAGACCTTCGAAGTCGAGATGCGCGAACGGACGCTGTAAGGAGAATGATCCGGAATGGAGGGCGGACGGTGTTCTGCCCTCCCGAGCATTTACGGATTCGGTTACCTACCCGCTGCCGCAACTCGCGGCAGACAGGGAGGTGATATGATTGGATACAGATAAAGTAGCGTTCCTGGTTATCGGCGCGGCAACCCTCGTGGCTGCTTTCGTCGGCCTTGTCGTGAAGCTCATCGAGCTGAACCGCAAGTAACCGGTGAGGAGGCTGGCGCAGCAACGCCGGCCTTCGATACGATTTGAGCCCGGACGCAGCAACGCCCGGGCTCAGGAAGGTGATTGGATCACCAGATGTCAGTAGCGACGCAGTCGTTATAGCCCGCGAGTGTGAAAATTTCAAGATGCCCCGCTACGTCGCCCTGTTCGGTTCCATCAATGTCGGCGGAAACCGGCTGACCATGGCCGACCTGCGCGCGGCTTTCGAGGCGGAGGGGTTCACGCAGGTCGAAACCGTGGTGGCGAGCGGCAACGTGCTGTTCGACCACCCCGAGCGGCCCGACGAAGGCCTCGAGGAAAAGCTCACCCTGATGATGCGCGATCGCTTCGGCATGAAGAGCGCGGCGCTGGTGCGCTCGCGCGATGCCCTGGCGGCGGCGATCGCCGAGAATCCCTTCGCCGCGGACGGCGAGGAGAAGTTCGTCCACACGCTGTTCCTGAACGGCCTGGTCGACCCTGATGCCTGCGATGCGCTGATCGCCGGGCACGCGGGGCCGGAACGCCTTGCCGCGGGCGACCGCGCGCTGCATATCGACTTCGTCGCGGGCGTCGCCGACAGCAAGCTGACCAACGCCTTCATCGAGCGCCGCCTCGGCCGCAAGGGCACGGCGCGGAACATTCGCTCGATGCGGCGCATACTCGACAAGATGGCATGAAACTCATGGCGCCGTTTGCGGCCGTGATCATCGGTATACTGACCGTTGGCCTGGTTGTGGCTATTTCTTCGCGGCGGGCAGCATTCGATCGGGGAGTAGAGGTTTGTACGGGGGCGATCGACAAGCAGAGCGCTGCCGAAGACGCGCGAATGGACCTCCAGCGTGGCGAGCGGCGCTTCTTTTTCGACTACGGCGGTGAGTTCGACGACAAGGGGATGGCTACAGGGCTGGTATTGCAATGGAGTTCCAAAGGAATACCGTTGAAGGGCTGTAGATCAAAACTGCCGCCAGCCGAGTGGCGCACGCGCGCGTTCCAGTCGTTTGCCGACTACCGGCTAATCCGGCTTGGTGATCCATTCACTGGGCGGGTCGATCCGTTTTATTCGCCTCGGACGGTTTGCGGTAAGGCCTACGAGAAATATATTCGGGCTTATAATGCCGAGATGGCAAAGCTTAGCCCCGGCTCGATCAAGGAATATTGTAGCTAGATGGCCCGCCAACCCGCCACCTCCGAAACCCGCTCGGTCCGCCTGCTCAAGGTCGGCGAGCAGGTGCGCCACATGCTGTCCGAGCTGCTGCTGCGCGGCGAAGTGCACGACGAGGTGCT
Source organism: Novosphingobium sp. (assembly GCA_047605105.1). Classification (GTDB taxonomy): domain Bacteria; phylum Pseudomonadota; class Alphaproteobacteria; order Sphingomonadales; family Sphingomonadaceae; genus Novosphingobium. The sequence continues at coordinate 5,467 of JASGGH010000033.1, read as the reverse complement.
CGGCGCCCATTCGGTCTCGGTCACCGAGGTGCGGATGAGCCCCGACCTGCGGCTCGCCACGGTCTACGTGAAGCCGCTGCTCGGCGCGAACGAGGAAGCGGTGCTCAAGGCGCTGCGCACCAATACCGCCTTCTTCCAGCGCGAGGTCGCCGGGCGGCTCAAGCTGCGCAATGCGGCCAAGATCAGGTTCATGCCGGACGAAAGCTTCGACGAGGCCGCCCGGATCGAGCGCCTGCTGTCCGATCCGCGCGTGATCCGCGACATTGGAGAAAACGAGGATGACTGATTTTGTCTTCCTTCACGGCGGCGGCCAGGGCGGCTGGGTCTGGGACGAGACCATCGCGGCGCTGAAACTGCAGGCCGGCGACCGCGTCCGCTGCCTCGCGCTCGACGCGCCGGGCTGCGGAACCAAGCGCGGCCGCGAGACCGCGGACATCGCGTTTTCACAGATCACCGCCGAACTCGTGGCGGACATCGCGGCGGCGGGGATGAAGAATGTGGTGCTGGTCGGCCACTCCCAGGCCGGCACCTCCATGCCGGCGATGGCGGCGCTGCGGCGCGAACTGTTCGCCAAGCTGGTATTCGTCAGTTGCATCGCGCCCGATCCGGGCCTCACCGTGATCGACATGACCGCCAAGCGGATGCGCGAGCACGGCCACACCGAAGGCAGCCGCGCGCTGACCGACGCGGCACGCCCGATGCGCGAGCGCTACCGGGTGATGTTCTGCAACGACATGGCGCCTGCCGAGGCGGAGGCCTTTCTCGACAAGCTCGGTTTCGACAACTGGCCGCGCAGCTGCTATGCCGAGACGGATTGGCCCTACGATCACCTGGCGGATGTGCCGGTCAGCTATGTGCTTTGCCTGGAGGACGCTATCCTGCCGCTCGAATGGCAGGAGCGCTTCGCCGTGCGGGTGCACGCGCGCACGACGCCGCGGATCGATGCCGGCCACCAGGTAATGAATACCCGGCCCCAGGCGCTGGCCGAGATATTGCTGGCCGAAGCCGCGGCTTGAACTCGAGTCCGGTCAGACGTACCTTACCGGCATGACCGCGCAGACCAGACTGTCCGCCAAGGGCCGGATCGTCATTCCCAAGGATGTGCGCGATCGTCTGGGCTGGGGCCAGGGCAGCGGCCTGGAGGTGGTCGAGACCGCCGGCGGCGTGCTGTTGCGGCGGCCGTCCGAACGCAGGAAGCTGTCGTTGGCCGAAGCGACCGCCAACCTGCGCAAGATCTATCAGCACAAGGGGCCACCCTTGCCAATCTCGCTTCTGCACGCAGCAATTCAGCCATGAACGAAACCCTCTATCAAGCCGCGGCGGTCATCCTGCCGCTGGTCTTCGCGATCGTGTTCCATGAAGTCGCCCACGGGTGGATGGCTCGCGCGCTCGGCGATCCGACCGCGCATCGCATGAAGCGGCTGACCCTCAATCCGATCCGCCATGTCGATCCGATCGGGACGATCGTGCTGCCGGGCTTCCTCAAGCTGGTCGGTGCGCCGGTGTTCGGCTGGGCCAAGCCGGTGCCGGTCAACAAGCGGATGCTGCGCAACCCGAGGCTGGGGATGATGGCCGTGGCCGCGGCGGGGCCGGGCAGCAATCTGATCCTGGCGGCGATCGCGGCGGTGGCCCTGGGCTTCCTGCTGCAACCCTATGCCGGCCTCCGGGAGCCCTCCGGGGTGGCCGGTTTCGTCATGCTCAACCTGTCCAACTTCATCCAGATCAACGTCTTCCTGGCACTGTTCAACCTCTTGCCGCTGCCGCCCTTCGACGGCTCGCATATTGTCGAAGGCCTGCTGCCTCCGTCCTGGGCGGAATCCTACGAGAAGCTGCGCCCCCTGGGCTTCCCCGTCGTGCTGTTGCTGCTGATCGTGCTGCCGTCGGTGATCAAGGGCTTCGATCCGGTGGGGGCGGTGGTGATGCCGCCCGTCGAATGGGCATTGGGCCACTACGTGGCCCTGGCCCAGGCGGTTGCGGGTGGCTAGCGGAATTTAACCCGGGTTATAATTGACAAAATATACCCGGATTAATATCGAGTGCCGCGAAAGGAGCGGCGCATGTCCGTCACCGTGTTCTACAAGGGTGAAGTGATCGCCCGCGGCTCGCCGGGCGAATTCGCCGGCGCGCTGCGCGGGCTGGAGCCGCTGGCGCGCAGTTCGGACCTCCTGGCCTTCGACGACGAGACTGGCGCGCAGGTCGATCTCGATCTTGCCGCCGCCCCGCCGCCACCCCGCCCGCGCGGGCGGCCGTCGCTCGGGGTGGAAGCGCGCGAGGTCACGCTGCTGCCGCGGCATTGGGAATGGCTGGCCAGGCAGCCCGGCGGCGCGTCGAACGCGCTGCGCAAGCTGGTCGAGGCCGCGATGCGCAGCGGCCGCAGCGAGCGGGAGTGCCGCGACGCCGCCTATCGCTTCCTGAGCGTCATGGCCGGCGACCGTCCGGGGTTCGAGGAAGCGACCCGCGCGCTCTACCAGGGCGATCGGGTGCGCTTCGAAGCTCATGCCAAGGGCTGGCCTGCAGCCGTGGGCGGACATGCCCGCAACCTCGCCTGGCCGGACAGCGAATGATCAACGGCTGGATCATTCTCGACAAGCCGGTCGGCCTGGGCTCGACCCAAGCGGTCGGCGCGGTCAAGCGCAACCTGCGCGAGGCGGGCTACGGCAAGGTCAAGGTCGGCCACGGCGGCACGCTCGATCCGCTGGCGAGCGGGGTCCTGCCGATCGCGCTGGGCGAGGCGACCAAGCTGTGCGGGCGGATGCTCGATGCCAGCAAGGAATATGCCTTCACTGTTCAGTTCGGGGTGGAAACGGACACGCTCGACCTCGAAGGCAAGGTGATCGCGGAGTGCGACATCCTGCCGAGCGCGGGGGAGGTTGCGGCGATCCTGCCCCGCTTCACCGGACCGATCGAGCAGGTTCCGCCGATCTACTCGGCCCTGATGATCGATGGCCAGCGCGCCTATGACCGGGCGCGGGCGGGGGAGCAGGTCGAGCTGAAATCGCGGAACGTGACTATTCACTTTCTGAGGCCCGTTCGTGTCGAGCGAAGTCGAGACACGTTGCGCGCCGGTGTCTCGACTTCGCTCGACACGAACGGAGATGTGGGCAAACTGACGTTGGAAGCCCATGTCTCCAAGGGCACCTACATCCGCAGCCTCGCCCGAGACATCGCGCGCGCGCTCGGCACGGTCGGCCACGTCACCATGCTGCGCCGCCTGCGTGCGGGGCCGTTCGTCGAGGAACAGGCGATTTCGCTGGACAAGCTGAACGAAATCGGCAAGGGCGCGCGCCTTGAGAACGTACTCTTGCCGCTGGAGGCAGGGCTGGTCGACATCCCGGCTCTCGATCTCGGTTCGGAACAGGCAAGGGCGATCCGTCAGGGTCGGGTTCTGACCGGACTGGCCTTTGAAGACGGGCTCTACTGGGGGCGGCTTGGCACTGTGCCGGTCGCGCTGGTCGAGCTTTCGGGCGGCAACGCCACCGTCTCGCGGGGCTTCAACCTTCCCGATGTCGCGGAGTAAAGCATATGTCGGTTACCGCCGAGAAGAAGCAGCAGATCATTTCGGACAACGCGCGCGCCAAGGGCGACACCGGTTCGCCGGAAGTGCAGGTCGCGATCCTGACCAGCCGCATCGTCACGCTTACCGAGCACTTCAAGTCGCACCACAAGGACAACCACTCGCGCCGCGGTCTGCTGACCATGGTCAACAAGCGCCGTTCGCTGCTGGACTACCTGAAGCGCAAGGACGTGGACCGCTACAACGCTCTCATCCAGAAGCTCGGTCTGCGTAAGTAACGAATTACGGAGGCGGCCCCCAGCGGGCCGCTTCTTGATTCTGGACCCCGCGCGCAATGAGGCGGCGGGGCCAGCGAGGGGGGCGCAAGGACGCGCCCCGACCGGGCCGGGACGGTACCCCCGGCAACAGAGGCCCCGCGCGCGCAATCTGGCCCGCGGGTTCAAAGGAAAGACTACATGTTCGACGTCAAAACCGTATCGATGGAGTGGGGCGGAAAGACCCTCACCCTGGAAACCGGCCGCATTGCCCGTCAGGCTGACGGCGCGGTCCTCGCCACCTATGGCGAAACCGTCGTTCTCTGCGCGGTGACCGCCGCCAAGAGCGTCAAGGAAGGGCAGGACTTCTTCCCGCTCACCGTCCACTACCAGGAAAAGTTCTTCGCCGCGGGGCGCATCCCCGGCGGCTTCTTCAAGCGCGAACGCGGCGCCACCGAAAAGGAGACGCTGGTCTCCCGCCTGATCGACCGGCCGGTGCGGCCCTTGTTCCCTGAGGGGTTTTATAACGAAATTAATGTTATTTGTCAAGTTCTTAGCTATGACGGCGAGGTCGAGCCGGACATCGTCGCGATGATCGCCGCCTCGGCCGCGCTGACCATCTCGGGCGTGCCGTTCATGGGGCCGATCGGCGCCGCGCGCGTCGGTTACGAGGATGGCGCGTACATCCTCAACCCGCGCCAGGACGTGGCCGCCGCCGGCAACCTCGACCTGGTCGTCGCCGCCACCGGCAATGCCGTGATGATGGTCGAAAGCCAGGCCCGCGAGCTGCCCGAGGACGTGATGCTCGGCGCCGTTCTGTTCGCGCACGACGAGTGCAAGAAGGTCGCCAACCTGATCATCGACCTGGCCGAGAAGGCCGCCAAGGACCCGTGGGAAGTCGCCACCAGCGACAATTCGGGCGTCAAGGCCAAGCTCAAGGACCTGATCGGCAAGGACATCGCCGCCGCCTACAAGCTGACCGACAAGTCGGCCCGCTCGAACGCGCTGAACGAAGCCCGCGCCAAGGCCAAGGAAGCCTTCGCCGGCGAGGACGCGCAGACCCAGATGGTGGCGATCAAGTCGGTCAAGAAGGTCGAGGCGGACATCGTCCGCGGCGCGATCATCAAGGGCGAGAAGCGCATCGACGGCCGGACCAAGGATCAGGTCCGCCCGATCGAAGCCATGGTCGGCTTCCTGCCGCGCACCCACGGTTCGGCGCTGTTCACCCGCGGCGAGACCCAGTCGATCTGCACCACCACCTTGGGCACCAAGGACAGCGAGCAGATGATCGACGGCCTGGAAGGCCTCAGCTACTCGAACTTCATGCTGCACTACAACTTCCCGCCCTACTCGGTCGGTGAAGTGGGCCGCTTCGGCGCCCCGTCGCGCCGCGATACCGGCCACGGCAAGCTCGCCTGGCGCGCGCTGCAGGCGGTGCTGCCGACGAAGGAAGAGTTCCCCTACACGATCCGCGTGGTCTCGGACATCACCGAGTCCAACGGTTCCTCCTCGATGGCCACCGTCTGCGGCGGCTCGCTGTCGATGATGGACGCCGGCGTGCCGCTCAAGCGCCCGGTCTCGGGCATCGCGATGGGCCTGATCCTGGAAGGCGACGAGTTCACCGTGCTCAGCGACATCCTCGGTGACGAGGATCACCTCGGCGACATGGACTTCAAGGTGGCCGGCACGTCCGAGGGCA
>JASGGH010000032.1:0-30925 GCA_047605105.1 Novosphingobium sp. | reverse complement strand
ACGGCCAGTTCGCTACCGACGCCGGGCGGCAATTGGTGAGAAGGGGCCTGATGACCTATGCCGCCGCGGCGATGGTCATGCCCTATGCTGCCTTCGCCAAGGCGGCCGAGGCGCGGGCCTACGACGTCGAGGCCCTGGCCCGCGACTTCGGCACCTCCTTCGAGCAGACCGCCCACCGCCTGACCACGCTGCAGAAGCCCGGGCAGGAGCGCGTGCCGTTCTTCTTCCTGCGGATCGACAAGGCGGGCAACGTCTCGAAGCGGCTCGACGGCGCCGGACTGTCCTTCGCCCACCATGGCGGCGGCTGTCCGCTGTGGAACGTCCATGAAACCTTCTCCCGCCCCGGCGAGGTCCTGACCCAGTGGCTCGAATTGCCGGGCGGCCAGCGCTTCTTCTCGGTGGCGCGGACGGTGATCGCGGGCGGGGGCCAATTCGGCCAGCCCAGGGTCGAGCGCGCGGTCGCCCTGGGCTGCGCGGCGGAACATGCCGGGCGGCTGGTCTATGCCCGGCTGCAACCCGGCCTCACCGCCGACCAGGCCACCCCGATCGGCCCGACCTGCCGGCTGTGCCAGCGGATCGACTGCCCGGCCCGCGCCGCGCCCCCGATCGGCCGCCAATTGCTCCCCGACGACTACCACCGGGGGCGGGCGCCCTACGCTTTCGCCGACCGCTGACCTCTCGGGAGAGGTGGCATACCGGACACGTGTCACCCGGTTGGCTGTCAAAATATCGTGTATTTTCGTAAGTTTGCCTGAAATGATACGGGTGACATATCTCCTACAGATCCGCGCTTCGAAGCGCGGGCGGCGTGACGCGCGATCGAGGCATGACAGGCTCGACCGATGTAGGAAAATGAAATCAGCCGTCCTTGCCGACGCCTGACGAGACTCCGTCCCAGTCCTTTGGCACGGCGCCGGCGAGCCGTTCCCGATAGAGCCGGTAGAGCGGGATCAGGCCGTAGTCGCGGGCCCCGGCTTCGCCGCTCGCGAGCAGAGTTTCCGCTTCCGCCCAGTTCCCGGCCCGATAGGCGACGAGCATGGCTTCATGCGTGCCCGCGAACATCGCGAATGACGGGTCGCGAGCCACGACCTGATCGCCCACGAGAATGTAGACGTTTTCGGGCGTATCCCGCCCGGCAACCCGCACCCGGTCCAGCCCAAGCACGGCAAAGTCGGGAATCTTCCTCTGAAATTCCTCGCCGATCACGATCTCCACGCCGTAGCGCTTGGTCAGCGGCTCGAGCCGCGCGGCCAGGTTCACCGTATCCCCGATCAGCGAATAGGACAGCCGGCTTTCCGAGCCGATATTGCCGACGCAGCACGGCCCCGCATTGAGCCCGATCCCGATCCGCACCTCGCCCGGCCAGGGCTGCGGCGGGGCCAGGTTGAGCGCCTTCAGCCGCGCGACCATCCCCAGAGTCGCCCTGGCCGCGTTCTCGTACTGGTCGGGATCGTCGAGCGGCGCGTTCCAGAAGGCCAGGATCGCATCGCCGATGAACTTGTCGATCGTCGCCTTGCGCTCCAGCAGGACATCGCACATCGGGGTCAGGAAACCGATCAGGAACCGCGTGATCTCGGTCGGCGCCAGGCGTTCCGACAGCGCGGAAAAGCGGCGAATGTCGGCGAACATCACGGTCATCTCGCGCTCCTCGCCGCCAAGCTGGAGCTGGCCGGGATCGGCGGCGATGCGCTTGACCAGCTCGGGCGAGAGATAGTGGTCGAAGGCGCGGTGGATATGGCTGCGCCGGCGTTCCTCGCGGTAGAAGGTGGTGACGGTCGAGGCGATGTAGACCGCCAGGATCGCTGCCAGGGGCCAGGCCGGATCGAGCAGGAACCGGGCCTGAGTGAAGGAAAACCAACTGCCCGCCAGCGCCACGGCCGCGAAGGCCCCGCCGAGCAGCGCGCCCTTCAGCGCGCCGATCCGCGGCAGCACGATCAGCAGCGCGATCCCGAAGGCCAGGACCAGCGCGCGCTCCAGCCCGTCGGCCCAGTCGGGACGGGTCAGGAATTCGCCCGTCAGCATCTGCTGGGCCGCATAGGCATGCAGGTTCACGCCCAGCTCGCGGTCCTGCACGGGCGTCGCGACCAGATCGTGCAGCCCCACCGCCGAGGCGCCGATGAAGACGATCCTGCCGGCGAAGGCGCGTTCGAGCTGCCGGTGCGACAGCGCGCCCTGGAGCACCTGCCAGGCCGGCACCGCCGGCGCGGTGCCGGCCGCGGGATAGCGCACCCACATCTCGCCGCTCCGCGTGGTCGGCACGGTGAAGTCGCCGACCTTCAGCGCGGTCACCCCGACCGCGCCGCCGCCCGACAGGTTGCCGCTGCCGTCGCTGGTCTTGACCATGACCGAGCCCGCCTGCTGCGCCACGCGCAGCGCCTCGACCGAGAGCGACGGCACGACCTGGCCGTTCTGCCGGGCGAGCAGGGGCACCCGGCGGATGATCCCGTCGCGGTCGGGCGCGAAAGTCAGAAAGCCGGTGCCGCTCGCCGCTTCCTGGATCGCCGGCAAGGGCGTGATCGCGCTCGCATAGCTGCGCAGCGCGGCGTCGGGGGGCGAGCCGGAGACCGCGATGCCGCCTTTCGCCGCGACATTGCCGCGGCCCGGATCGGGCGTCAGGAAATAGCCGCTGACGACCGGAGTGCGGCTGACCGTCTCGGCGAACAGCGCGTCGTTCTCGGGCAGCGCGCGGATCGCCGCGAGCACCGCCGGATCGGCCCCCGGCAACTGCCTGGCGAGCTGCCCCGGCGATGTGCGATCGGGCTCGGCAAAGACGATGTCGAGCGCCACGACCGCCGCCCCCGCGGCACTGAGCTGCTCGATCAGGCGGCCCACTTCGGTGCGCGGCCAGGGCCACTGCCCGATCCGCCGAATCGATTCCTCGTCGATCGCCACGACCTGGACCGGCGCATCCAGCGGCGCACGCGGTGCGGCGCGCTGGTAGGAATCGAAGAACAGGTCGCCGATGCGCCCCACCGCGGGAACACCGATCAGTTGCAGCGCGAAGACCGCCAGCAGCGCCGCGATCCCCGGCAGCAGCGGGCTGGCCCAAAGGCGCTTGGGAATACCGGCCCGCCGGATCAGTTGCCCGGCCCGGTCAGCGGCCCGCCCGACGGGCTCGCCTACGGCGATGGCGACGGGCCGGGGCTGGGCGAAGAGCTCGGCGCGGGGCTGGGACCGCCGGTCGGATTGCCTCCCCCGCCCTGGTTGCCGCCGCCTTGCGGTCCCGGATTGTTGGGGACGAACAGCGGAATGTCGGGCACGCCGGCGCCGCTGCCCCTGCCGCCCCTGCCGTTATCGAGGCCGCCCGGCACATAGCCCGGCGGATAGGGCCGGTTGGGGAAGGGATCGTAGAGATCGTTGCTCCGCGCCGGCATCTGGGCCTGGCCGCCCTGGGGCAGCCGCCGGTCGAGCCGGGGCAGGATCAGGTCGTTGAGCACCGCCTGGCCGGACAGCGAGATGGTGAACGGCCCGATCGGCGCGGCGCCCGGCGCGGGCACGTAGACGGCGAGCAGCGGCCGGTCGAGATCGACGGTCTTGCCCCCGGCCTCGACCGAGATCGCGCCGGGCCGCCGGTCGCGCGGTCCCGGCCCGCGCAGGACGATCAGCGAGGCGGTCTCGGGATCGCCGCCGGCATTGTTCAGCGCGGGCTCGTGCCTGGCGATGTCGACCGCCCTTTCGCCGACGACCGCATCGACGATCGTGCCGCGGATGCCGATCGTCGCGACCGGGGTGCGGATCTGCGCTCCGCCCGTACCGTGGCCGCCGCCCGACATGAAGCGCAGCGCGCCCTTGGCGACCGTCGCCGAGAAGGAGCCGCCGCCCGGATCGTAGACGAAACGGTCGATCGTCAGCCGTGCATTCTGGCCGACGGTGAAGCTCGACCGGTCGAGCAGCAGCAATTGCATGTGGCTCTGGCTGCCGGTCTGGACCTGGTTGCCGAGCGCCATGCGCTGGCCCATGGTCGCGGGGCGCGGCGCCGCGGCAGGGGCGCGGCGCACGTCGACCTGATTGCGCAGGGCCGCGACCGAGCCGACGATGGTCGGCGCAGCGGCCGCCCCGAGCAGCGTGGTGACGGCCAGCGCCGCGCCGAGCGGCCTGATGATCGGCTGGGCCCAGCGAAACGCGCTCATTGGCCGGCTCCCTTCTGCGGTTCCCGGCAGTGGCCCGTTTCCTCGCGCCACAGGTCCTGCGGGATGTCATGGCCGCGCATCGGATCGAACTCGGTCTGCGAGCCCGGCCGGTCGTCGAGCCGGCACAGCAGGCTGGCGTGGAGCAGCCGCGCCTCGGCATTGAGCGGATCGAGGATGATCACCCGCTCGACCGTGGCGAGCGCCCCGGTCAGGTCGCCGTCGCGCAATTGCCGGCGGACCAGGCCCAGCCCGGTGGGCACCTTCTCGGTGGCGCGGTACTGAGGCTCGAGGCGATCGACGGTCTGGGCCGGGACGGCGGGAGCGCCCAAGGCGAGCATGACCGCGACGAGAGGCAGACAGTTTCGGATGCGCATCAGGATGGTCTCCCCGGGCCGAGGCACTGCAATAGCATCCGAACATCCCAAATGGAACGCCGGGCGATTATTCGCGCATTTCTACTCCGGCACTTCCGGCGGCGTCTTGCCGATCAGCGCCATCGACAGCGCGCCGGCGCTCATCAGCCCGACGATGGTCATCAGCAGCGCGTCGTAGTTGCCGGTGAGGTCGTGCAGCTTGCCGCCGACCATCGGCCCCAGCGCGGCCATGACCGCGCCGCAGGTGATGACCGCGTTGAACAGCGCGGCGAAGGCCTTGAGCCCGAAGTGGCGCGTCGCGAGATAGAGCGCGACATCCATTTCCGCGCCGACCGCGGCGCCGAATGCCGCGACCGCGACCGACAGCAGGATCGGGCCCGGGGCATCCATCAGCAGGATGCTGGAGCCGATCACCGGCATCAGCAGAGTGATCGCGCCGATCACGTTGCCGGGCAGCCGGTCGAGCGCCGCTCCCACCGACAGCCGCACCCCGAGGCCGACCAGGCCCATGATCGAGGCGATGCCCGCCGCTTCCATCGCGGAAATCCCGCCGGCTTCGGACAGCAGCGGCAGCAGGTTGGTCACCACCGTCATGCTGAAGAAGGAAAAGCAGCCGAACGAGATCACCAGCAGCCAGAAGGGCCGGGTGCGCAGGCCTTCGCGGAAAGTGAACCCCGGCAGCCGGGCCGGCGGCGCGTCGGCCGCGGGCTGCTCCTCCCGGGGCCCGCGATCCTCGCGGAACAGGAAGAACACGATCGGCAGGCTCAGCGCCAGCCAGGTCATGCCGACCCCGACGAAGGCGGTGCGCCAGTCGAACTGCTGGATCAGCCAGGTCGCATAGGCGGGCAGGAAGATCGCCATCAGCGAGGTGCCCGACAGCGCGAAGGCGAAAGCGAAGCCGCGCGAACGGTCGAAATGCCTGGCCAGCGCGCGCATCCACACGGTCGACTGGACCAGCACCACGCCCACGGCCACCAGCAGCCACAGGAAGCTCCAGTCGAGCAGCGTGCCGGTCGCCGTCGCGAGCAGGGCGAAGGCGCTGGTCTTGACGACCACCCCGGTCAGCCCGACCCGGCGCGAGCCGAACCGGTCGACGATCATGCCGATGATGATGTTGAGGAAGATGCCGGCGAAGTTGGACAGGCTGATCCCGGTCATCACGTCGGACCGGCTCCAGCCGAACTCGGCTTCGAGATGGGTGACGAAGGGGCTGATCCCGTAGCTTTGCAGGCCGATCGTCGAATAGCCGGCGAGCGCCGCCAGCGCGAGCGTCCAGTGCGCGCGCCATTCGGCCGCGGCGCCGTTCGGCCCGTTCGGGCTGCGAGTGCTCATTTCCCCTCCGTGACTTGGTCGGCGGCGACGATAAAGCCTTGCCGTGCCTCGGCAAGTCTTTGCTTCGCGTCCAGTTTCGCGCCCGGCCGATTGCCTCGCGCCGCGGCGGCTCATAGCCTGGGCCGCAGAGGAGAGGATGCGAATGGTCGAAGCCGCAGTCGGAAAAGTGCCCCCGCCGAGCCGGGACCTCAGCCGGCGCGTCGGGGTGATCGGCGTGGGCGAGACCGACTACCATGCCGACTACGCCGCCGAGCGCGCCCGCGCGCCGGGCTATGAGCCGCCCGAGGTCGAGGACCTGTGCCGCACGGCCTTCGAGCGCGCCCTGGCGGATTCGGGCCTGGCCCGCGAGGACATCGACGGGATCTCCTGCTCCTTCACCTACGGCGGCCCGCCGCCCGCGGAGATGGCGCGGCTGCTGGGGCTGAAGGCCCGCTACGCGATCGGCAACGGCAACATCATGGCCGGCCCGCTGCCCGTGGTCGCGGCCGACATCGCCGCGGGCAAGGCCGATTGCGTGGCGATGATCTATTCGGTCGCCAGCCGCGCGATCGGGCGGCAGTACGGCGGCGCGACCTACGCCGGGACCGTAGGCGCGGCACCGAGCTCCTACTATTACCACCTGCCCTGGGGCTGGTCGTCGCAGGCCGCGCACTGGGCGCTGATGTTCACCCACTACCGGCACGAATACGGCGCGCGGGAGGAAGACCTGGCCGAGGTCGCGATCCAGGTCCGGCAGAATGCGTCGCGCTATCCGAACGCGGTCATGCAGAAGCCGATCACGGTCCAGGACTACATGGCCTCGCGCTACATCGTCCGGCCGCTGCACCTGTTCGACCTGTGCCTGGTCAACGACGGCGCGGTCTGCCTGATCGTCAGCCGCGCCGAACCGGCCAAGGGCATGAGCCCCGCGCTCGTCGCCGGCTGGGGTGAGGCCAAGGTCGAGGGCCGCAAGCTGCACGCCATGGTGCGCGAACGGCTCCGCCCGCAGATCCGGGAGGCCGGGCGGCAGGCGCTGGACATGGCGGGCCTCAGCCTTGCCGACGTGGGGCATTTCGAGGGCTACGACGCCTCGACCATCCACCTGGTCAACCAGCTCGAGGGGCTGGGCTTCGTCGAACCGGGCCGGGGCCTGGCATTCGCCGCCGAGGGCGGGATGGGCGTGGGCGGCAAGCTGCCGACGAATACCGCGGGCGGCAATCTTTCGGGTTCCTACATGCACGGCTGGAGCCAGGTCGCCGAAGCGGTCCGCCAGGTGCGCGGCCGGGCCGGACCGCGGCAGGTCGCGCGGCGGGACGCCTCGCTGTTCTCGCTGGCCCAGACCGACCAGTGCCACCCGCTGATCTTCGTGCCGGGAGAATGACCATGCCCGAACGCCGCCCCGACCGTACTCTCGGGCCCATCGGCGCCTATTCCCACGACACCTTCTGGGACTGGGCCGCCAAGGGCGAGCTGCGCCTCCAGAAATGCGGCTCGTGCGGCGAGATCGCCTGGCCGGTGGTCGCGGCCTGCGAAACCTGCGGCTCGGCGCAGCTCGAATGGGCCCGGATGTCGGGGCGCGGCAGCCTCGTTTCCTGGTGCACCTTCGAGCGCGACTACAACCGCGGCATGCTGCCGGTCCCCTGGGACACGGTGCTGGTCGAGCTGGAGGAAGGCGCGCTGTTCATCGGCAATCCGCAAGGCTTCTCCTGGCCGGAGATGACGGTGGGGATGCCGGTCGAGGTCGCGTTCGTCGCGGCCGAGGATGCGGCGGGCCCCTTCTCGCTGCCGGTGTTCCGAAAAGCCTAGCGCTCTTTGCAATCCGGCCCGCGTCGGTTAGCACCGCCGCCATGTCCGCGGCCAAGATCGAGATGGGTTCCGAACGCAGTTTCGGCATGGTCTTTGCCGGGGCCTTTGCCGTCGTCGGCCTGCTGCCGCTGTGGCATCACCACCCCGCCCGGTGGTGGGCGCTTGCCATCGCCGTCCTGTTTCTCCTCGTCGCGCTGATCCGCCCCGCGGTGCTCGCACCGCTCAACCGGCTGTGGTTCCGCTTCGGCCTGGCGCTCGGCGCGGTGATGACGCCGGTGATGATGGGCCTGCTCTTCGTGGTCGCGGTGATCCCCACCGCCCTGCTCATGAAGCTGCTGCGCAAGGACCCGATGCAGCGCCGCCTGTCGCGCGAGGCCGGCAGCTATTGGGAGCGCCGCGAGGCCCAGCCCGGGCCGATGCGGGAGCAGTATTGATGGGCATGCTGGGCGAGCTGCTCCGCTTCCTCGTCGCGCGGCGCAAGGTGTGGCTGTGGCCGCTGTTCCTGGCGCTGGTGCTGATCGGCGGGCTGGTGGTCCTGACCCACGGGTCGGCGATCGCGCCGTTCATCTATACCGTCTTCTAGTGCGCTCCATCCTCGGAATATCGGCGTTCTACCACGACAGCGCGGCGGCCCTGGTGGTCGACGGGCGGATCGTCGCGGCGGCGCAGGAGGAGCGCTTCACGAGGCTGAAGCACGACGAGGCCTATCCGCGGAACGCCGTCGATTATGTGCTGAAGGAGGCCGGGCTGACCCTCGGCGAGGTCGACCGGGTGGTCTTCTACGACAAGCCCTTTCTCAAGTTCGAGCGCCTGCTGGAGACCTATGTTTCCTTTGCGCCACGGGGGTTTAGCTCGTTCAGGACGGCGATTCCGGTGTGGCTGCGGGAGAAGCTGTTCCAGAAGACCACGCTGCTGGAGGAGCTGGCGGCGCATCCCGGCGGCCTCGGCGACAAGTCCAAGCTGCTGTTCAGCGAGCATCACCTCAGCCACGCCGCCAGCGCCTTCTACCCCTCGCCCTTCGCGGAGGCCGTGGTCCTGACCATGGACGGGGTCGGCGAGCGGGCGACGACCACCGTCTGCCTCGGCCACGGCAACAGGCTAACTATCGAAAAAGAAATCGGTTTTCCGCACTCGCTCGGCCTGCTCTATTCGGCGCTGACCTATTACCTGGGGTTCAAGGTCAACAGCGGCGAGTACAAGGTCATGGGCCTCGCGCCCTATGGCGAGCCGCGATTCGCGGGCCTGATGCTGGAGCATCTGATCGACCTCAAGCCCGACGGCTCGTTCCGGCTCGACCAGCGATACTTCGACTACGCGACCGGCCTGACCATGACCAATCGCGCATTTTCGGACCTTTTCGGTCAGCCAGTACGCGACCAGGAAGCCGCCCGGCTCGACCAGTTCCACATGGACATGGCGGCTTCGCTCCAGCTTGTGACCGAGCAGGTCGTGCTGCGCCTGACCCGCTCGCTGGCGCAGGAATACGGCGTGCCGAACCTGTGCCTGGCGGGGGGCGTCGCGCTCAACTGCGTCGCCAACGGCAAGGTGCTGCGCGACGGGGCGTTCGAGAACATCTGGGTCCAGCCCGCCGCCGGGGACGCGGGCGGCGCGCCGGGGGCGGCGCTCGCCGCCTGGCACATGGAGCTGGGCCGGCCGCGCGTGGTCTCGGGCGATGCCATGGCGGGGAGCTATCTCGGGCCGGCGTTCCCGCAAGAGGAGATCGAGCGGCGCCTGACCGCCCTGGGCGCCAAGTTCGCGGTGCTGGACGAAGCCGCGATGATCGCCGCCACCGCCCAGGCGCTCACCGAAGGCGCGGCGGTGGGCTGGTTCCAGGGCCGGATGGAGTTCGGCCCCCGCGCGCTCGGCGGGCGCTCGATCCTTGGCGACCCGCGTTCCGAGACGATGCAGAAGGCGCTCAACCTCAAGGTCAAGTACCGCGAGAGCTTCCGCCCCTTCGCCCCCTCGGTTCTGCGCGAGCAGGTGGGCGACTGGTTCGAGCTCGACGGCGACAGCCCCTATATGCTGCTCGTCGCCGAGGTGAAGGCGGAGCGCCGCCGCGAGATGTCCGCCGAAAGCCAAGCGCTGTTCGGGATCGACAAGCTCAACGTCCCCCGCTCGGACATCCCGGCGGTGACCCACGTCGACTATTCCGCCCGCATCCAGACCGTCCATGCCGAGACCAACCCGCGCTATCACGCCCTGATCGCCGAGTTCGCGCGGCTGACCGGGGTGCCGGTGGTCATCAACACCTCGTTCAACGTCCGCGGCGAGCCGATCGTCTGCACCCCCGAGGACGCCTTCCGCTGCTTCATGGGGACCGGGCTCGACCTGCTGGCGATCGGCAACTGCGTGCTGCGCAAGGCGGACCAGGACGCGGCCCTGCGGCAGGACTATGCGGGCAAGTATGAGCTGGATTGAAATAGCCCCTCTCCTTCAGGGGAGGGGTTGGGGTGGGGACTGTCGCTTTGGGAAATGACCTCGCAACCGCTACAAGCCCCACCCCCGGCCCCTCCCCTGAAGGGGAGGGGAGAAAGGGGCGCCTCGGCTCGTTCCTCAAGCAGCTCCTCGTGTTCCTGGTGATCCTGGAGCTCGGCCTCCAGGCGGTGGTCCGGCTCGGCCTGCTCGACGTCTCGCTGCCGACTTACGACGCAAACAACGCCTGGTCGTTCTGGGTCGACGTCGATCCCGCTTTCGGCGTCTGGCACCTGCCGCACGCCCATTACCGCCACGCCAAGGCCTGTTTCGACGTGCCGTACCAAGCCAATGCCTTCGGGATGCGCGATGGCGAAACCAGCGAGCGCCACACCGGACCGCGCGTCGCGGTGCTCGGCGATTCCTTCGCGGAAGGCTGGGGCGTCAAGGACGGCCGGCGCGCGCCCGACCTGCTCGAGCGCCGGACCGGCACCGAGCACCTGAACTTCGGCACCTCGGGCGATTTCGATCCGGTGCAGTACTGGCAGCTCTACCGCACCCTCGCCAAGCGCTTCGACCACGACGCCGTGCTGGTGATGATCCTGCCCGACAACGACTTCCCGCCCGCCGGCCCTCCTTCCGCCGACGCGCGCTGGGCGCCGCGGCTGGAGGGGGCCTATCCGAACTATCGCCTGACCTATCCGGCGCGCCAGTTCGCGCCGCAGCCCCGCGACTGGAAGCGCTATGCGGTCAACCTGCCGGGCGAGTTCTGGCTGACCTGGCGGACGGGCATGTTCATGGTGGCCTATGCCTCGGCGGTGGCGGCGCACAATGCCGGGACGCCCGAGCAGGGCGCGGCGCAGCGCTCGCGCTATTATAATTACACGCGGCCGGAGTTCGACCGGATGCGCTATGCGATCGAGCAGATCGCCAGGGAGGCCGCCGGCAAGCGAGTGCTGGTGGTGACGATCCCCCGCCCCGACGACTTCGCCGCCGCGCAAGGGGGCAAGCCGCCGCCCTTGCCGCAGGAATTGGCCAAGGTCGCGGCGGGCGCCGGGATCGACTACCTCGACCTGCTGCCGGCGATGCAGCGCGATGCTGGGGGCCGCCCGGCGAAGTGGTTCCTGACCTGCGACGGCCATTGGTCCGAGGCCGGCCATGCCGAAGCGGCCAGGGTGATCCGCGAGGGGTGGGGCTATTACAAATAGGCAGCACCCGCTCAGCCTGAGCGGATTTGGGTTTAAAGCTCCGATCTCCCTGCTCCCGTTACCCCGCCCTTAACCTTCCCGCGCTAGACCGGCCCGGATGAGCGCGCGCCCAGATTCCTCGGCTGATCCCCGGCCCGTCAGCGACGTGTCCGCAGGCGTGGGCCTGGTCGGGCTCGCCGGGCTGTTCGCCTGGATCCTGGTGTGCCGCGAGTGGGCCGGGATCGGCGAGGCGCTGAACCTCGCCACCCCCCGCGAGCCGATGGCCGGGCCATACGCCGCGCTGGCCGCCATGCTGTTCTCGGGCGGGCCGATGGTCCTGTGGTCGCTGCTGGTCGACAAGGTCCACCGCCGCCCCTCGACCGGCATCGACTGGGCGCAGCCGCGCAAGCTCTCCGCCGTAGTCGACGTCTCGATCACCAAGCTCGCCGGGCTCTGGGCGACCTGGGCGGGAATCGCGGTGCTCTATTGCATCGCGCGCTATTACTGGCGCGGGAACTACCTCTTCGCGATGGACGTGATGGCCATGGCGGCGATTCCCTTGTTCGTGCTGTCGATCCCCTATGTCCTGTGGCTCGACCGCTACCTCAAGAACCCGCGCGACGGGGCCTGGCACTTCGGCGCCATGCTGATCGGGCGCGAGGCCTACGATCCCGCCGAGATCGGCCACCACCTGCGCGCCTGGGCGGTGAAGGGCTTCTTCAGCGCCTTCATGATCTCGATCCTGCCGGGCGGCTTCCGCGACATCGTGACCTACGACTTCGCGGACTTCACCAGCGATCCGGTGCGCTTCGCCGGCACGCTGATCGGGCTGCTGTTCCTGATCGACGTGCAGATCGGCTGCGTCGGCTACCTCCTCACGATGAAGCCGCTGGACGCCCAGATCCGCACCGCCAACCCCTACCTCCAGGCCTGGGTCGCGGCGCTGATCTGCTATCCGCCGTTCATCCTGATGGGGGATGGGGGCGTGCTCGACTATCACCCCGGCACCTCGGACTGGGCCTTCTGGCTGCAAGGCCACACCGCGCTGCTGTGGGCTTGGGCAGCACTGCTGGTCCTGCTGACCGGCATCTACGCCTGGGCGACCGTGGCCTTCGGCATCCGCTTCTCCAACCTGACCTATCGCGGGGTGCTGACCAACGGCCCCTACCGCTGGACCCGCCATCCGGCCTACTTGTCCAAGAACCTGTTCTGGTGGCTCTCCACCCTGCCGTTCTTCGCCACGACCGGATCGCTGACCGACGCGATCCGCAACACCGTGCTGATGGCGGCGGTCAGCGGCGTCTACTACTGGCGCGCCAAGACCGAGGAGAAGCACCTCGGCGGCGCGGACCCGAAGTACCGGGCTTACTCGGCCTGGATGGACCGCAACGCGCCGATCACGCGGGGGTTGAACAAGGTGGTGGCGCTGCTGGCGCCGCGGGGGCCAAGGTTGCAGCCGGCGGAGTGAGTGCGATGGGAATGGGTGGCGAGTTGAAAGGCCGAGCGGGAAAGCCTTGGACAGACTACGAAATCAGCATCCTTCGAGCGATGGGGAACGGTGGTTCACGTGCAATCACCATAGCGCAGAGATTAGGGCGCCCCACATCGGCGGTTCGAAGGCAGGCAGTTGAACTGGGCATATCCTTGAGAGGGGTAGAAGAAGCGTAGTCCCGCTCATTCCACACCCTCCACCGTCACCCCGGACTTGATCCGGGGTCCCGCTTCTTTGCGGCGGTGCGGCTGAAGATCATCTCACGCGAAGCCGCGAAGCCACAAAGATGTCGCGCCGATTCCCTTCACGTCTTCGCGGCTTCGCGTGAGACCAAAGAAAGCGGGACCCCGGATCAAGTCCGGGGTGACGGTGGAGGGTTGGGGGGCTTCTTCTTCCTTTCCCTTCGCCAAACCCGTCGCCCCTGCGCAGGCAGGGGCCTATCCCGGACTCGCGTTCATGCGCTGCCGCTGCGTTCAATACGCCAGGTCGGGATGGGCCCCTGCCTGCGCAGGGGCGACGGGAGTTAGAGAGCTTCGGTAGCCGCAATCGTATAGGCCGCCATATCCCGGTCGCTCATCCCAAGGCCGATGCGCTCCTGCTGCCACTGCTTCATGTGCGCCGTTTCGAAATGGGCCGCCAGGGCCTCGCGGCTCTCCCATTTCTCGCTGACCCGGATCAGCCCCGGCTCGGCCACGTCCTCGGCATAAGCGTAGTCGAGGCAGCCGGGCTCGGCGCGGGTGGCGGCGATCACGCGAAGCAAGGCTTCGCGTCCCGCGGCCAGGTTCTCCGGCTGCAGGCGAAAGGTGCCGACCACCAGGATCATCAGAAGCTCTCTTCGTAGACGCGGGAAATGTCCCCGCCCCACTCCCCGTGGAACTTGTCGAGCAGGCGCTGGGCCGGGACCTTGCCCGAGGCGACGATCTCGTCGAGCGGGGCGAGGAAGCCGGTTTCGTTGTCGCCGGCCGAGTTCAGGCGATTGCGCGCGGTCAGGCCGGCGCGGGCGATCGACAGGACCTCTGCCGCCACGTCCCCCAGCTTGCCCCCGCCGGGCAGCGGCGCATCGAGGCCGAGCTTGGGCACCGCCGCGCGCAGGGCCTCGCGGCCCTCCATGTCCCAGCCCTTGACCAAATCCCAGGCGGCGTCGAGCGCGGTCTGGTCGTAGAGCAGCCCGACCCACAGCGCGGGCAGGGCGCAGATCTTGTTCCAGGGCCCACCATCCGCTCCGCGCATCTCGAGGAAGCTTTTCAGCCGGACCTCGGGGAAGGCGGTCGAGAGGTGGTCGGTCCAGTCGCTCAGGCGCGGCTTCTCGCCGGGGAGGACCGAAAGCCGCCCCTCTAGGAAATCCCGGAAGCTGAGGCCCGCGGCGTCGATGTACTTCCCGTCGCGGAAGACGAAGTACATCGGCACGTCGAGCATGTAGTCGACGTAGCGCTGGTAGCCGAAGCCCTGGTCGAACACGAAGGACAGCATGCCGGTGCGCGCCGGGTCGGTGTCGGTCCAGATGTGGCTGCGGTAGGAGAGGTAGCCGTTGGGCTTGCCTTCCGTGAACGGCGAATTGGCGAACAGCGCGGTAGCCAGCGGTTGCAGGGCCAGCGAAACGCGGAACTTCTGCACCATGTCGGCCTCGCTCGCATAGTCGAGGTTGGTCTGGATCGTGCAGGTCCGCAGCATCATGTCGAGGCCGAGGTTGCCGACCCGCGGCATGTGCCGCAGCATGATGTCGTAGCGGCCCTTGGGCATGATCGGCAGCTCGGCGCGGGTCTTGTCGGGCCACATGCCGAGGCCGAGGAAGCCCGTGCCGGTCCGCTCGCCGATCGCCTTGACCTGGCTCAGGTGGCGGCCGGTCTCGGCGCAGGTCTGGTGCAGGTTGTCGAGCGGCGCGCCCGACAGTTCGAGCTGGCCCGCCGGCTCCAGGCTGACCGCGCCGTCGCTGCCCGACAGCGCGATGATCTTGCCCTGCTCCTCGACCGGCTTCCAGCCATAGTCCTGCAAGGCGACCAGCAGGTCGCGGATGCCGTCCTGCTCGTCATAGGAGGGCGCGCGGTGGTCGCCGGTGCGGTAGACCAGCTTCTCGTGCTCGGTGCCGATCCGCCAGCGCTCGCGCGGCTTCTCGCCCGCGGCCATCGGCTCGGCGAGCTGGGAGATGTCCTCGATTCTAGGATCGTCACGATCGGAAGCCTGGCGCGTGCTCATCGCGGCGCTCTCTAGAGGCGATATGAGCATGCCGCTATCGGATTTTTGCAATGGCTCCCCGCCCCTTCAGGGGAGGGGCTTTCACCTATCCCGCCGTTTCCCCGCTATTAACCATATGCCCACCAATTGCCGATAGAGCGGCAGCGGAATGTCGCTGTTTCGCACCCTTCTCGCGCTTTGCCTCGCCGCGCTGGGCCTGCTCGCCCTGCCCGGCTCGGCCTCGGCCGCCAGTTGCTACGTCGCGACCGCGCAAGGCTCGACCGGGCCGGCCAACTGGCAGACCTACTGCTGGCTCGACTTCACCGGCTACAACGACACCACCGCCCGCTCGGGCACGGGGCAGAGCTTCAGCTATACCCTGTCGGACGGGACCACCCTGACCTTCAACCTCAAGGTGACGACATCTGCCGCGCTGAGCCCGGTCGCGGCGCCGTCGTGGAGCGGGGCGGCGGTGGGCAATACCGCCTTCCTCGGCATCTCCGGGCGGCCGGTCCTCTATCAGACCGCGGGCGGCGTCTCGACCGTGACGATCTCGGGCATCACCCTGACCCCGCCCGCGGGCGCCTCGACCGTCACCAGTTTCATGTTCGTCGCCGCCGATGCCGAATCGACCAACGACGGCGAAACGCTGCGTTTCCAGACCAACGGCGGCAACTGGCAGGTGCTCGACCAGGTCGGGCCGACCAGCGGTTCGACCTATCCGTCGATCTCGGGAACGGGCACCCAGGCCTTCACCGAGACCGGCGCGACCGGGACGGTCGGCGCCTATATCGTCGGCAGCGCCGCGCCGGGCACGGTCACCGCCACGCTCACCGGCGGCGGGCTGCAAGGCGTGATGTTCGCCGTGCGCTTCGCCGCGATCCGGCTCAACCTGGCGATTTCCGGCGCGCGGATCGACGCCGCCGACCAGTTCGAATTCGCCATCTCCTCGACCTCGGGGGCGACCACCTATGCCTCGGGCACCAGCAGCGGCACGGGCCTGGGGCCGTTCACCGCGGCCTCGCTCAGCACGGCCTCGGCCTTTCCGCTGACGCTCTCGCAGGGCATGGCCAGCGGCAGCGCGAGCGCCCTGGCGAAGTACCGCTCGGTCCTGACCTGCACCAACGGCGTCTCGGGATCGTCGACGCCCCTGCCGAGCGGGGTCGTCACCACGTCCTACAACTTCGGCTCGCTGCAGTTCGGCGACCTGGTCTCGTGCCAGTTCGTCAACACGCCCTATCCGCATCTGCAGCTCACCAAGGCCCTCGGCACCGGGGGGCGGCGCTTCACCGGCGATCAGTTCGTGATGAGCCTCCAGCAGGGCGAGACGGTCGCGGCGACGACCACCACGACCGGCAGCGGCACGACGGTGGGCAATGCCTCGACCCCGCAGACCCTGGTGACCGCGGGCGCGTCCTACACCTTCAACGAGGCCGGCGCGGGCACGACCAGCCTGGTCCAGTACACCGCGGCCATGACCTGCGTGAACGCCAACGGCGCGTCGACCACCGTGCTGCCGACGACCGTGGGCGGGGCGATCGTGCCGCAGCTCGGCGACGTGGTGCGCTGCACGATCACCAACACCCGGCTCGGCAACAATGCCACGCTGACCGTCACCAAGAGCTCGACCCTGGTGTCCGACCCGGCCAACGGCACGGCCAGCCCCAAGGCGATCCCCGGGGCGGTGGTGCGCTATGCGATCCAGGTCAGCAACACCGGCAACGCGACCGTGACCGCCAACACCGTCTTCATCCGCGACAGCCTGCCCGCGACCATCGCGGTGGGCACCTCGTCGGCGCCCGCCTTCACCCAGGGCAGCCCGACTTCGGCACTGACCTTCAATGCGGCAAGCGACGTTCGCTATTCGAATTCCGCCACCGCCCCGGCCAGCTTCGCGGCCTGTTCCTATACGCCGACCGCGGCCTACGACCCGGCGGTGACCTATGTCTGCCTGAACCCCAAGGGGACGATGGCGGCCTCGACCGGCACGCCGACGAGCTTCACGATCACCTTCACCGCCCAGGTGAAGTAGCCGGCCAGTCCCCGGCGAGCGCCATCCACAGCGCGGTTCCGGCGATCGCCGCGGTCTCGGCGCGCAGGATGCGCGGGCCGAGCGAGATCGGGCGGGCCTGAGGCAGGGTGCGGATCGCCTCGCGCTCGGCAGCGTCGAAGCCGCCCTCGGGGCCGATCAGCAGCGCCGCCGGTCCGGGCCCGGCGAAGGCCCCCGCGGCCGGCTCGCCGCCGTTCTCGTCGGCGAAGAACAGGGTGCGACCCGTCCACTCGCGGAGCAGCGCCTCGAGCTTCAGCGGCGCGGCCAGCTCGGGCAGCGCGGTGCGGGCGCATTGCTCGGCGGCTTCGGTGACGATGGCGCGGGCCCGCTCGGCATTGAGGCTGTCGGCGACGCAGCGGCGGGTGATCACCGGCTGGATCCGCCGCACCCCGAGCTCGGTCGCCTTTTCCAGCACCAGATCGAAATGGGGCTTCTTGAGCAGCGCCGCGCAGAGCGTGAAATCGGGCACCTGCTCGCGTTTCCGGGCGCGGGTTTCGGGGATCAGCACGACCTCGCGCTTGCCGGCCGAGGCGACGCGGGCGACCCATTCGCCGGTCGCATCGTCGCAGAGCACCACGGCGTCGCCCTCGCCCACCCGCATGACCTTGGCGAGATAGTGCGCCTGCGCGCCTTCGATCGCCACGGCGACGCCTCCCGCGAGCGGACCGGGGACGAACAGGCGAGGGGCGCTCTTGGGCGGCCAGGCGGGGGTGGCGGGCATCCCCGTTGCATTAGCCCAGTCACAGGCTAGGGCAAACCGATGTCCGACGCCGCACCGCCCCAGATCGTCCCCGACAGCGAGCACCGCGGCCTCGTCGGCGCCCTGCCCCGGCCCTTGCGCAACCTGGCGCTGCTGGCCCGGTTCGACCGGCCGATCGGCTGGTGGCTGCTGTTCTGGCCCTGCGCCTGGGGCGTGCTCCTGGCCGGCGGGCAGGCGCGGTGGGACCTGATCCTCTGGCTGCTGCTCGGCGCGGTGGCGATGCGCGGGGCGGGCTGCGTCTACAACGACATCGTCGATGCCGATCTCGACCGCCAGGTCGCCCGCACCGCGACGCGGCCCGTGGCGAGCGGGGCGACCTCGAAGCAGGCCGCCTGGATTTGGCTCCTCGCGCTCTGCCTGATCGGCCTCGCGGTGCTGCTGCAACTGCGCTGGCAGGCGCAGCTCGTCGCGCTCGGCAGCCTCGCGCCGGTCGCGGCCTATCCCTTCATGAAGCGGATCACCTGGTGGCCGCAGGCCTGGCTGGGCCTGGTGTTCTCCTGGGGCGCCCCGGTCGGCTGGATCGCCCTGCGCGGCGATGGGCTGGGCGTCCTGGCCGCGCTCTACGCCGGGTCGATCCTCTGGGTGATCGGCTACGACACGATCTATGCCTTGCAGGACGTCGAGGACGACGCGCTCGTCGGCATCCGTTCCAGCGCGCGGCGGCTCGGCGCCAAGGTGCGCGGCGGGGTGGCCGGGTTCTACGCCGGAGCGCTCGGGCTATGGGCGCTGGCGTTCTGGCTGCTCCGGCCCGACTGGGTGGCGCTGGTCGCGCTGGCGCCCGTCGCGCTCCACCTGGCCTGGCAGGCGATCACGCTGGAGCCGCGGGACGGCGCCAACGCCCTCGCCCGGTTCCGCGCCAACCGTTTCGCGGGGCTGTTGCTGGCGCTGGCCTGCTGGGTGGTCGGGAACGCCTGACTTTCCAGATCCTGGTTATTGGCCCCAGGGCTTCGTCCGCGCGTGGGGCGAAACGCTGACCGGCACCTCGATCGTGCCGACCCGCGGGATTTCCAGCTTCATCACGTCGCCCGGAACCACCGGCGCGACATCGGCGGCGCCCGACATGAACACGTCCCCGGGGTAGAGCGTCATCGCGGTCGAGGCGAAGGCGATCATCTGGGCCGGGCTGCCGGTCATGTCGGCGAAGGTCCGCTCGCCGCGCAGCTCGCCGTTGACCCAGAACCTGTAGCCCAGTTCGGAAGGGTCGGGAATCTCGTCGGCGGTCACCAGCCAGGGGCCCAGCGTGCCGTAGGTGTCGAAGGACTTGGCAAAGGCCCAGTCCTCGCGCTCGGGCTTGAGCGTGGTGTCGAGCGCGCAGGTGTAGCCGGCGACATAGTCCAGCGCCTCGGCCTCGCTGACGTTGCGGCATTCCTTGCCGATGATGAAGCCGAGCTCGGGCTCGTGCACCGTCACCCGGTCGGGCCAGGAAATCTCCAGCCCGGCGCTTTCCCCGCCGAGCGCGGAGGTCACCTTGCCCATGAAGCCCATCATCCCGAACGGCGCGCCGTGGTGCTTCCAGTTGCCGGCGCCGCAGACGAACTTGCCCGGATTGGCCACGGGCGAGAGCAGGCGGACCTCGTCCCGGCCATAGGCGGGCGCATCTTCGGCCAGCGCCGCCAATCGCGGGCGCAGCGCCGCGAGATTGGCGATCAACTGGTCGCCCGGGGGCACGGGCCAGCGCAGGTCGGGCAGGGCCGCGGTGGCGGCGGTGACGTCGCGGATGCGATCCTGGGCATCGACCAGCCCCAGGCGCGGAGCGTCGTCGGACTTCAGGCTGAACCGACAGATGCGCATTGCTCTCTCCCTTCGATCTCGTGGCGCAGGGCTTGGGTCGGCGGCCCCGCCAGGTCAAGCGGGCGGCGTCCAGCGCTGGCGCCTATCCGTCCGGAAACGCGGCGAAACCCGGCTTCGCATCGGCGAAAATCCGTATGGTGCGGTGCAGCGAAATCTTAATCGTAATCGGGGTAGGCCCATCGCGGATCTTGAGCCGGGGACTTAGTGGTGCGGTCGCAGCCGACGAACAGTGTCGAAAGTCAAAGTCAGGCGGAGCGCATGCTGCGCGCCGCGATCGAGGTGCTGCCCGAGGGCATCGTCTTCCTCGATGCCGAGGGCCGCTACGTCATGTGGAACGAGCGCTACGCCGAGATCTACGCCAAGTCGGCGGACCTGTTCCGCGCCGGCGTGAAGCTGTCCGACACGCTGCGCGTCGGCGTCGAGCGCGGCGACTACCCCGAGGCGATCGGCCGCGAGGAAGAGTGGCTTACCGAGCGCCTGGCCCTGCTCGACAACCCCGGCATGCGCCACGAGCAATGGCTGGCCAATGGCCGCTGCATCATGGTCGAGGAGCGCAAGACCGCCGACGGCGGCACGATCGGCCTGCGCGTCGACATCACCGAGATGAAGCGCCGCGAGGAAAGCTTCCGCCTGCTGTTCGAAGGCAATCCCGCGCCGATGTTCGTCTACGATCCCGAAAGCGAAACCGTCCGGTCGTTCAACGACGCGGCGCGCGCGCACTTCGGCCTGGGCGGGGACGAAGCCCATGACCTGCCCGCGAGCATGCTGTTCAGCGAAGACGAATGGCCCGCGGCCCGCCGCGCGCTCAAGGGCACGGCCCCGGCGCGCGACCGCATCTGGCGGCAGCGCGATGCCGCGGGCAATCCGCTCGAATCGATCCTCTTCACCCGCGAGACCGGCTTTGCCGGCAACCCGGGCATCGTCGTCTGCGTCTTCGACGTCACCGAGCGCCGCCGCGCCGAGGCCAAGCTCGCGCACATGGCCCGCCACGACGCGCTGACCGGCCTCGCCAACCGCACCCAGTGCCGCGAGGAGCTTGGCGCGCGGTTGCGCGATACGGGCGCGTCCGTATCGCTGCTGGTGGCCGATCTCGACCACTTCAAGATCGTCAACGACACCCATGGGCATCTCGTCGGTGATGCCCTCCTGGAGCATGTCGCCGCGCGGATGGTCGCGACCATGCCCTCGGGCTCGCTCGCCGCGCGGCTCGGCGGGGACGAGTTCGCCGTGGTCCTGCCCGCCGGCCTCGCCATGCCCGACGTGGTCACCGCCGCGGTCGGGATCGTCGCCGCCATGCGCGAGCCTTTCGTGGTCGAGGGCCACCGCATCCTGATCGGCGCGACGATCGGCGTCGCCGCCGCACCGCTCCACGCCAACGATGCCGAGACGCTGTTCCGCTTCGCCGACCTCGCGCTCTATTCGGCCAAGGCCGAGCAGCGCGGCACGGTCGTCCTGTTCGAGCCCGAGATGGACACCGCCGCGCGCGAGCGCCACGCGCTGGAGAGCGACCTGCGCGAAGCGATCCGCACGGGCGGGCTGGAAGTCCACTACCAGCCGCTGATCGACCTCCAGTCCGGCTCGGTCCAGGGCTATGAGGCGCTGGTCCGCTGGAACCACCCGGTGCGCGGCCAGATCGGCCCCGACCAGTTCATCCCGCTGGCCGAGGAAACCGGGCTGATCGACCTGATCGGCCAGTTCGTGCTGAACACCGCCTGCGCCGAGGCGGCGACCTGGACGGGCGGCGAGATCGTCGCGGTCAACGTCTCGCCGGTGCAGTTCCGGAACGCCAACCTCCTGCGCACGGTCACCCAGGCGCTCGCCGCATCGCAGCTGCCGCCCGAGCGGCTCGAGATCGAGCTGACCGAGGCCGTGCTGATCCAGAAGGCGCCCCAGGTCGCCGCGACCATGACTTCGCTGCGCAGCCTCGGCGTCGGCATCTCGATGGACGATTTCGGCACCGGCTATTCGTCGCTGAGCTACCTGCTCAACTACCCCTTCACCAAGATCAAGATCGACAAGTCCTTCGTGACCAGCCTCGATTCCAAGCCCGACAGCCAGGCGATCGTCAAGGCGATCATCGGCCTCGGCGAAAGCCTGGGCATGACCGTGACCGCCGAGGGCATCGAGCAGGGCTCGGTGCTCGACTTCCTCAAGGGCCAGGGCTGCAGCCAGGGCCAGGGCTATCTGTTCGGCGCGGCGAAGCCCGCGGCGCAGCTGCCGGTGCCGGCGAAACGGACGAAAGCCGCATAGGCTTCGGACGATCGGCGGGCTTCGCCGCCGCGGCTGAGCGTGTTAACTTGTGCTCATGACCCAAACCGAATTTCCGACCTGGCCGCCCGGCCTGTGGCGCCGGATGGTGCTGACGCCCGAGCCGGGCGCGATCTCCGGGGCGCTGGAGGACGACGTCCACCGCTTCCACCTGCGGCTCGAGCACGACGGGACGACCATCACCGGCGTGGCCGCGCGGTCGGTCCGGATTCCGATGACCGGCTGCCCCGGCGCCAGCACCTTCATCGCCGAGCGCCTGACCGGCCGCACCCTCGCCGAAGTCGCCGCGGAGGACAGCCGCGCGCATTGCACCCACCTCTACGACCTCGCCGTGGCCTGCGCCGCCCATGCCGGGGACGCCCGCCCCTCGCGCTACGACTTCAAGGTGGCCGACCGCCTGGGCACGCGTACCATCGCGACGGTCGAGCTGGACGGAACCCAGGCCCTGCTCTGGCAGCTCGACGAGACCATGATCGTCGGCCCCGGCGGCTGGAGCGGGCGCGAGCTCAAGGCGCTGTCGCGCTGGAAGCACGAACTCGCCCCCCAGGACGCGGAGCTGGCGGAACTGCTCCGCCGCGCGATCCTGGTTTCGGGGGTGCGGAGCGCCTTCGACGACACCAGCGAGCCGGCCTCGACCCGCACCCACCGGCTGGGCGCCTGCTTCAACTATCAGCTGCCGGTCGCCGAAAGCTCCTACCGGCACTCCAATTGGCATCGCGACTGGTCGATGAGCGAGGATGAGCCGCTGGGCGACTATGATCCGGCGGAAGCCTTCGCCTAGCTCCTGCGAGGCGGCACCGCTGAAGAGACCTTCAGCCCCGCGGCCGGGCAAAGGCGACCATCCGGGTGATCTTGCCCTGGCGGTTGACCGTGAAGTGGTTGATCGAGGACAGCGAATAGCGGGTCGCGGGCGGCACCTTCGCCGCGTTCTCCAGCATGCAGTCGGTACGGTTGCCGACATAGGCCACGCCCACCACGTGCGGCCGCATCGCCCCGATCCGCCGCGAATAGAACGCATCGATCTCCGCCCGCCCCCGGGCCATGCCGCCCGACGGCCCGCGCATCGGCTCCAGCACCACGGCGTCGGCGGTGAACAGGTCGGCCATTTCGCCATAGCGCCCGGAATTGACCAGCTCGAGATAGCGCCTGGCGGCCATGCAGGCCGTGCCGGGCTGCGGCACGGCCGCGCGCGGAACGTCGCGGAAGAACTCGCCGGTCGCCGTATAGTCGGCAGGCCCGCCGGCAAGCTCCAGCGGCGGGGCTTCGCCCTGGGCGAAAGCCGGAGCAGCGGCCGCCAAGGCTATCAGGACCATCGTCGCGCGCATCATTTTCCTCCCCTCGGGTCCAAAGTCCCGAAAGGTTGCCATGCTCCGCCTAATCGGACAACAACGAGCCATGGCGGAATATGGCGTGATCGAAGGCGGCGACCCCCGCGAAATCGTCGTGGCACCGGGCTGCGGCACCGATTCGGGCATGGCGGGCGCGCTCCTGCTCGCCATGCGGGCGGCCCGGTGAACCGGCTCGTCGCGATCGACATCGGGGGAACCCATGCGCGCTTCGCCCTGGCCGGGATTGCCGGGGGCCGGGTCACGCTGGGCGAGCCGGTGACCCTCAAGACCGCCGACCACGCCAGCTTCCAGACCGCCTGGGAGGCCTTCGCCGCGCTCCAGGGCGGCGCGCTCCCCCGCGCCGTGGCGATCGCCATCGCCGGGCCGGTCAAGGGCGACCTGATCAGGTTCACCAACAACCCCTGGATCATCCGCCCGGCCCTGATCCCGGAGAAGCTGGGGGTCGAGGCCTTCACCCTGGTCAACGACTTCGGCGCGGTCGGCCACGCCGTGGCGCGGGCCGGGCCTGAACATTTCCTCCATCTGAGCGGACCGGAAATCGCGCTGCCCGCCGCCGGCACGCTCAGCGTGGTCGGCCCGGGCACCGGCCTCGGCGTCGCCCATGTCTGGCGCGACGGGAGCGGGGGCTACCGCGTCCAGGCGACCGAGGGCGGCCACCTCGACTTCGCCCCGCTCGACGCGATCGAAGACGCCCTGCTCGCCCGGCTGCGCGGGCGCTATCGCCGCGTTTCGACCGAGCGCGTCGTCTCCGGCCCCGGCATCGTCGATATCTACGAAGCGCTCGCCGCGCTCGAAGGGCGGGCGATCACTCCGCAGGACGACAAGACCCTGTGGCAGTTGGGCACCAGCGGTGCGGACAGCCTGGCCGCCGCGGCGGTCGACAGGTTCTGCCTCTCGCTCGGCGCCGTCGCAGGCGACATCGCGCTGGCCCAGGGCGCCGCCGGGGTCGTCATCGCCGGTGGCCTCGGCCTGAGGATTCGTGATACGCTGCTGCGGTCGGGGTTTGCGGAGAGGTTCCGCGCCAAGGGCCGGTTCGAGGGGCTGATGGCCGCTCTGCCGGTCAAGCTGATCACCCATCCGCAACCGGGCCTGTTCGGCGCGGCCGCGGCTTTTGCAATGGAGCATGGCCAGTGAAGATCGACGACCTCATGCGCAAGGCTCCGGTCATCCCGGTGCTGGTGATCGAGAATGCGGCCCATGCGGTGCCGATCGCCCAGGCCCTCGTCGCCGGGGGCTTGCCGGTCCTCGAAGTCACTCTGCGCACCCCGGCGGCGCTCGACGTCATCAAGGCGATGAAGCAGGTCCCCGGGGCGATCGTCGGCGCGGGCACCGTGCTGAGCCCGCGCGACCTCGACGCCGCGCTCGAGGCGGGGAGCGAGTTCATCGTCTCGCCGGGCCTGACCAAGCGGCTCGGCAAGGCCGCGGTGGAGAGCGGCATGCCGTTCCTGCCCGGCACCGCCAATGCCGGCGACATCATGCTCGGCCTCGACCTCGGCCTGACCCGCTTCAAGTTCTTCCCGGCCGAAGCCTCGGGCGGGATCAAGGCCCTGTCGGCGATCGCCGCGCCCTTCGGCATGGCGCGGTTCTGCCCGACCGGCGGGATCACGCAGGCGACCGCGCCCGACTGGCTGGCGCTCGAGGCCGTGCTCTGCGTCGGCGGCTCGTGGCTGGTCCCCAAGCTCGTCCCGAGCGGGGCCGAGGGGGGCATGCCCGACGCCGCGGTGATCGAGGCGGCAGCACGCGCGGCGGCCAGCCTCAAGGCCTGATTCGCCAAGCCGAGGCCTGGCCGGGGGACTCTAATCCGTTCTATCCGTTCACGTGCGTTTCAGATTCGAGAACAGATATTTACGCGCAAGCACGCCGCTGCCACGCAGCCGGCCGCCTGTCGCATGCGAGAGTGGCGCCAATGACCGAATCAATAGAAATGCCTCAAGGCGAGCCCGGTTCCCGCGATCGGCAAAAATCGACAGACTTGTCGCAGATGTGTAATAGCGGCGCCATGAGCACTCTGCCCGACACCCCGTTGCTGGACGAGATCCGGTTTCCATCAGATCTTCGCGGCCTGTCGGCTGCACAGTTGCGTCAGGTAGCGGACGAGGTTCGGGCGGAGATGATATCGGCGGTTGGGAGCACCGGGGGTCACCTGGGCTCTGGGTTGGGGGTGGTGGAGCTGTCCGTGGCGCTGCACTACGTGTTCGCGACGCCGGAGGACAAGCTGGTGTGGGACGTGGGGCACCAGGCCTATCCGCACAAGATCCTGACCGGGCGGCGGGAGCGGATCCGCACCTTGCGCCAGCCGGGCGGGCTGTCGGGCTTCACCAAGCGTAGCGAGAGCGAGTACGACCCGTTCGGGGCGGCGCACAGCTCCACCTCGATCTCGGCGGCGCTGGGCTT
Source organism: Novosphingobium sp. (assembly GCA_047605105.1). Lineage (GTDB taxonomy): Bacteria > Pseudomonadota > Alphaproteobacteria > Sphingomonadales > Sphingomonadaceae > Novosphingobium. The sequence continues at coordinate 5,429 of JASGGH010000032.1, read as the reverse complement.
TGCGGTGGCGAACAGGCTGGCGGGGCGGCCGGGCAAGGGCATCGCGGTGATCGGCGACGGGTCGATGAGCGCGGGGATGGCCTACGAGGCGATGAACAACGCGCATGCGGCGGGCAACCGGCTGGTGGTGATCCTGAACGACAACGACATGTCGATCGCGCCGCCGGTGGGGGGCCTGTCGGCCTATCTGGCGCGGCTGGTCTCCTCGCGGCCGTTCCTGGAGCTGCGCGAGCTGGCCAAGCGGATTTCGCGGCGCCTGCCCGAGCCGCTGCACTATGCCGCCAAGAAGACCGACGAGTTCGCGCGCGGCATGGCGATGGGCGGCACGCTGTTCGAGGAGCTGGGGTTCTACTACGTCGGCCCGATCGACGGGCACAACCTCGACCACCTGATCCCGGTGCTCGAGAACGTGCGCGATGCGGCCGAAGGCCCGTGCCTGGTCCACGTCGTGACCCAGAAGGGCAAGGGCTATGCCCCGGCCGAGGCGGCCGCCGACAAGTACCACGGGGTCTCCAGGTTCAACGTCGTCACCGGCGAACTGGCCAAGGCGCCGGCGGGGCCGCCGAGCTATACCGGGGTCTTCGCGCAGGCGCTGATCGCCGAGGCCGCGCGCGACGAGACGGTCTGCGCGATCACCGCGGCGATGCCCTCGGGCACGGGGCTCGACAAGTTCGCGGCCCGGTTCCCCGAGCGCGCCTTCGACGTCGGCATCGCCGAGCAGCACGCGGTGACCTTCGCGGCCGGGCTCGCGGCCCAGGGCATGCGCCCGTTCTGCGCGATCTATTCGACCTTCCTGCAGCGCGCCTACGACCAGGTGGTCCACGACGTGGCGATCCAGAACCTGCCGGTGCGCTTCGCGATCGACCGCGCCGGGCTGGTCGGCGCCGACGGCTGCACCCATGCCGGCAGCTTCGACGTGACCTATCTGGCGACGCTGCCCAACATGGTGGTCATGGCCGCCGCCGACGAGGCCGAGCTGGTCCACATGACCCACACCGCGGCGCTCCACGACACGGGGCCGATCGCGTTCCGCTATCCGCGCGGCAACGGCACCGGGGTGCCCCTGCCCGCCACGCCCGAGCGGCTCGAGATCGGCAAGGGCCGGATCGTGCGCGGCTCCGAGAAGGGCGGCAGGATCGCGGTCCTCAGCCTCGGCACGCGGCTCGCCGAGGCGCTCAAGGCCGCCGACACGCTCGACGCCAGGGGCCTGCCCACCACGGTGGCCGACATGCGCTTCGCCAAGCCGCTCGACGAGGCGCTGATCCGCAAGCTCATGAGCACCCACGAGGTCGTCATCACCATCGAGGAAGGCGCGGTCGGCGGCCTGGGCGCCCACGTGCTCACCATGGCATCCGACGAAGGCCTCACCGACGCCGACGGCCCCAACCGCCACCTCAAGATCCGCACCATGCGCCTCCCCGACACCTTCCAGGACCACGAGGCCCCGGACAAGCAATACGACGAGGCTCGCCTCAACGCCCCCCACATCGTCGATACCGCTCTACACGCCCTCCGATGGAACGAGGCGCCGCCGCTGCCGGGGCCGCGCGCCTTCACTATCTGAACGGGTCGGCGGCCGGCTCGTCCTCCAGCGTCGCCAGGTGCATCCAGCGCTTCACCAGCGGCGAGACCAGCAGCACGGCCGCGCCGATGCCCAGTGCGATACAGCCGATCTCGGAATAGATCGACAGCGTCAGGTCGCGCGACATCGTCCCGCTCTCGCCTCCCGTCGCCTCGCCGATCTTGCCGGCGACGAAATTGCCCAGCGCGGTGGTGTAGAACCATGCCCCCATGATGAAGCTGGTCATCTGGACCGGCGACAGGCGGGTCATCGCCGAGAGCCCGACCGGCGACAGGCATAGCTCGCCCGTGGTGTGCAGCAGGATGATGAGGAAGACGAACACCACCGGGGTCAGCGCCCCGGGGCCCGAGGCATTCGCGCCCCAGACCAGCACCAGGAAGCCCAGGCCGAGCTGGACGATCGCGAGCCCGAACTTGGCCGGAGCCGAAGGTTCCGCCCCGCGCCTGGCGAGCCATTGCCAGAGCGCCGCGAAGAGCGGCCCGAAGACCACGATGTAGATCGGGTTGATCGACTGGAACAGACTGGTCGGCACGCCCGAGCGATCGACGAAGCGGTCGGTATAGAGGCTCAAGGACCCCCCGGCCTGTTCGAACAGGCCCCAGAACACCGGGTTGAGCCCGATCAGGAACAGGATCACGAAGATCCGCTCGCGCGGCTCCTTGGGCAGGCGGGAGGCGACGAACAGGACATAGCCGAGCAGCCCCGCGCCGAAGACCGCCAGCAGCGTCTGGATCACGTCCTGATACTGCAGCAGGAGCCAGATGACCGCGGTCGAGGCCAGGCCGGTCGCATAAAGGCCGAGCTCGGCCCGGCGCCCGAGCACGACCGGAGGCTCGCCCCGCCCGCGCAGCGCAGCCTTGCCCGCCATGAAGATCGCCAGGCCCAGGACCATGCCCACGCCCGCCAGGCCGAAGCCCCAGGCCCAGCCCAGCGTCTCGCCGAGATAGCCGACCAGGATCGAGCCCAGCGCGGCGCCGACGTTCACCCCCATGTAGAAGATCGTATAGGCCGCGTCGCGCCGCCCGTCGGTACGCCGGTAGAGCTGGCCGACGATCACCGAGATGTTGGCTTTCAGGAAGCCCGAGCCGACGATGATCAGGGCCAGGGCCAGCCAGAACACGTTGATCACGGGATCGGCCTGCTTGAGCGCGGGATCGGTCACTCCGTGCAGCCCCTCGATCGCCATCATGCCGTGGCCCAGGGCCAGCACTATCCCGCCGAAGACCACCGCCTTGCGCTGGCCGAGATAGCGGTCCGCCAGGTAGCCGCCGAGCACCGGGGTGATAAAGACCAGGGCGGTATAGGAGCCGTAGATCAGGTTGGCCCTGCCATCGGAGAACAGCCAGAACTTGGTCAGGTAGAGGATCAGCAGCGCGCGCATGCCGTAGTAGGAGAAGCGTTCCCACATCTCGGCATAGAACAGCACGTAGAGCCCGCGCGGGTGGCCGGCGAATTCTTCGCGCTTCCGCCCGGCGATCAGAGCGCCGAGGGCGAGGATCACGACCAGGCCGATCGCGGCGATGCCGGCAATCCAGTCGCCCTCGTTCCAGTTGGACAGCGGCTTCATGCGGTAGTGTCCGGCATATGCGACCTGTGTGTTGCGGGCGGCCTCAGCCTAGAGGCTATTCCACCCATGTGGAAGCTGCGCCGGCCCACTCCCGTTTCCCGCTCCCGTTTCAGTGCGACCGAAACGAACCCGAGTCGCCGCTGCGCCGTGAAGCCGAAAACATCGGCGACCTGGCCGTGTCGATAACCGCAGGCCGACGCCGCGGATGGGCGGGTTTCCGAGACTTGCGTGATGCGCTGTATTATGTCAGTCCATCACCTCATGAGCCCCGCCGGCATCCCCGTCTACCTGCGCCTGCGCGAGCTGATCGTGGCCGCGATCATCGACGGGACCTATCCCGAAGGCGCCATGCTGCCATCGGTTCGCGCCTTCGCCGCCGAGCAGCGGGCCAATCCCCTGACCGTGGCCAAGGCCTACCAGCAATTGCAGAACGATGCGCTCGTCGAAGTCCAGCGCGGCGTGGGGATGTTCGTCGCCGCCGGGGCCGCCGAACGGCTGCGGCGGCTCGAGAGCGATCGATTCCTGGCCCAGGAATGGCCGGCGATCCGCCGCAAGCTGCGCCTGCTCGGCCTGTCCCCAGGCGAGCTGCTGGTGGGGTCGTAAGAGCCGCGGAGTGCCGATCCGGGACGCGCCGGTCATCACCGGGGAACCCCGATTGCGTTCGCTCCGGAATTCTGGCAGTTTTCCGCAAGTTCCGGCTCATGGAGAGTCGGGCGGCCGTAGACTTGGCCAGGGGCAATCGCCGGGGGGCGATCGAGCGGGAGACGGGGATGATCAGGTCGGAACTGCTGCAGGCTCTCGCCGAGGAGAACCCCGAGCTGCGGGCCGAGGACATCGAGCGGCTCGTCGACGTGTTCTTCGACGAGATCGCCCAGCGCCTGGCCGAGGGCGGACGGATCGAACTGCGCGGCTTCGGCGCCTTCTCCACGCGCGAACGCGAAGCCCGCAAGGGCCGCAACCCCCGTACCGGCGAGACGGTCGACGTGCCGGGCAAGCGGGTGCCCTATTTCAAGCCCGGCAAGGAAATGCGCGCCCGCCTCAACGGCTGAGCCGGTTGCCGAGATTTCGCCGATCTGCCACACCGCACCGAACTTGGCGGACGTGGCGGAATGGTAGACGCCGGGGATTGGTCCGGCGGACCTTCTGTTTCCCACACTCCAGCGTGAGCTTTTCAACACACTGCTGGACGAGCTTGGGATGAAGAAGGACCGCGAAGGCAACGCCCGGACCTTCTACAGCCTCCAGCATACCTATATCTCTCACCGCCTGCTGGACGGTGCCGACATTTATCAGGTTGCCAAAAACTGCCGCACCAGCGTCGAAATGATCGAGAAGCACTACGCGGCGCACATTAAAGACATGATCGACGCAGATGCGGTGAACGTCAGCAAGAACCCAAAGCGGAGAAGCTCAAGGCGCAAAACCAACTGACTGCCTGCAAACAATTTTCATAACTTCCTTGGCGACGAATCCACCAACCTCTATAGGTTCATTCGGCTTTGCGGGCGTGGCGGAATCGGTAGACGCAACGGACTTAGGCCATTGAGTGCGCGCGGGGAAACCCGCGACGTAGAACTGCTCAAATTCGGGGAAACCTTCGCTGGCAATCCCGAGCCAAGCCCGGAAACGGGAAGGTGTAGAGACTAGACGGGCAGCGCCTAACCCTCGCAAAACGAGGCACGGTGAAGGGATAGTCCAGACCACAAACGCTCGCACCGCGAGCGGCGGTGAAAGCCGTAGCTGGTAAGAAAATTCGTCGGGCTCTGCCCGTGGGGGTTCGAGTCCCCCCGCCCGCACCACTACCCCACCACTACCCCTTAGCAGGGAACCGAACGGCGAACTGCCAAGCCAAAGCCGGAACCGGCGACGCGCCCGCGAAATGAACCCAGAACCGAGGGAATGTTGGCTATCGCCGCGCCGAACGGAGCGCAGCCATCGCAACGCATTGTCCCGCCGAAGGCCCCTAACCGTTAAGGGCAGGTGCAGCGCTGCTACCCTTCGCCCATGTCCGTAAGCCAATCCTCGCGCCCATGCCGGATGCGCAGGACGAGAATGCCGCCATCGGGTAGCTGGTCATAAAAGACCAAATGCGATTGGAATCGGTACGCCCGCACCGGCGGCTTCAATTCGTGGCGCAACCACGCAGGTTTTCGGTTCTCTGCCAGAAAATCGAGGGTGCGTATCAATCCATCCCGATAGGCAAGGGCCTGCTCGACCCCGAAAGTTGTTTGGTCCCGGGATTTTCTGGTGCATTATTCAGCCAGGAATGGAAGGATGCAC
>JASGGH010000031.1:0-31471 GCA_047605105.1 Novosphingobium sp. | reverse complement strand
ATCCTTCAGCTGTGCTTCGAGCTGGGCCTTCTCTTGCTCGAGCTGGGTGATCCGCTGCTGCTCCGCGGTCGGCGCATGACTGGAACAGGCGGCCGCGAGGAATGCCAGGAGAACAATGGATTTCTGCGTTATCATGTCCACATCCAGATCGATCGGCCAGTTCATAGGGTCGATCCTGTCGCTCGACAATCTTGAACGGCCACGCCCCGACGGGCTGCGGTCAACTCGTGTAGAGGTCGCAGGTCGATCGCGTGACCGTCGGCGAAGGATTGTAGATCTGCGTGAAGTCCCGCGGATCGCGGACGATGAACGAGGCGACGTAGCGCAGGTCGCTCGCGGACGAGAGCCAGGTGAACATCGGCGTATAGCGATAATTGATCTCGACGAACATCACGCCGGTGGTCTTGGTCGTATCCAGCGGCGCATTGACCATCGAGCCCGTTTCGCCCATCCCCGCGGCTGTCACGGTGCCCTGGTTTCCGGTCGCGGTCGTGCCGTCGGTAATCGCCGTCGTCCCGTAGTGCGAGTCGTAGGCGGTCCCGCTCTTCAATCCGATGCAGCGCTGCCAATGGATGCGCTGCACGTCACTCGTGTCGCGCTCCAGGCTGGAGAGGATGATCCGCCCGTTGGTGGTCAGGTTGAGCGCCGCGCCCTGAGCCTTCGCGCCCTCAAAGATGTCGTTCACGTCGACTTCGCGCATCTGCTGCACCGACAAGGTGGAGTTCACGCCCACGCGCGAGGCATTGTCCGCCAGGTTCAGCGCGATCTGGTTGAGCTTGAGATGCGTCAGCGCAAGGTTCGCGGTGTCGATGCCGTACATGGCCAGGGTGAGCAGCACGGGGAAGGCCATCGCGAACTCGAGCAGGGCAAGCCCGCTCGTATCGCGCCGGAGGGTGGAAGCGAGGCGCCGCAAGCGCCGCGGTGGGACGATTTTCCTCATGTGCAGACCGTCTGTGGAGCGGCCGAAGCCTGGGCCGCGTAAGGCTGGTTCTTCAGCAGGGTCTGAGCGGTGATCGACCCTTGCGTGCCCCAGCCGAGCAGGCCGGCGACCGGGAACACCCGCGGATAGGTGACGGTGATCGTATACTGGGCAACGTCGCTCGCACCGCCGACCCCGCTGCGCGCGCCATCGGAGTCCCACTGGCTGTTGCCGTTGATGTCGGTATAGCATTCACCCGCATCCCGCACGCCGATGGTCCCGGTGGTGAGGCTGTCGACGAACGGCTCCGGCTTATCGACCAGGGAGAAGGTCGTGTAGTTCTCGCGGGTCGAAACGAAGGTCGCCGAAGGCGCGACGCTGTAGACCATGGTCATGACCGCATTGTCGATCTCGGTGGTTGCCGTCGAGGAGGTGTTCTGCTGCAGCGTGGCGTCGCGGCCCGCCTTCTGCACGGCGCCGAGCAGGATCGACTGGGCATAGCTGCCGTACAGCAGATCGCCCGCGCCCATCATGAACATGGCCATGACGGGGGCGATGATGCCGAACTCGATCGCTGCGACGCCGGAACGGTCCGAGCGGAGGTTGCGGATAGCGCCGATCATTGCGAGAGCCTCAATTTCGCCACTTGCAACGCAATGTTGGTGAAAGCCGTCTCCAGGGCGGCATTGTCACTCGCATAGTACGCATAGCCGGGCGTCGCGCACTGTGTGAGCTCGGTCGTCAGCGTCTGGCCGAAGCCGATTACGAATATGGTGATGTTCCTCGCCTTTGCGGCTTCGCACTCGGCCAGGAACCTGGCGTTGTGATAGCTCGTGTCGTTTGACGTGGCGCCGCCCGTAACCCGTTTATCCAGGGCTTCCATGCCGTACATGCCATAGATCGAGCTATTCGGCGCCATGTCGCCGTCCGTCATGAACACTATGTAGCGGTTGGGAGGGTTATTGCCCGGCCATGCCGCGGTGTCGTCCGCAAACGGGCCGGTCGGGGAAATCAGCCGAGTGCCCCAGATCATGCCGGTGTCGTGATAGGTCCCGCCCTGCGGAACGAAATCCGGATCGTTGACGAAATTGCTGACTTCCGCCCGGGTCATCACTGCCAGCCGCTGCGCAGACTTGCCGCAAGACACGTAGCCCTTGGCAATGTTGTTGTACATCAACATGTTCGTATAGTTGGCGGCGGTGGTGGTGCTCGCCGTATCGCTCGACGAGCTCGAGCTGCTGCCCGAATCAAGTGCGGTCGGCGTGCTTGACCGGTAATATATCACGCTAGGCCACATCGGGCGCCACTGGGTGGATGTCGACGTCGCGGCGGTATCGGGATCGAGATCCGGCGGGAGGCTACTGGTGCTGAAGCTCGAGGAAACCGTGGTGTCCCGCTCTTCGATACAGCCCTGCCACCGGGTCGTCGAACCGTCGATCTTGGTCGGATCGGCTACGGTGTTTCCGGCCTTGTAGGAACTTACGTCGAGAGTGACGGGCTTGTAGCGCCACAGCGGCTTCACGGTCCAGGTATAGGTCTTGCAAGTACCGCTCGAGGTGGATGTCCAGACCGGGAGGACGCGCGTGACCGTCCCGCTGGTCGGCCAGGTGCCGACCGCATAGCTGGTCGAGCCCGACTTGCGGGTTTCCTTGAGCATGCAGTTCGCCTTGGTGACGCCCGTCGTGGTCGCGGTCGACGCGGTGCCGTAGTTCACGTCACCTTGGTTGAAATTGCCCGAGGAGATATAATAGCTGCTTGGCGCGGTGGTCGAATAGGAACTCGTGGACGTGCCGTACAAGTCGGTGGCAAGTTCACGCGACTGATAGGTCCAGGAACTGACCAGACTGCTCTGCGGCAGCAGATAGCCGACGTTCACGGTCGAGGTGTAAGGGACGAAACCGTATCGGATGTGAGCCGATGAATCGGCATTGGCGGCCAGCGTGTCATAGAACGTAAGAACTGCGGCTCGCAGGCCGTCGATCTTCGAATTCGTCTTCTCGGTGGCATAATATCCGGTCGTGCCGTCCGCCCTGGTGTAACTCGCGATCGTCTGGCTGCAGCCAGACGTATCCGAACTCAGGCAAGCCATCGATCCCGTCGTATCAAGCACGAACATGATGTCGCTGTCGCCGATATCGAGGCGCGCGTTGCAGGTGACGTTCTGCGTGGTCTGGTTGAAGCCGAACATCCGCATGATCGCCATGGGCATCGTCGCCGTGGCGGTGGCGGTCACCTGGCCGTCCGACAAGCGGCTCGGCGTGAAGGTCACGTCGGTCGTCTGCATCCAGCCGGAGGGGAAGTTGTTGTTGAAGAAGGCCCGCGCCTGGGTTTCGGCGGGCTTGCTCGGGGTCGTGCTGGCATCGTCCAGCGTGGTGCCGGTGGTGACGGTCATCAGCTTGCGCCCGGCGAGCACGCCGGCGTCGCAGGCCTGCTGCAGGCGGACGCGCACCAGGTAGGCGCGCGACATGTCGACGGCCGACCCGGCCAGAGCGGTCAGCGGAATGAGGAACGCGGCCATCATCGCGAGCGTGTTGCCGCTGCTGTCGCGGCGCAGCGCGCCCAACAGGCCGCTTGCCGAGCGCTGCGCAGGGCGGCCGCCGAAGCGGTCACTGGGTGTGGCGTTCATTCGTCTATGCCCCGTCTAGACATTCAGTCTTGGCGACGAGCCTAGCCGAGGAGTGGCTAAGAAATGTTTAAGCGCGAGCGGCGAGTCGCATAGCTTGAACTAAAGCTATTTCTAAGATCAGGTTTTTCATATAATAGGTTGATATACATATATTTTATGAAAATATATGGCCGGCCTTGTCGAGGCTCGACCACGGAATTGCCTGCCGCAAGCCCGAGAAACGAGCCGAAGCAGGCGGCCGAAGCGCGCCCATCCGCTCGATCCGGCCCGCACGAAACGGCCGGCCTGCCTGCCCGGTTATAAAGCCGGCCCACCAAGATGCCGCTTCGCCCCCACCCCGTAGAAACCCCAGGGGGTGGCTTTACGCCGGATTAACCAAAAATTTAGCGCTATTCCCGCATTAGGGCCCTCCACTCGAGGAGCCCACGATGTTTTCATTGGCACTGTCCGGAGACCGAACCGCCGTCGTCCGCGGCCTGGCTCTGGCCGCGGCGATCGCGGTGCCCGGTGGCTCGGCCCATGCCGCGGGCACCGCCGCGGGCACCGAAATCGTCAATACGGCGACCGCGACCTATGCCGGTCCCGCGGGCCCGACGACGATCAGTTCCAACACCGTGACCCTGCGCGTCGACGAGCGCCTCGACGTCACCGTGGCTTCGGCCGACCCGGGCGACGTCGGCGTATCCCCCGGCGCGACGGGGCGCATCCTCAAGTTCACGCTCACCAACGGCGGCAACGGCCCGGAGGCCTTCGGCCTGACCGCGGCCGCCGATCTGGGGGGCGACGATTTCGATCCGGCCGTCACGGCCATCGTGCTCGATGCCAACGGCAACGGCGCCTACGACGCCGGGGTCGACACGGTCTACGTCGCGGGCTCGAACGACCCGCTGCTCCAGCCCGACGAGGCGCTGAGCGTGTTCGTGCTCTCGACCATTCCCGGCACCGCCGCCGACGGCAAGCGCGGTCGCGCCGAACTGACCGCAGCGGCGAAGACCGGGACCGGCACGCCCGGCACCACTTTCGCCGGACAGGGCACCGGCGGTGTCGATGCCGTCGTCGGCGCGACCACCGCGCGCTCGGCCGCGGGCGGCGCCTATCTGGTCAGCGCCGCGACCCTCGCCTTCGTCAAGAGCGCCATGGTCGCCGATCCGTTCGGCGGCTCGCGCAGCCTGCCCGGCGCGATCATCACCTACAGCCTGGCCGCCAGCGTCACCGGCTCCGGAGCGCTCGCGGGCGTGCAGGTCGCCGATCCGATCCCGGCGGGGACGACCTACCAGGCCGGCACCCTCACGCTCGACGGCGCTGCGCTGACCGACGCGGCCGACAGCGACGCCGGCTCCTTCAGCGGCAACGCCGTGGCCGTGAGCCTGGGCACCCTGCCCGCGGCATCGAACCGCCTCATCACCTTCAAGGTCAAGATCAACCCATAGGAGTTTGTCATGAAGCTGTTTTTCCCGGTCCTGGCACTCCTGGCGCCGCTGACCGCACCCCAGGCGTGGGCCGCGGAAGGCGTCACGCTGACCAGCCAGACCTTCGTCGAGAAGACCGAGACCGGCCCTGCCGGCCAGCCCGTCACCGTCCGCAAGGAACCGGGGATCGTCACCCCCGGCGACAAGGTGGTCTTCGTCCTCTCCTACCATAACGGCGGGGCCAGGCCGGCGACCGGCTTCGTCCTGACCAACCCGGTGCCGGACGCGATCACCTATGCCGGCAGCGACGATGCCGCCGCGGTGGTCTCGGTCGACGGCGGCAAGACCTGGGGGCCGCTCGCCGCACAAAAGGTCCGCCTGCCCGACGGGACGAGCCGTCCCGCAGCGGCGGCCGACGTCACCCATGTCCGCTGGCCCTTCGCCCAGGCGGTCGCCGCCGGCGGCTCGGGCCGGGTCTCCTACCGCGGGGTGGTCAAGTAGCCGCACCTTCATGCCCGCTTTCGGCACCGGCGGGGGGTCTGCGGTGCCGGCACTAATCAGGATAGAGCAATGACGAACGCACAACGTCTGCTTGCTTCCGCCAGCGTGCTGGCGGTGGCGGCGATCGGAGCCACCCCGGCGCTGGCCGCGGGCACGGCCTCCGGTTCCACGATCACCAACAACGTCAGCGTCGACTATCAGGTCGGCGGGGTCAGCCAGACCCAGGTGACGGCCAGCGACAGCTTCACGGTCGACCGCAAGATCAACCTGGTCGTCGCCGACGCCAACACCACGACGACCACGGTTTCGCCCGGCCAGGCCGCGGCGGTGACGGCCTTCACCGTCACCAACTCGTCGAACGCCACGCTCGACTTCGACCTGGCGGTGACCCAGCTCAGCGGCGGCACCTCGTCGCACGGCGGCACCGACAACTTCGACGTGACCGCGCCGACGATCTACGCCGATACCAACGGCAACGGCAGCTACGATGCCGGCACCGACCTGGCGATCACCTATCTCGACCAGATCCCGGCCGATGCCGTGCGCACCGTCTTCGTCGTCGCGAACATTCCGCTCGGCCGCGCCACCGGCGACGTCGCCGGGGTCCGCCTGACCGCCACGGCGCGCGAGGCCACGGCTGCCGGCTCGCTCGGCGCGACGATCACCGAGACGACCGGCGCGAACACGACGGGCGTCGATACGGTCTTCGCCGACACCAATGCGAACGGCAACACCGCGCGCGACGGCATCCACTTCGCGGTGGACGACTACACCGTCCTGGCCGCGGCCCTGACCGCAACCAAGACCAGCAAGATCATCAGCGATCCGTTCAACCTGACGACCAATCCGAAGATGATCCCCGGCGCGACGATCGAATACTGCATCGCCGTGGCCAATGCCGCGGGCGGCGCGACCGCCACGGGCATCAACGTGTCGGATACGCTTCCGCTTGCAACCACTTACGACTCGACCTTCGGGATCAAGCTCAACGGCACCGTGACCGGCGGCGCCTGCAACGCCGACGGCACCGCCGGCGGCAGCTTCGCCTCGGGCACGGTGACCGGCAGCCTCAGCAACATCGCGGCCGGGACCACCCGGACCCTGGTGTTCCGGGCCACGGTCAACTGAGGTAGGGGGCGGGAGGAGTGCCGGGGGGCGCTCCTCCCATTTCCGCGGCAATGAAGCTTGTCACCCGACTTTACGGGGCGCTGAAACTCGCCCTGCTGACGGCGCTCGCCGCCGCCCCGGTCCTGGCCCAGGACGCGGCGGAGGCCCCTCTTGCCGTGGGAAATGGACGGGTCATCAGCAATGTCGCGACGATCGAGTGGGACCAGGGCACGCAGCGGCTCTCGCAGGCCTCGAATCAGGTCGATGTCACGGTCACCGACCTGCCCGTTCCCCTGACGCTGAGCGCCTACCGTTTCGCCGACAACTCGGCGAGCGTCCAGTTCCCGGTCAGCGCGCCGCTGTGCGGCGGCGGCCCCGCCGCCCTTGCCCCGGCCTGGAGCCGCCAGTCGCTGAGCCCCGCCAGCGTGATCGGCGTGACCGAGATCCGCCCGGGCGAGCCCTTCCTGTTCAAGATCGAAAGCCCGGCGCACAACCTCAGCGCCGCCGCGATCGACACGATCGAGGTAGAAATTCTCGCCGCCAGCGGCGACAGCGAGACCCTGACCGCCTACGAGACCGGCGCGAACACCGGCGTCTTCACCGGCTTCGTCCAGACCTGGCGCAGCCCGCCGCCCGGCACCGCGCACGATTGCGGCCTGGCGGTCGAGGCGGGCGACGCGGTCGAGATCGTCACCCTCGCCCCCGACCACCGCACCCGCACCCTGCGCACCGAACTGCGCATCCTCGCCGATCCGCTCGGCTACGTCTTCGACAGCGCCACCGGCGAGGTCATCAGCGGCGTCGCGGTAACCCTGGTCGATGCCGCGACCGGCCAGCCGGCCGCAGTCTTCGGCGACGATGGCGTCTCGGCCTATCCCGCCACCGTGGTGACCGGCTCGACCCTGCAGGACGGCGGCGGCACGACCTATCGGCTCGATCCCGGCCTCTACCGCTTCCCGCTGGTCATGGCCGGCACCTATCGCCTGCGCTTCGATGCGCCGGCGGGCTATACCGCGCCCTCGCAGCGGACCCCGGCCCAGATCGCCCCGCTGCGGCAACCCGACGGCCGGCCCTTCACGATCGACGCGGCCGCCTCCTACGGCGGGGCCTTCACGCTGAGCAACCCCGAGCCGGTCGAGATCAGCCTGCCGGTGGACAAGCCGGGCGAGCCGCTGGTCCTGACCAAGCAGGCCTCCAGCGCGGTCGCCCAGCCCGGCGACGCGCTGCGCTACAAGATCGAGGTCCGCAATCCCGATCCCGCGCGGCCCAGCGGCACGGTGACGGTGACCGACAGCCTGCCTGCCAGCCTGCGCCTGCGGCCCGGCAGCCTGCGCCTGAACGGCCAGCCCGCCGCGCCCCGGATCGCGCCGGACGGGCACTCCTTCACCCTCGCCCTGCCCCCGCTCGCCCCGGAGGCCGGCGCCGTGCTGACCTATGCCGTGGACGTTCGCCCCGACGCCGCGCCCGGCAACGCGGTCAACCGCGCGGTGGCCGACGACAGCCTCGGCACCCGCAGCAACGTCGCCGATGCCCCGGTGCGGATCGTGCGCGACGAGCTCGCCGCGCGGCTGACGATCATCGGCCGGATCACCGATGGCGGCTGCGCGGCGGACCCGAAGACCGCTCCCGGCGTTCCGAACGTGCGCGTGATGCTGGAGGACGGCTCCTACGCCGTGACCGACCGTGACGGACGCTATCATTTCGAAGGCGTCGTGCCCGGGACCCACGTGGTCCAGCTCGACGACATGACCCTGCCCGCAGGCCGCCAGGCGATCGATTGCGCGCGCAGCACCCGCTCGGCGGGCCGCGCCTTCTCGCGCTTCGTCGCAGGCCGCGGCGGCGATCTCAAGCGGGTGGACTTCGCCGTGGCGCCCGGCACCAACATGCCCACCCCGCTCAGCCTGAGCTTGTCGAAGCATGTCCTGAGCTCCGCCGAAGGGGCCCGCCCTGCCGTTCCCACCGACGCCCAGGCCGCCGGCGCGGAGCGCGACTGGCTCGCCGGCCAGGCTCCCGGCGTGGCCTGGCTCTTCCCCGAGGCCGAGCACAATCCCCGCGCCCCGCTGGTCCGCGTGGCGATCAAGCACGCGCCCGGCCAGAGCGTGAAGCTGTTCGCAGACGGCCGCCCGGTCGATCCGATCGCCTTCGAGGGCACCCGCAAGAACGCCGGCGACAGCGTCGCGGTCAGCCTGTGGCGGGGCATTCCACTGGAGGACGGCACGACCCGCCTCACCGCCGAGGTCCGCGGCGCCGACGGAGCGCTGGCCGAGACCTTGCAGCGCACCGTCCGCTACGGCGGCAGCCCGATCCGCGCCGAGCTGGTCCGCGACCATTCGGTCCTGGTCGCCGATGGGGTCACCCGCCCGGTCCTGGCCGTGCGCCTGACCGACCGGGAGGGCCGCCCGATCCGCCACGGCACCACCGGCGACTTCGAGCTGCCCGCGCCCTATTACCCGGCGGTCGAGGCCGACGCCCAGCAGGCCCGCCAGCTCGCCGGGCTCGAGCGCGCCCGCCCGTTCTGGCGCGTCCAGGGCGACGAGGGCGTGGCCTATATCGAGCTGGAGCCGACCACCGCCTCGGGCACGGTCAGCCTGCGCTTCAACTTCCGCGACGGGAAAGCCACGCGCGAGCAGCGCCTGGAGACCTGGCTGGAGCCGGGTCAGCGCGCCTGGACGATCGTCGGCCTGGCCGAGGGCACGCTGGGCTTCAACCACCTGCTGAGCAAGGTCGAGCCGCTCGGGCCGGATAGCGACAAGCTGCTCAAGGAGGGCCGCGTGGCCCTCTACGCCAAGGGAAGAGTGCAAGGTAAGTGGCTGATGACGCTGGCCTACGACAGCGACAAGCAGGCCGCCGAGACCCGCTTCGGCGGAACGATAGACCCGGCCACCTACTACACCGTCTATGCCGACCGCTCCGAGCGCCGCCATGACGCCGCCTCGCTGCGCAAGCTCTATCTGAAGCTCGAACGGCCGCGGTTCTACGCGCTGTTCGGCGACTACGAGACCGGCATCGACGAGCCCGAGCTGACCCGCTACGTCCGCGCCCTTACGGGCGTGAAGGCGGAGTACCGCTCGCCTCGCCTCTCGGCCACAACCTTCGCCGCCGAGACCGAGAACCGCCATGGCCACGACGAGATCCAGGGCAACGGCCTCTCCGGCCCCTACGTGCTCTCGGCGCGCGGCCTGCTCGCCAATTCGGAGAAGATCTCGATCCAGGTTCGCGACCGGCTGCGCTCGGAGCAGGTGGTCGAGACCCGGCTGCTGACCCGCTATGCCGACTACGAGATCGACTATGCCGCCGGCACGCTGCGCTTCCGCGAACCGATCCTCAGCCGCGATTCCTCGCTCAACCCGCAGTTCATCCTGGTCGACTACGAGGTCGACGGCGCGGCGAGCACCAGCCTCAACGCCGGCGCCCGGATCGCCTGGCGCAGCAGGGACGAGAAGCTGCAGATCGCCGCCACGGCAATCCGCGATGCCTCGGACGCGGGCCGGACCACGCTCGTCGGCACCGACCTCCGCTATCGCCCCTCGGCCGCGACCGAGATCCGCGCCGAGGCCGCCGCCAGCAACGGGATCGCCGCCTGGCAGGTCGAGGCCGAGCACCACGGCAAGCGGCTCGACGCGCTCGGCTATGTCCGCCAGCGCGAAAGCGGCTTCGGCGTGGGCCAGAGCTCGGGCGCCGAGGACGGCACCCGCAAGGTCGGGGCCGACATTGCCGCGCGCTTCGGCGAGGCGCTGACCCTCACCGCCAGCGCCTGGCACGACGAGTACCTGGACAGCGACGCCCGGCGGATCGCCGCGCGCGCCCTCGCCGAATACCGCCGGCGGAGCTTCTCGGCCCGCGCCGGGATCACGCTGGCCGACGACCAACTCGCCGACGGCCGCACCGCGAGCTCGACGATCCTCCAGCTCGGCGCGACCAAGCGGCTGATCGGCAACAAACTGGAACTGGACGCCCAGACCGAGTTGCCGCTGGGCAAGACCGACTCCATCGACTTCCCCGCCCGCCACCGCCTCGCCGCGCGCTATGCGCTGAGCAAGGCCGTCGCCCTCACCGCCTCCTACGAGATCGCGGTCGGCGACAGCGTGGATGCCCGCACCGCCCGGCTCGGCTTCGACCTGACGCCCTGGGCCGGAGCGCGGATCACCGCGAGCGGCAACATGCAGGACATCACGGAATACGGCCCGCGCACTTTCGCCGCCTTCGGCCTGTCGCAGTCGGTGATGCTGAACGAGCGCTGGTCGCTCGACGCCACGCTCGACAGCAGCAGGACGCTGGGCGGGATCGACCCCTCCCGGGTGCTCGATGCCGCCCAGCCGGTCGCGAGTGGCGGCTTCGTGGGCGCCAACTCGCTGACCGAGGATTTCACCGCCGCCACCTTCGGCGCGACCTACCGCGCCGGCGACTGGAGCATGACCGGCCGCGCCGAATACCGCGCCGGGGAGCACGAGGACCGCTACGGCCTGACCGCCGCGGCGCTGCGCCAGATCGGCGATGGCAGCGCGGTCGGCGGGGCCTTCTCGTGGTTCATCGCGCGCAGCGCCGACGGGACGACCACCGCGACCCTGTCGCTCCAGGTGAGCTGGGCGCACCGCCCGGCAGGCAGCGCCTGGTCGTGGCTCGACAAGTTCGAACTGCGCCGGGACAGCGTCACCGGCGATGCCAGCTCGACCCGGGCGATCAACAGCCTGTCGCTCAACTACACCCGGCCGCGTAAGAACAGCGGGATCGGCCTGGAGGCCTCGCTGTTCTGGGGCGCTCGCTATTCCTGGGACAAGCTCGACCAGGACGACATCGAGAGCCTCTCCAACATGATCGGCGCCGACGTGCGCCTCGACCTGGCCGACACGATCGACCTGGGCGCCGCCGGAACGGTCCGCCACAGCCTCGGCGCGCGGGCAATCAGCTTTTCCGCCGGTCCCAGCCTCGGCTACACCCCGGCAGAAAACGCCTGGCTTTCCGTGGGTTACAACCTGGCCGGCTTCGCCGATCGCGACTTCGAGCAAGCCCGCTACACCCGCAGCGGCCCCTATGTGACCCTGCGTTTCAAGTTCGATCAGCTGACCCTGCGTGAATTGGGTCTCAAGCGGCGATGACCTCCCCGACCACCGCAACCAGAGGGATCTGAGCCATGAATGCACCTTCCAAACGTCTCTCGCCGCTGGGCGGCTGGCCGCAGGACAGCGGCCTGCGCCCGGGCCCCGCGCCGCGGCGATCCGATCCCGAGAGCACCGCGGCCTTCGAGGCCTGGTTCTTCGAGGCGATGGTCGCGCTCACCCTCGCCGATCCGCGCGAGCGGGAAAGCCCGAATCCGCGCAAGCGGGAAAGCGACGCCGACTGAATTGCGCCTCCCGTCCTTTTGGCTTAGGGCGAATCTCCGACCGCCCCGGGGCCGATCAGTCGCGTCAGCGGCCTATCAGCGCCGGGGCTTGCCATTTCGAGGAAGTCACGATGTCGCGTCGCCGCCAGATCTACGAAGGCAAGGCCAAGATCCTATACGAAGGCCCCGAGCCCGGCACGATCATCCAGTATTTCAAGGATGACGCCACCGCCTTCAACGCCCAGAAGAAGGGCACGATCAACGGCAAGGGCGTGATCAACAACCGGATCAGCGAATACGTCTTCACCCGGCTGAACCATATCGGCATCCCGACCCACTTCATCCGCCGCGTCTCGATGCGCGAGCAACTGGTCCGCCAGGTCGAGATCATCCCGATCGAGGTCGTGGTCCGCAACGTCGCCGCCGGCTCGCTGTCCAAGCGTCTCGGGATCGAGGAAGGCGAGCCGCTGCCCCACACCCTGATCGAATACTATTTCAAGGACGATGCGCTGGGCGATCCGCTGATCGCCGAGGAGCACATCGCCTGCTTCGGCTGGGCCAACAACGACGAGATGCAGGACATCTCGGCCATGGCGATCCGGGTCAACGACTTCATGTGCGGCATGTTCGCGGCGATCAACATCCGCCTGGTCGACTTCAAGCTGGAGTTCGGACGGATCTGGGACGGCGACTACAGCCGCATCATCCTCGCCGACGAGATCAGCCCCGACGGCTGCCGCCTGTGGGACATGACCACCGGCGAAAAGCTCGACAAGGACCGCTTCCGCCGCGACCTCGGCGGGATCGAGGAAGCCTATCAGGAAGTCGCCCGCCGGCTCGGCCTCCTCCAGGACGACCCGCCGCCGAGCGATGTCGCGGATTTGAGCCACCATCGGAAGCTGCGCGGGAAGTAAGCGGCCAGGCTGTGGGCGGGCTTCGACAGGCTCAGCCTGAGCGGGTTTGGGTGTATTGGGCTTACAGCATCCGCTCGGCCTGAGCCCGTCGAAGGCCCGCGCGCAACGCTTGCCCCAAACCCGACATCGCGCCACAACCGCACGCGATGCGCCGTAACTCACTCGTACTCCTCGCCCTTTCGACCACCGCCCTTGCCGCCTGCGCCCCGCAGCAGCGGCTCGCCTCTACCGCTCCCCCGCCGACCTGGGCCTTCGAGCAGAGCGACATTCCCGTCGATCCGGCTTTCCGCTTCGGCAAGCTCGACAACGGCATGCGCTACGTGGTGCGCCGCAACGCCACGCCCAAGGGCACGGCGCAGGTCCGGATGAAGATCGACGCGGGCTCGCTCGACGAGACCGACAGCGAGCGCGGCTTCGCGCATTTCGTCGAGCACATGGCCTTCAACGGCAGCACCAACGTGCCCGAGGGCGAGATGATCAAGCTGCTCGAGCGCAAGGGCCTGGCCTTCGGCGCCGACACCAACGCCTCGACCGGGTTCGACCAGACGATCTATATGCTCGACCTGCCGCGCGCCGACCCGGCGCTGCTCGACACCGCGCTGATGCTGATGCGCGAGACCGCCAGCGAGCTGAAGTTCGATCCCGCCGCGGTCGAACGCGAGCGCGGGGTGATCCTGGCCGAAAAGCGCGACCGCAACACCTTCGCCTTCCGCAACCAGCAGGACCAGATCGCATTCCTCCACCCCCGGGCGCGCTACGGCAAGCGCATGCCGATCGGGGTGGACGAGACGCTCAACGCCGCCAGCGCCGAGGCGCTCAAGGCCTTCTGGCGGCGCGAATATGTCCCAGCCCAGACCACGCTGATCGTGGTCGGCGATTTCGATCCGGCGATGGTCGAGAGCGAGATCAAGGCCAGGTTCGCGAGCTGGAAGGCGGTCCCCGCCGATGCCCATCCCGACGCCGGCCCGGTCGACCCCAAGGCGATGGGCCGCACCGAGATCTACATCGATCCGGCGCTGACCGAGCGGATCACCGTCTCGCGCCACGGCCCCTGGCTCGACGAGCGCGACACGGTGGCCCAGCGCCGCGAGAACATGCTGCGGCAGATCGGCTATGCCATCGTCAACCGCCGTATGACCCGGCTCTCGCGCCTGCCCGACCCGCCGTTCCGCGACGCCGGCTTCGGCACCAGCGACGTGTTCAAGACCGGGCGGACCACCAACCTGGTGCTCTACACCGTCGACAGGAAGTGGCGCCGCGGGCTGGTTGCGGCGACGCTCGAATACCGCAAGGCGCTGGCCCAGGGCTTCACCAAGGCCGAGGTCGCCGAACAGGTAGCCGGCATCCGCACCGCCGCGCGCAACGCCGCCGCCTCGGCCGATACCCGCTCGCATTCGGCGCTGGTCGGCGCGGTCTTCGCGCTGATCAACGACGACATCACCCCCTCCACGCCGCAGAGCGCGCTCGAACGGCTCGAGGCCTTCATCCCCGAGATCACCCCGGAGCGGGTGCTCGAGGCGCTGAAGCGCGAGGCCGTGCCGCTCAAGGACCCGCTGATCCGCTTCGAGGGCCGCAACCTGCCCGAGGGCGGCGAGGCGGCGATCCGCGCGGCCTGGAACGAAGCCGCGCGGGCCAGGCTCGAGCGCAGCGCCGCCGCGGCGGCGAGCACTTTCGCCTATACCGATTTCGGCACCCCCGGCGCGGTCGCCAGCGATACGCGCGAGCCGCTGCTCGGTATCCGCGAGGTCGTCTTCGCCAACGGCGTGCGGCTCAACGTCAAGAAAACCGACCTCGACAAGGAGAAGGTGCTGGTCCAGCTCAGCGTCGACGGCGGCGACATGCTGGCGACCAGGGATAACCCGCTTGCCACCGAGATGACCTCGATGCTGACCAACGGCGGCCTCGGCAAGCACAGCCAGGACGAGCTCCAGTCGCTGCTGGCCGGGCGGACCGTCGGCGCCAACGTGACGAGCACGGCCGAGACTTTCGTCTCCTCGGCCCAGACCACCCCGCTCGACCTCGAACTACAGCTCCAGGTGATGGCCGCCTTCCTCACCGATCCCGGCTTCCGCCCCGAGGGCGAGCTGCGCTACCGCCTCAACATCAACAACTTCTTCGCCCAGATGCGCGCGACACCGGGGGCGGCGCTGAACAATTCGGTCGGCGGCATCCTCTCCGACAACGATCCGCGCTTCACCCTGCAGAAGCCCGACGACTATCGCCGCCTGACCTTCGCCAAGCTCAAGGCCGACATCGCCGACCGGCTGGCGCACGGGGCGATCGAGATCGGCGTGGTCGGCGACGTGGACGAGGACCAGGCGATCCGCCTGGTCGGCCGCACCTTCGGCGCCCTCCCCGCACGCGAAAAGGATTTCGGCGCCTATCCCGACCAGCGCCGCCGCCCCTTCACCGCGGATCACACGCCGCGCACCGTCTACCACACCGGCCCCAAGGACCAGGCGGTGATCCGGGTCACCTGGCCCAGCCGCGACGACAGCGATCCGCAGGAGAAGCAGGTGCTCAACCTGCTCGAGCGGATCGTCCGGATCGAGCTGACCGACAATCTGCGCGAGCGGCTGGGCAAGGCCTATTCGCCCGGGTCCTCCAGCCAGCCCAGCGCGGTCTGGCGCGGCTACGGCACCTTCGAGGTCACCGCCTCGGTCGACGTGAAGGACGTCGCCGCGGTCCGCGCCGCGATCGCCGAGACGATCGCGGAACTGCGCGACAAGCCGCTCGACCCCGACATCATCCAGCGCGCCCGCGAGCCGCTGCTGGAAAGCTTCGACAACCAGCTCAAGACCAATTTCGGCTGGATGACCCTGGTCGACCGCGCCCAGACCGAGGCCGACCGGATCGAGCGCCAGGTCAAGGCCGGCGAGCGGCTGCAGGCGGTGACCGCGGCGGACATCCAGGCCGCGGCGCGCAAGTACCTGACCGCGGCACGCGGCGTGGAGATCACCGTGCTGCCCGAACCGGCCGCGCCGGCAAAGCCGTAAAGGCCCACTCTCCCCGCCGGAGAGAGAACAAAAAAGGCGGGCAGCTTGCGCTGCCCGCCCAGTCAGGGTGTCTCTCGGGAGGGAGAGCTCAGAAGGAAATGGACGCCTCGAGGCCGAAGGTGCGCGGCGCGTTGAAGTTGCCGTAGTCACCCAGGATACCGCCGGTGTTGCCGACCAGGATGGCAGCGGTGTTGACCGCGGCCAGGCTGTTCGAGGGATCGCGGCGGAACACGTACTGCTTGTCGAACATGTTACGCACCCAGGCGCTGATCGTCATCTTCTGGCCGTGATCGCTCATCTGCACGTCGGCCAGGCTCAGGCGCCCGTTGACGATGAACGAAGGGTCGTTGAGCGTCGCGAACTGGTCGAAAGCCTGGGTGGCCTGCGAGTAGTTGGCGTCGAGGTGCAGACGGACTTCCGCGCCGGCGCCACCGATCGGCATGCTGTAGTCGATCGAGCCGCTGACCGCGTTGCGCGGGGTGAAGACGATGTAGAACTTCTGCGGCACCACCGTGAAGTTGCCGGTCAGCACGCCGCCCACGACTTCGTCATACCGGACGGAAACTTCCGGGATATCCGTGTAGGTATAGGCATAGGACACGCCCAACGTCAGATTGTCGGTCGGCTTCACGGTCAAGTCGGCCTCGATCCCGCGGATCTTGGTCGTGCCCGGCGCATTGAAGGTCAGCAGGTTGTTGAAGGCGCTGCCGTTCGAGAACTGGATGGTACTGAGGTCGACCTGGCTGTTCTTGCGGTCCATCATGTAGGCCGCCAGGTTGAAGCGCGCGCGGCGGTCGAAGAAGTCGGCCTTCAGGCCCACTTCGTAGGACTTCACGTCTTCGGGATCGAAGGCGCGGTAGTCCGAGGTGC
This sequence comes from Novosphingobium sp., assembly GCA_047605105.1. GTDB lineage: Bacteria > Pseudomonadota > Alphaproteobacteria > Sphingomonadales > Sphingomonadaceae > Novosphingobium. The sequence continues at coordinate 14,809 of JASGGH010000031.1, read as the reverse complement.
GCGAACTGGCACCGCCGGCGCGGTAGCCGGTGGCATACTTGACGTAGCCGTGGACCGTATCGCTGAAATCGTAGGCGATGGTCGCCATCGGATTGAAGCGGCTCCAGCTCTTGTCGAGCGGCTTGTAGCCGGTGTTCGCCACGAAGGCCGCGTTGGCGGGCAGATCGTAGTTCACGTTACGCGAGTAGTGCAGGACGCCGTACTTGGTATCGTGGGTGTAACGCCCGCCGACGGTGATGTGCAGCTTGTCGGTGGCATGCCAGGTGACCTGGCCGAACGCGGCGTAGCTCTTCGACCAGACCTCCGAGGCACGGTCGATCGAGCGGCAGCCCGGGAGCGAGCCGAAACCGCTCGAACCCGTGCACTGATCGAGAACGATGTAGTTGGCCTCGGTCGGGGAGACGTAGACCACGCCCACCGAGCTCGGCGTGGCGGCATCGTCGCTGACATGCTCGTTGAAGTAGTAGAGGCCCGCGACATAGTCGATGTTGCCGATCGTGCCGACCGCCTGCAGCTCCTGGCTGAACTGGCTCTGGTAGAGGTTGGCAAGGCTGTAGCGGCTGGCAAGGCAGGGCGCGGCAGCGGTACAGGCGGCGGTGTAGTTGACGATCGGAGGGCGATGCAGGCCGCCCGAGTTGTCCCACTGCGTCGCGGTCACGCCGCGCCAGGCGGTGATCGAGCGGAGCTCAAGCTCGGGGGCGACCTTCCACTTCAGGACGTTGGTGAAGCCGTGGGTCTTGTCCACGCTGACCTGCTGGATCACGCCGATGTCGGCAACGTCCATGCGGCTGGTACCGTTGACGACGACGCCCGGCAGCAGCGAGCGAACCGTGCCCGAGATGCTGGTGAAGGCAGTACCCGGCAGCGCAGCGCAAGCCGGAGCCGCCGACACGGAGTTCGTGCCCGAAAGCGGGCAGTTGTTCGGGTTGTAGTTCAGCAGCTGGCTGTAGAACGGTGTGTTCTCATCCTTGGCGACATCGTAGGAGAAGTCGTTGGTGATATTGCTGGTCGGCTGCCAGCGGACCGCGACGCGCAGGCCCTGGCGGTGGTACTGGTTCCAGCCGGCCTGGCCCGCGAGCGGGTTCTTGGTGGTCGCGTCCTGGTGCTGGATCGCACCGTCGAGCTTGACCGAGAAGCCCGCGAATTCGGGCAGGTTGACGTGGGCTTCCATATTGTAGGCGCCGTAGTTGCCCATGCCGCCGGTCAGGCGGCCGCCGAACTCGCCGGTCGGCGCGCGGCTGACGATCGAGAGCGCGCCGCCCTCGGTGTTGCGGCCGAACAGGGTGCCCTGCGGGCCCTTCAGGACCTCGATGCGCTCGACGTCGAACAAGCCGGCATTGAGGCCGTGCTGGCGGCCGAGATAGACGCCGTCGATGTAGATGCCGACGCCCTGCTCGCGGGCGGGCTGGTTGGCGTCGAGCGGCACGATGCCGCGGATGCCGATGGTCAGCGCCGACTGGCGCGCTTCGAAAGTGGCGACGCGGAGCGAGGGGACCGCGCCGTCGGCGAGGTCGTAGAGGCTCTGGACGTGACGCTTCTTGATGTCCTCGTTGCCGAGGACCGAGATCGCGATCGGGGTCTTCTGCAGGTTGGTTTCGCGCTTGGTCGCGGTGACGACGATATCGGTCAAGCCGCTGGTGTCTTCCGCGGCGGAGGACGTGGCATCGGCGGGAGCGTCGGCAGCGGCGGCGGCGGCATTCGCGGCTTCGTCGGCGGCATAGGCGGTCCCGGCGGCCTGCATCGCGGCGATCGCGAGCACCGAGGCGGCGACCTTGGAAATCGGGCGGTTCATCATGGTGATCCCTGACTCTCTGGTTTTGACGTTGGTTCGTCGTTCCAGGGGGATCGGCCGAATCGCCTGTCGATTCGCAGCCGCTTGCCCCCTGTCGGGGCCGGCAAGTAGGCGCGCCAGATTGCAGCCGCGCGACAATACCGCGTCAGATCGAAGTCTGTTTCGCGACATGTTCATGACAATCGGCCATGACGGAATTCCGTCACAAAACCGTCATTTCCCGAACGCAATATGCAGCCCCAGATTTCGCCCCTTTCCGCTGGGGCCGATTTGGACTGACGAGAAAATGAGCGAACCGGGGACGATCATCCTCACCAATGCCAAGCCCGACCTGATTTCGGTCCTCACCGACCGGATGCCGGGCATGCGCGTGCTCACCGCCAGTACGCAGCCCCCGGCGCGGCGCCAGGAGGGCAAGACCTGGTGCTTCGTCGACTGGCTGCTGCCCGATCTCTCGGGCCTGGAGATGTGCCGCCGCCTGCGCGACGCGCCGGCGACCGCGCACAGCCACATCACCATGATCCTCGACGAGGACGATACCGAGGCGCGGCGCCGCGCGCTGCGCGCCGGAGCCGACGACTACGTGCTGGCGCCGCTGACCGCGGATCTGCTGCTCGACCGGCTCAAGCAGTACCGCAGCAGCGCCGGCGCGAGCAGCCCCGCCCCGCGCCTGCTGCACGGCGGCCTGACCCTGGACCTCGGCGCCCACCAGGCCCGCTGGCACGGCCGCCCCGTCCCGCTGCGGCCCAACGAGTTCAAGCTGCTCGCCCACTTCATCGAACATCCCGACCAGGTCCTCTCGCGGGCCAACCTGATCGCCATGCTCGGCAAGGACAGCGAAGTGATCGACGAGCGCACGGTCGACGTCTGGGTCGGCCGCCTGCGCCGCGGGCTCAAGGCCCACGGCGTGCCCGATCCGCTGCGCACGGTGCGCTCGCTGGGCTACGTGCTGGACAGCCTGCCGGACTGATCTTGCCCCGGGCGCGCTGGCGCGCCATAGGGTCCTGCGATTCCCGTATTTTCGAAAGGCATCGCAATGAAGGTCCGTGTTTCGGTCAGCCTCAAGAACGGCGTGCTCGATCCGCAGGGACGCGCGATCCAGCATTCGCTCGAAGGCCTGGGCTTTGCCGGGGTGCAGGACGTCCGGGCCGGCCGCCTGATCGAGCTCGACGTGGACGAGAGCGTCAGCGACGCCGATCTCGACGAGATGTGCCGGAAGCTCCTCGCCAACATGGTGATCGAGAACTACCGCGTCGAACGGGTGGCGGCGTAAATGGCCTTCTGCTCCGCCGTCATCACTTTCCCCGGCTCGAACTGCGACCGGGACATGGCCGATGCGCTGGAGAAGGTCTCCGGCACGGCACCGCACCGCGTCTGGCACGGCGATGCCGACCTGCCCGACGGCCTCGACTTCATCGCCCTGCCCGGCGGCTTTTCCTACGGCGACTACCTGCGCTGCGGGGCGATCGCCTCGCGCTCGCCGGTGATGCAGGCGGTGATCGCCGCCGCGGGGCGCGGCGTGCCGGTCCTCGGCGTGTGCAACGGCTTCCAGGTCCTGACCGAAAGCGGCCTGCTGCCCGGTGCCCTGCTGCGCAATGCCGGCATCCGCTTCGTCTGCCGCGACGCCGCCCTGGTGGTGGAAAATTCCCGGTCGCTGTTCACCGCGGGCTACGAGCAAGGCCAGCGCATCTCGTTCCCGGTCGCCCATCACGACGGCAACTATTACGCCGACGATGCCACGCTCGACCGCCTCGAGGGCGAAGGCCGCGTGGCGCTGCGCTATGCGGAGAACGTCAACGGCTCGGCGCGGCAGATCGCCGGTGTCCTCAATGAAGCAGGCAACGTGCTGGGCATGATGCCGCATCCCGAGCGGGCGATCGAGGCGGAGCAAGGCGGCAGCGACGGCCGCACCCTGTTCGAAAGCGCACTGCGCAGCCTGGTCGGGGCCTAGGGGCCGCTCCTTGCAGGTGGAAGCGGCACCGGACCGGTGCCGAGCCCGTTTCGGTGTAGCTGAAACGGGTTCTAAGCGGCCGTAACCCCGCCCTGCACATAGCGATCGCGGTAGAACAACTGGTTCGCCTCCGCGATCGGCATCGGGCGGCCGAAATAGTACCCCTGGATCTTGTCGCAGCCGAGCGAGCGGATCATTTCGAGCTCTTCGGTGGTCTCGACGCCTTCGGCGGTCGTCGTCATCTCCAGGCTGTCGGCCATGGCGACCACCGCGCGGATGATCGCCAGGCTTTCCGGATTGCCGGTGGCGGCGCCCTGGACGAAGCTGCGATCGACCTTGATCGTCGTGAAGCGCAGTTTGCGCAGGTAGCCGAGCGAGGAATAGCCGGTGCCGAAGTCATCGAGCGCGACCCCGCAGCCCAGCGCCATAATCCGCTCCAGGGCGGCCCGCGCAGTGGGGGCGTCGCGCAGGAAGATGCTCTCGGTAACCTCGATTTCCAGGCGCTGGGCAGGCAGGCCGCTCATCGCCAGGGCACCGACCACACTCGCGCTGAAATTGGGATCGAGCAGTTGCTCGCCCGAGACGTTGACCGCGACCTTGACGTGGCCCGGCCAGTTCATCGCCTCCTGGCAGGCCTTGCGCAGGACCCATTCGCCGATCGGGACGATCAGGCGGGTATCCTCGGCCAGCGGGATGAACTTGGCGGGGCTGACCATGCCGTGCTCTTCGCTCTCCCAGCGCAGCAGGGCCTCGAAGCTGAGGATCTGCTCGCTGTTCGCATCCACCACCGGCTGGTAGTTGAGCACGAACTCGTTGCGTTCGAGCGCGCGCCGCAGCGAGAATTCGAGCCTCCGGCGCTCTTCGGCATGGGCATGGAGCGCGGGCTCGTAGCGGCAATGGGTGCCGCCGCCCTCGTCCTTCGAGCGGTAGAGCGCGAGGTCGGCATTGCGCATCAGCGTCTCGACGGTCGAACCGTCGCGCGGGCCGAGCGCCGAGCCGATCGATGCGCCGACATAGAGCGTGTGATGATCGACTTCGTAGGGCTCGGACAGCGAGGCGATGACCGACTGGGCGACGCGGTTGACCCGTTCGACATCGGAGGCATCGCGGATCACGATCGCGAATTCGTCGCCGCCAAGCCGCCCGCACAGCTCGTTCTCGGTCATCAGCTTCTTGAGCCGGTCCGAAACACGGGCGAGCAGCTGGTCGCCCACCAGGTGGCCCAGCGTATCGTTGACCGCCTTGAACCGATCGAGGTCGAGCATCAGGAAGGCGCAGCGCGTCCGCCACTTGTCGGCATAGCCCAGCGCATCGCCGAGCGCCTCGGTCAGCATCATGCGGTTGGGCAGGCCGGTCAGCGTGTCGTAGCGCGCCAGGTAGGCGATCTTGTCGGAGTTCTCACGCTGCTCGGTCACGTCCGAACCGACGCCGCGAAAGCCGTCGAAAATGCCGTCCTCGGTCAGCTTCGGCGTGCCCGAAAGCTCCCACCAGCGCTGCTGGCCCTTGATCGTGACCCGGACCAGGAGGTTGGAGAAACTCTCGCGGCGCTTCAGGCGCTCGGCCAGGTCGTGCAGGCTGGACGGGAACTGCCCGGTTTCCCAGGCCGATCCGGCGATCAGCTGGATGAACGGCATCCCGTCGATATCCTCGGGATCGAGGCCGAGCGCGAAAGCGAAGCGCGGGCTGATCGCCCGAACCCGGCGCGAGGTATCGATCTGCCACAGCCAGTCGGCCTCGCCTTCCTCGAACTCGCGCAGCAGGAGCGAGACGACCTCGCTCTTTTCCGCGACGCCGGCTTCGGCGACGCGGGCGCTGAGGAAGACGCGGGTATTCTCGACCGCACCGACCGCCAGGATGCCGACGAAGCAGACCGCCACGAAGGCCATGACGAACTGCGAAGCATAGAAAAAGCTCACCGCCGCGGTGATTCCCACGACGGCGTTGAACAGCACGGTGCCGAGCGGGACCGCGGGCAGGACGACGGCCGAGACGACCATCAGCAAGCTGAGCACGGTCCATAGCTGCACCCGCTCCAGCGGACCGCTGTAGAACGCGAAGAAGGCGATCGGCACGACCCAGAGCAAGGCATTGATCACCGAACTCACCGTGTGGTGGTTCATCTCGCCGCGCGACATCCGCCGGCGGTCGACGTCGCTGAGCGATTCGTCGAACTTCGCGCCATAGTACAGCGTGCCCCCGAGCGCGACCAGCCAGCCGCCCAGGACATAGACGTTGATCGTCCCGGCAAAGATCAGGAGTGTCGTGATCGCCGCGATGATGTGCGAGAGGATGCGCTGACGCGAGACCTTGGCGAGCCCCGAATACTGCAATCCGCGCAGGCGCGCCCAATCGCCGTTGTTGGGATCGGTCAGGCCCAGCACCGCCCGAATGGACAGGTCATCGGGGAGCGACGGCGCGGTCGAGGGATTCGGCTGCATGGCGCACGCATAGCCGCGCAATAGTTAGCAGCACGTAAAACCCCGCAGAGGCCTGGAAGCGCCTATTCAACCGTAACCGACTTGGCCAGGTTGCGCGGCTGATCGACATCGGTGCCCTTCACGCAGGCGACATGATAGGCCAGCAGCTGCACCGGCACGGCATAGACCAACGGCGCGATCAGCGGATGGACCTTCGGCATCTCGATCGTCGCCAGGCAGCCCTCGCCGGCTTCCGCGAGGCCCTCTGCGTCGGAGATCAGCACGATCTTGCCGCCGCGGGCGCGGACCTCCTGCATATTGCTGACGGTCTTTTCGAACAGCGGCCCCGAAGGGGCCAGCACGATCACCGGCACGGCCTCGTCGATCAAGGCGATCGGACCGTGCTTCATCTCGCCCGAGGCATAACCCTCGGCATGGATGTAGCTGATTTCCTTGAGCTTCAATGCACCTTCGAGCGCCAGCGGATAGTCCGGCCCGCGCCCCAGGTAGAGCACGTCGCGCGCCGGGGCGATGAGGTGCGCCATCGCGGCAATCGCATCGTCGAAGGCCAGCGCGGCGTTGAGCGCGGCGGGGGTTTCGACCAGATGCCTGACCACCTCGGCCTCCTCGGCGCGGTCCATCCGCCCGCGCTTGACCGCCAGGTGCGCGGCAAGCGCGGCGAGCACCGCAAGCTGGCAGGTGAAGGCCTTGGTCGAGGCGACGCCGATCTCCGGCCCGGCATGGGTCGGCAGCAGCAGGTCCGCCTCGCGCGCCATCGAACTGGTCGGCACGTTGACGACCACCGCGATGGTCTGCCCCGCCTCCTTGCAATGGCGCAGCGCCGCGAGCGTATCGGCGGTCTCGCCCGATTGCGAGATGAACAGCGCCAGCCCGCCCGGCTCGAGCACCGGATCGCGGTAGCGGAACTCGCTCGCCACGTCGATGTCGACCGGCAGGCGGGCGAACTGTTCGAACCAGTATTTCGCGACCATGCCGGCATAGAAGCTGGTCCCGCAGGCGACGATGGTGACGCGCTTGATCGTGGACAGGTCGAAGTCGAACTGCGGCAGGGCCACGGTCTGGTCGAGCTGGCGGACATAGCTGCGCAGCGTCTGCGCCACGACGGTCGGCTGCTCGAAGATCTCCTTCTGCATGAAGTGGCGGTAGTTGCCCTTCTCGATCGCCGCCGCGGAGGCTCCGGAAGTCGTGACCTCACGGGCCACTTCCTTGTTGTCCTTGTCGAAAATCCGCGTTCCCGCGCGCGTGACGACCACCCAGTCGCCCTCGTCGAGGTAGCTGATCTTCTGCGTCAGCGGCGCCAGCGCGAGCGCATCGGACCCGAGGTAGGTCTCGCCTTCCCCGTAGCCCACGACCAGCGGCGAGCCGAGCCGCGCGCCGATCAGCATGTCCGGATATCGGCGGAAGGCGATGGCGAGCGCGAAGGCCCCGCGCAGTTGGGGAAGCGCGGCCTTGACCGCATCTTCGGGCGAGGCCCCGCCTTCGACCAGTTCCGAGATCAGGTGAGCCACCACCTCGCTGTCGGTCTCGCTCGCGAAAGTGCGGCCGCGCGCGGTCAGGGCGTCGCGGAGCTGGCGGAAGTTCTCGATGATCCCGTTGTGGACCAGCGCGAGCTCTTCGGTCGCATGCGGGTGGGCATTGGCCGCGGTCGGCGCGCCATGGGTCGCCCAGCGGGTATGGGCGATGCCGGTCGTGCCCGGCGCCGGATCGCGGGCGAGTTCGAGCACGAGGTTATTGAGCTTGCCGGGAGCGCGGCGGCGAACCAGCTCTCCGTTATGCAGCGTACAGACCCCGGCGCTGTCATAGCCGCGGTATTCCATCCGCCTGAGGCCATCGACGAGCCGATCCGCCACTTCTTCCTTACCGACGATGCCGATGATGCCGCACATGCTGCTGAAGCTTTCGCTAGAGGGTATAGGGTACACGGATGCCCGGCATCTCTGTCGGGAAATCCTTGGTATTTCGTGTAATCAGGATAGCGCCATTAACTTGCGCGGTGGCGAGGATGTAGGCGTCCATGAGTTTCATGCGGGAGCGATAGCGGATATCGGCCGCCGCTTCGGCGATGCGGGTGTCGAGTTCGACGATCTCGAAATTGCCGAGCGCCTGGCGTAGGGTATCGCGCGCGTCGAGGGACTCGCCGGCCAGCACTTCCGTCCAGACGATGCGGCTCATCTTATGGCGCTTGTAACGCGCCAGTTCGGCAATCGCTTGCGGTTTCCGCTTGAGCCAGTCGATCACGATATTCGTGTCGAAAAAGGGATCGGCCACGAATCAGATATCTTCGTAAGGTCGGCGATCTTCGCGCACCGCCCGCTGGTACTCGACGCCATCAGGAATGTCGTCGCGGTCGGCCCACAGGCCGGCCCAGCGCTCGATCCAGTCGTTGTTGTCCGCGTTCTGGACCAGATACAACTTCACCGCTTCGCGGATCGTGGCCGCGCGCGAACGCTTGCTCCTGGCGGCGAGCGCGTCGAGCTTCTCGATGTCCTCGTCGGGAATGTCGGTCAGAATACGCATGATGATATATATAGATATCATATCATGATATGATATCAAGTTAGAATATGATTTGCCAATCGTTGTCGCGCTGAGTGGGGCGCGTTTTCAACCAGTCGAAAATGGCTCTTGCCTTGCCACGATAGCTCTCCCACCGGCTTGGAGCAACATTGTAGGCGACGGTGGACCTGGCTCGGATGTTGGTGGTCAGCCGGTGATTCAACCGGATATCAGCGAGCGCTTGGTAACCGATCAGTTGCTGGTCCAGCGCCGCTTGCGCTACGTCTGCCGGTGTTTGGAAATAGATGTGAGCTCCCGGGCGATGCTGCCGCTGTATCGTAGCTTTGAACCAGCCCTCCGCGAATGGCGTTCGTGGTTGCCCGACGGCTTCGGCAATCGCCTGATCGAACCAATCCCGCTTCGCCGCATCGGCGTTATAGTTGAATGACAGGACGTTGAAGGGATAGCCCGGCCCTTGCATCTGCTCGATCTGGCCCTCCTTGTTGCCGGAGGTCGTCCGCAAGATTTTCAGGCTTAGCGTGAAATCGTCCTCGCCCCTGCGAGAAGCCTCGTCGGGCACGATCCGGTGCACCGTTCCAAGGCAATAGGTATGTTCAGAGGTTCCGGCTTGGAGCGGATCAAGATCGACCGATAGATGGCCCGTTCCGCCCATGGCGGCGGTGACGCCGTTGGGTAGCGGTTTTTCGCGATCGTTGCCGCGCCTGAGCCAGTAGCTCGGTATGTAAAGGCGCTCTTGGCCCATTTGCAGGATGGTGACGGGCGCCACTCGATCGCCTCCCAGCCTGATCTCTTCCAGCGCCTCTGCCTTGGGACAGTGGCTAACCTGCCAGCGATACGACTGCCAGGGTGGTTCCGGCTCTGGCAACTCCGGTCCACAAGCCGCAGTGGTCAGCATCAGCCCTGCCAGAAGCGGGCGGTGGTCCATCACCCCTTCTTCTCCGCCTTCTTCTTCTTCATCGCGTCGTGGAACCGGTCGGCCCAGCCCGGCTTGACCAGTTGCTCACCCCGCACCAGCCGCAGTTCCCCGTCGGCCACGTCGCGGCTGACCGCCGAGCCCGCCCCGACGATCGCGTCGCGGCCGATCTTCACCGGCGCGATCAGGGCCGAGTTCGAGCCGATGAAGGCGCGTTCGCCGATCACGGTCTTGTACTTGAAGTAGCCGTCGTAGTTGCAGGTGATCGTGCCGGCGCCGATGTTGGCCCCCGCCCCGACTTCGGCGTCACCGATATAGGAGAGATGATTGGCCTTGGCGCCGGGGCCGAGCACCGCCTTCTTGACCTCGACGAAATTGCCGACCTTGGCCTTGTCCTCCAGCACCGCGCCGGGGCGCAGGCGGGCATAGGGGCCGACTTCGGCGCCGGGGCCGATCGCCGCCCCTTCGAGATGGCAGAAGGCGCGGATCTTCGCGCCGTCGGCCACGCTCACTCCGGGGCCGAACACGACGTTGGGCTCGATCGCCACGTCGCGGCCCAACAGGGTATCCCAGGCGAACCACACCGTTTCGGGAGCAGTCAACGAAGCGCCCTCGTCCATCGCCCGGAGGCGACGCCGGTTCTGCCAGCGCAGCTCCGCTTCGGCGAGCTCGGCGCGGCTGTTGATGCCGGCCACCTCGTCGGGATCGGCCGTGACGACCACGGCGCAGGCCCGCCCGTCGGCATTGGCCACGTTGACGATGTCGGTCAGATAATATTCGCCCTGGGCGTTGTCGTTGCCGACGCGGGCCAGCAGGCCGAACAGGTCCGCCGAGCGCACCGCCATCAGCCCGGAGTTGCACAGGCCGCAGGCGCGCTCGGCCGCGCTGGCGTCCTTGTGCTCGACCATCTTCACGATCCGGCCGTCCCGGGCGATCACCCGGCCGTATTGCAGCGCGTCGGCAGGCTCGAAGCCGAGCACGACCACCGCCGGCGCATCGGCCCCGTGCAGGCGTTCGATCATCGCCCGCATGGTCGCCGCACCGACGAAGGGCACGTCGCCGTAAAGGATCAGCACGTCGCCGGCGAAGCCCCGCAGCGCCGCCTCGGCCTGCTGCACCGCATGCCCGGTCCCATGTTGCGGCTCCTGCACGGCGATCGCCGCGCGCCCGCCGAGCTGCGCCTCGAGCTGCTCGCGCCCCGAGCCGACCACGACGACCTGCCGCGCCGGCGCCAGGTCCGCGGCGCTGGCCAGCAGATGCTCGATCATGGGCCGCCCGGCGATGGGATGCAGCACCTTGTGCAGGTCGCTCTTCATGCGGGTGCCCTTGCCGGCAGCAAGAACCACGACTGCGAGGGGGACGGCGGGAGCCAGGGGCGCGTTCATGCGTGCGTCCATGCCAGCAATTCCTTGCCGTTTCCACAATGCCGCGCCATCCGCCGCGGTGATGTGCACATTCCCTTTCCAGATCGTCGGTTTCGACCTCGACGGAACCCTGGTCGATACCCTCGCGGATCTCGGCAATGCCGTGAACCACGCCCTGGACCTGGCCGGCCGCCCTCCCGTTCCGCTTAGCGGGGTCGCCGACCTGGTCGGCGGCGGCGCGCGGAAGATGCTGGAGCGCGCCTTTGCCCTGACCGGCGGCATCGCGGACGAAGATTTCCAGCCCTGCTACCGCGCGCTGCTGGCCTATTACGAAGCCAACATCGCCGTTCACTCGCGCCTCTTCCCGGGCGGAGCGGCGATGCTTAACGGCCTGGCCGAGTGCGGCGTGCGCCTCGCGGTGGTCACCAACAAGGCCGAGGCCCTTGCGGTCAGCCTGCTCGGCGAACTGGGCCTGTCTGCGCGCTTCGCCCTCGTCCTGGGCGGCGACACCCTGGGCCCGGGAAGGGCCAAGCCGGCGCCCGACATGATCCACGAAATGATCGAGCGGCTCGGCGGCGGCGCAGGCACCGGGATCAGGGCCGCTTTCGTCGGAGATACGACATATGACATCCTCGCCGCCCGGGCCGCGGGCGTGCCCAGCGTGGCGGTGAGCTTCGGCTTCAACGACAAACCGCCGTCCGAGCTGGGCGCCGACGCGGTGATCGGGCACTTCTCGGAATTGATCCCGACACTGCTGCGACTCTAGTATGACAACGGCGGATTTCCGCCGATTTTCGTATCAATTCCGCCTGCCCTGCGCTATTGTCATCATAATGAAACAAACATGAGAGGTGCCGGTTCATGCCCATCCGCCAGGCGATTCTCTTCTTGGTGGGCGGCCTCGTCGGGCCGCTGCTCGCCGCATCGCCGGCCCATGCCGAACGGCTGCTGTTCGATCACCAGATCCAGCCGCAGATCGGCGCGGTGCTCGATAGCGGGCGCAAGGAGATGATCTTCTTCGACGACAGCAATCCCAAGAACGTCTATGACCGCATCGCCCTCCAGGGGACCTCGGCGGACAACTGGACCGAAGCCCTGGAGATCGTCGTGCGGACGCCGCAACCGAACCTGAAGTCGCCGGCCGACTGGCGCCAGCAGATCGGCGCCCCGACCGCCGCAGGCTGCACCGCGCGGCTCTCTCCGATCGCCGAGGACGCGACCTCGCTTACCTTCATGCGCCAGGCCGAGGCTTGCGGCGGCGCCCCGGCCGAGACCGGGCTTTACCGCATCGTCGCCGGCCGCAAGTCGCTGTTCCTGCTCGGGGCTCGCTACAAGGGCCAGATGGACGAGGCGCAGCGCGGCCGCTGGCTCGCGCTGCTCGCCTCGGCCAGAGTCGCCAAATGAAGCACGGGGCCGTAACCTGATTCAGCGAGCCGGATCAGGCTTCAGAAGTCGATCTGCCCGCGCAAGCCGAACGCGTCGGCCTGGTAATCGCCGCGCCCTCCCGCGGCGGTGACCGGCGAATCGTGGACCCAGAAGTGGCCGTAGTCGGCGATGAAGCGCAGTTGCGCGATCGGCGCCCAGACCAGCGAGACCCCCGCCATGTCCTGGCGCCCGCCGACGAATGCACCGTCGTTGAGGTTCAGCCAGTCATACCGCGCATTGAGCTGGAACGCACCGATCCCGCCCTTGCCGACCGGCCGCTTGGGAGTCAGCCGGTCGTAGGCGCCGTTCTTGTAGGGGGTCGCCTCGCGGGTCAGGACATAGCCAAGCTCGGCATAGCCGCCGTTGAAGGTCGGGCTGAACTGGCCCGGGCGCAGCGCCTTCTGCCAGAAGCTTTCCACCGAGGCATGGAACGGCCCCTGGACATAGGCGCCCTCGAGCCCGATGCCGAGCTCGCCCCCGGTTCCGGTAATGTTGCCGGTGTCGACGAAGCGGAGGTCGGTGGTCCGCACGAAGGGCCGCGCCCGGTAACGGACGGTCTCCAGACCTTTCGTTTCGCGATAGTGGACCGAGCCGCCGAAGTGGAGCCGGCCCCCTTTTCCATTGGCGCCGATCTTCGGCATGTAGACCGCGCGGGCATCGAAGCTCCAGGCATCGTCGAAATCCCGCGGAACCGCCGTTCCGCTGTCGGGAAAGCCCAATGCCGTCAGGTCGTCGGTGAAGACGCCGCCCTGCACGATCACGCTCTTGCCGACATAGCTCGCGCTCACGCCAAGGCGGCGCTCGAAGCCAAAGGCGGTGCTGAAGGAAGACCGTTCCTGGAAGGAGGTGAAGTTGTCCGAGCCCAGTTCCTCCATGCCCCAGAACGGCTTGTGGTGGCCCGCGGTGATGGTGATGTCGTTGCGCGGCTTGTAGAAGACGTAGGCATCCACCAGCGTCACCGGCTTGGCCGCGAAGTCGACCTCGAAGCGGGCGCCCCAGTTGCCGGGGATCGTGACGTCCACCCCGAGATAGGCGCGGCGGACGCGCGTGTCGGGCCCCAGCTCGACCTGGTTGACCGGAAGGTCGAGCGCCGGCCCCGTGACATTGCCGTAATCCAGTTGCAACCGCCCGCGCGGCTTGATCGACCAATCGGCGGAGGACGAAGCGCCCGAGGAACTGCTGGAAGAACCGGCCGGGACGGTCTGGGCCTGGGCGACAAACGCCCAGCTCGAAGCGAAGGCAGGAGCAGCAAGCAGCAACGCCCGGATCGAGTTGGTCACGAGGGTGGTCCCTTTGTTGTTGCGATTCGAAGTCGGATCTACGACGGCTCAGTGACAGTTATTTGACAAACGGGAAGCCCCATTCTCGGTTGGGGCTAGCCAGCGCCCATGACCATTGAAAGGCGGGCGGCATCGTGCCATCCCGCACCGCAGCATTCTCACCGCAAATCCGCCAGGATTCGCCCCGTTCATTCGCGCAATCGGAGCCAAGCCCATGACCATCTCCTTCCAGGACCGCGTCGCTATCGTCACCGGAGCCGGCAACGGCCTGGGCAAGGCCTATGCGCTCGAGCTCGCCCGCCGCGGGGCCAAGGTCGTGGTCAACGACCTCGGCGGCTCGCGGGACGGCACCGGCCATTCCGACGCGGCGCTCGCCGTGGTCGAGGAGATCAAGGCCGCGGGCGGCCAGGCCATGTCCAACGGCGGCAACGTCGCCGAGTACGAGCAGATGGTCGAGATGGTCGCCAAGGCCAAGGAGGCCTGGGGCGGCATCCATATCCTGATCAACAACGCCGGCATCCTGCGCGACAAGAGCTTCGCCAAGATGGAGCCGGCCGACTTCGAGCTGGTCGTGCGCGTCCACCTGTTCGGCTCGGCCTTCGCCACCAAGGCCTGCTGGGAAACCATGCGCGAGCAGAACTACGGCCGCGTGCTGATGACCACCTCGTCGAGCGGCCTGGGCGGCAATTTCGGCCAGTCGAACTACGGCGCCGCCAAGCTGGGCATCGTCGGCCTGGCCAAGACACTCTATCTGGAGGGCGCCAAGAACAACATCCGGGTCAACAGCCTCGCCCCGACGGCGGGCACCCGGATGACCCAGGACATCTTCCCCGAGGAAGCCTTCAAGGCCTTCAAGGCCGAGAACGTCGTGCCGGCCGCGCTCTACCTGGTGTCCGAGGACGCGCCGACCAACGCGATCGTCGGCGCCGGCGCGGGCGTCTACCAGAGCGCCGCGGTGACGATGAACCAGGGCACGCTGCTGCCCGAGGATGCCCGCACGGTCGAAGGCTTCGCAGAGGCCTGGGCCAAGATCAGCGACCGCAGCACCGACGCGCCGATCCAGAACGGGATGGAACAGTCGATGCATGCGATGGAAATGCTGCAGCAGGCCGCACAGGGCGGCTGAGCC
>JASGGH010000030.1:0-31730 GCA_047605105.1 Novosphingobium sp. | reverse complement strand
GCGGGCCGGTGCCGCCTCGAAAATCGCTCTTTCGCGATTTTCCAAACGGCATCTGGGCGATCAGACGATGAAGTCGGCCTCCACCGCGAAGCGGATCGCTTCGGAGGTGTTGTTCGCGCCCATCTTGTTCAGCATGTTGGAGCGGTGAATCTCGACCGTGCGCGGGCTGATTTCGAGCTGCTCGGCGATCTTCTGGCTCGAGAGGCCGTTGGCGACCGAGGCCAGCACCTCACGCTCCCGCTTGCTCAGCTTGTCGACGCGCTTCCTGGCCATGTATTCGCGGTTCCGGCGGCTGCCGACCGTCTCCGCGACCGCGGCGGCATCGGCGAGGACGTTGACCACCTGCTCCTCGGCGAAAGGCCAGGCCAGATAGTCGATCGCTCCATAATGGATCGCCTTGGCGACCGAACGCGGATCCGGGTTCTCCGAGAAGCCGATCACGGGCAACCAATTGCCGGCTTCAGCCATGCAATCTATTGCTTTGGATATTTCCTTCTTTTCGTCGTGAACCAATACCAGGCCGAATTCCGACATATGCCCCCGAAGCTCATTCACGCTCTCATAAGGATCTACGTGAATATTGCACTGCGAAAGACAGTGAGAAATACTTGCCCGGCGGCGCATATCCCCATCGACGAGGAAGATCTTGGAAATGTTTCTCATGGTTAACCCTTAGCAAGATTCGCCTAGGGAGAAACATGGAGTTGCTTCGGTTTCGATAGGCATTTCAATCGGAAATGGAGCGATCAGCTCGGTTTCGGAGCTGCCGCCAGCGCCCGGCTCACATCGATGAAATCCTGACGCATCGCCTTGACCGCCCGCGCATCGAACCTGATCACGCTGTCGAGCAGGGTCTTGCGCGCCGCGCCGTAGAATTGGGCCAGCGAGGCCGCGATGCCGAAGTTGTTGTCGATGCCCATCTGCAGCGCGGTCAGTGCCGACATCGCCCGGGTCATCGCCTGGCTCTTGAGCTCGTTATTCTTGCGCTCGTCGGCGATGATCGCACTGCCCGTCGCCGCGATGAACTGCTCGAGGCACAGCACGACCAGCTCCGCCGGCTTGGCGCCGACGATGCGGGCGTCGAAGTCGACGCGGCGATAGGCCTCGCCCGGATTTCTTTGCGCCAGCACGTCAATCGCTCGACTTGTTCCAGGCAGCGATCTGGTTCTTCAGGAAGGTCAGCGTCGACTGGCTGTTGCTGATCCGCGTATCCGCCGCGGCGAAGCGCGTGGTCAGCTGCGCGCGCAGGGCCTCCTGCTTGTCGGCGATAGCGCTGAGGTCCTCGGTGTTGGTGGTTTTCTGCGCGGTGTAGCGCACGATCGAGCCGCCGAGCGAACCGGGATCGGTCGAGGTCGTCGCCTTGCGGACGATCCCTTCGACGGTCGCGAAGACGCCGTAGAGGCCGTTGGTGAACATGTCGCCGGCGGCCTGCGGGTTCTTCGCGAGCGTCGCCGACAGCCGCGCGGAATCGAGCGTGAAGGTGCCGTCGCGCTGGATCGTCAGGCCCAGGTCGCTCAGCGTGCGCGGCGTGCCTGCCGGCGCATTGGGCATGATCACCACGGTGCCGAGCCCGGCGAGCGTGGTCTTCAGCGCCCGGGCGCCGGGATCGCGCACCAGCTCGCCGGTCTGGGGAGCCGTCGCGGTATTGAGCTGCGAGACGATCTCGTTGAGCACCGAGACGATGTCCTCCATCGTGGTGGTAATGCCGGCGCTGGGATCGGCGAAGCCGAGCGTGGTCGGGCTCCCGGCATTGGTGCCGGTCAGCGTCAGGGTCACGCCTGGCACGGCTTCGGTGACCTTGTTGGTCTTGGAGGTCATCGACAGGCCATCGATCTTGAAGAACGCGTCGCTCGAGGTCACCATGAGCTGGCTCGCGGCGCCGGTCGTCGGCTCCCAGGCCAAGGCCGACAGGCCCGGATCGCCGGAATCCTCGGCGGCTTCGAGCACGAAGCCGTTCGCCGCGCCTTCCGCGCCCTTGAGCACCAGCTTGGCGCCATCGACGGTGTTCGCGACATAGGCGGTGACGCCCGAGCCAGACTGGTTGATCGCCACGGCGACGTCGGCCAGCGTGGCACCCTGGGGAATCGCGATATCGACCGAGGCATGGTCCGGATCGGCCGTATAGGTGCCGTCGGCAACCGTGCCGAACTTGATCGTCAGCGTGCCCGAACCCACGGTCGAGGTAGAGGCGGCGAAGGTACCGCTGGTCAGAGTCTGGGCCGCGGCGAGCTTGGTGACTTCCAGCGTGTAGCTGCCGTTCGGCCGCGAGGTGCCCGAGAGCACCCCGCTGGCGACCGCCGAGTTCGCCACCTGCGGGGTCGGCGAAAGATCGCCCACGCGCACCCGGTCGCCGAGCGAGCTGGACAGGGCCAGCAGCGCCGACTTGAGCGTCGAGGCGGTCGATATCTGCTGGTCCAGCTTGTCCGACAGCGTGTTGAGCCGGTCGGTCTTGGCCGCGAACTGTGCGGTGGCGAGGCTCGCGGCGAGCGCGCCCATATCGACGCCGCTGCCGGCACCGAGCGCGGAAACGAGCGAACTGGTCGCGGACGAGGTCGAGCTGGTGGTCGTCATGATCAGTAGAACGGCCTATTTTGCTGCAGTTTAAGCCTCACCGCCGGACTGCCTTCGGATCCAGCCGGCCGTCCGCGTCGAAGCGCAGCTCGACCGGCACGTCGACCTCCGGCCGCGCGCGCTGCTCGCCGCGCTTCAGCGAGAAGACGAAGGCCAGCACGCCGGCCACCGCCGAATAGAGCTCCTCGCGGATCACCTGGCGCTCGCGGGTGGTGTAGTAGAGCGAACGGGCGAGCGCCGGATATTCCAGCACCGGCACTTCGAACTCGGCGGCGAGCTCGCGCATGGCCAGCGCCTTTTCGCCGCGGCCCTTGGCGACCACGATCGGTGCGGGCGCGATCGCCGGATCGTAGGAGATCGCGATCGAGAAGTGGGTCGGGTTGGTGATGACGAACTGCGCCTCGCGCATCGCATTGGCGACGCCGCCCATGGCGACCTGGCGCTGGCGCTGGCGGATGGCCTGCTTCTTCTCGGGCGAGCCTTCGGCCTCCTTGTGCTCGTCGCGCATGTCCTGCATCGACATGCGCAGGCGCATGTAGCGGCGGACCCACTGGATCGGGTAATCGACCAGGGCGATGATCACCAGGCCCGCGGCGAGGTAGAACAGCAGCGAGCTGATCGTGTCCCAGGCATAGCCGAGCTGGCTCGACAGGTTGCCCCGGCCCAGCCCGAAGATCTGCGCCGAGCGGCTGCTCCACCAGACATGGACGATGGTCCCGAGCAGGGCGACCTTGAGGATGCCCTTGCCCATCTCGATCCAGCCCTGCGGGCCGAACATGCGCTTCAGGCCGTTCAGCGGATTGAGCCGCGAGCCCTTGGGCGCGAGATTGCCGCCGTTGAACATGCCCCCGCCCATGCCGAGCTGCGAGATCAGCGCGCCGAGGATCACCGTGCTGCCCAGGACCAGCACCGGCGGCAGGACTGCCATGCCGATGCCGAGCATCATCCGGCCGGGCGAGAAATCGTCGATCGCGGCGCGGTCCCAGGTGAAGCCGGCGCGGAGCGTCTGCTGCAGCGCCCGCAGCATCCACGGCCCGGCGAAGGTCAGCCAGGCCGCGCCGATGAGCATGGCGATCGCGGTGCCGAGATCCTGCGAGCGGAGGACGTCGCCGTTCTTGACGGCGTCCTTCAGTTTCTTCTCGGTCGGGGCGAAAGTCTTTTCGCCGGCGCTCTCGCTCATTTCGCGATGACCTCCCCGGTCTGGCGGATCGCCTGGGTGGTGAGATCGGCGAACTGGTCGGCGAGCATCGGCGCGGAGATGATCAGCGCGGCGAGGCCGGCCAGGACGCCCGCGGGCAGGCCGAGCGAGAACAGGTTGAGCGCCGGGGCCGAGCGGCTGAGCACGCCGGCGACGAGCTGGACGATCAGCAGCACCAGCGTGACCGGCAGGGCGATGGCGACGGCGGTCAGGAACATCTGGCTGCCGAAGCCGACGATGACGCCGATCCGCTCGGTGCCGAGCCAGGTCTCGCCCGGCGGGAAGGTCTTGTAGCTCTCGACCACCAGGTCGAGCCACTGGAGATGGCCGCCGAGCGAGAGGAAGATCAGCGTCAGGACGACGGTGAAATACTGGCCGAGCGCGGTCGAATGCGCGCCGGTATTGGGATCGGAGGCGGCGGCCATCGACATGCCCATGCCGCCGCCGATCAGCTCGGCGGCCATCATCGGCGCGGCGAAGGACAACTGGAGCACGAAGCCGAGGGTCAGGCCGATCAGCGCTTCACCGGCAACCCAGAGTATCCCGTTGGCAGAAAGCAGCGCGTGGGGCGGGGTCACGTCGGTCCACGAGCAGACCAGCGCGGCGATCGCGCCGGTCACGACCACGCGGACCTGCATCGGCACGCCGCTGGCGCCGAAGATCGGGGCCGCGAGCAGCGCCGCGCCGATCCGCGTCATCACGAACATCCACCGCCAGAATTCCAGCTCGAGCGGGCCGAAACCGAAATCGAGACCGTTCACGTCGGGCTGCCGCCCCTGGCGATCTGGGCGAAGATCTCCTGGGCGAAGTCCCCGACCAGCGCCATCATCGCGCCGCCGAACAGGACCAGCACCAAGGCGGTGATGACCAGCTTGGGGACGAAGGTGAGCGTCTGCTCGTTCACCGAGGTCGCGGCCTGGACGATGCCGACCACGAGGCCGACCACGAGGCTGGCCAGCAGGACCGGAGCGGCGACGAGCGCGGTGATCCAGAGCATGCGGTCGGCCAGGGCCAGGAGGGCTGCGTCTTCCATCGTATCAATCCAAAGTGCAGTCGCGGCGCGTAGTTTTCGATCGATTCAGGCTTGGCGGGCCATGGTTAATTTTGTGTTGATCGGGCTATCCGAAACTCGAAGCGAGCGAGCCCATCAGCAGCGCCCAGCCGTCCACCAGGACGAAGAGCAGCAGCTTGAACGGCATCGAGACGATCGTCGGGCTCATCATCATCATGCCCAGGCTCATCAGCACCGAGGCGACCACGAGGTCGATCACGAGGAACGGCAGGAACAGCATGAAGCCGATCTGGAAGGCGGTCTTCAGTTCGCTGGTGACGAAGGCCGGCAGCAGGATCGAGAACGGGATGTCCTGGGCGCGGGCGAACTTGGGCGCCTTGGCCATGTCGGCGAACATCTCGAGATCGCGGGTGCGGGTCTGGCGGACCATGAAGCCGTGGAACTCGGTGCCCGCGGCCTGGATCGCCTGCTGGGCGTTGATTGTCCCGGCGGCATAGGGCGAGATCGCGTTGGCGTTCACCTTCTCCAGGGTCGGGGCCATGATGAACAGCGAGAGGAACAGCGAGAGCCCGACCAGCACCTGGTTCGGCGGCGACTGCTGCAGGCCCAGCGCCTGGCGCAGGATCGACAGCACGACGAGGACCCGCGTGAAGCTGGTCATCATCAGGATCAGGCTGGGCAGCAGCGTCAGCAGGCCCATGATCAGCAGCAACTGGAGCGACATCGACATGCCGGTCGGCGAGCCGCCGTTCATCGAGCTGAAGGCGCGGTCGAGCGCGCCCGGCACCGCAGCGGCGGCCGGCGCGGCGACGGTCTGAGCCGCCTGCGTCGCGGTCTGGGCAGCGGCCTGAGCAAAGGCGGCAACCGGCGCGGTGAACACAGCGACGGTCGCGGCAATCTTCAAGAGGGCCTTCACGGCAGGACCTCCACTTCAGCAGCGGTCGCAGCCGGGCGAGCCGGCGCTTCGGCCAGGCGGGTCAGGCCCTGGCGCGACACCGAGACGAGGATCTCGCGCCCGTGGAACTCGATCACCGCCAGCTTCAGCGTGGGCGAGAGCATCGTCGTCTCGACGATCTTCGCGGCCTTCGGCCCGGTAGCGCCCATCGCCCGGTTCTGCATCTTCTGCGCGAACTTCAGGCAGGCCCAGGCGAGCACGCCGATCAGCGGCAGCAGGATAATCAGCTTGAGGATGTACCAGAACATCAGATGTCGGCCCCGGCCTCGGGAGCGGTCTCGCCGGCGATCTCGACGATGCGCAACGCGAAGCGGTTGCCCTGGGCGACGATCTCGCCCTTGGCGATGACCTTGCCGTTGACCGAGACGTCGAGCAGCTCGTCGGTCAGGCGGTCGAGCGCGACGACGCTTTCCTCGGTCAGGGCGAGGACGTCCTTGAGCTTCATGTCGACACGGCCGAGCTCGACCGACAGGCGCACGTCGACGTCCTTGAGGAAATCGAAGCCGCGGGGTTGGATAGTCATGCTCTAGTATCCTCTAGTCAGAAGGCTTGGGTGATCTGGATGGCGACGCGGTCATCGACCGAGCCGATGGCGCCGTGGGCGATCGTCTTGTCGGCGATCCGCAGGGGGACGTTGCGCGCGACCGAGACCGGGATCAGCGCGCCGGGCTCGAGCCGGGCCAGGGCCGACATCGGCAGGCGCATGTCGACGATCACCGCCGACAGGGTCAGCGGCAGGTCGCAATAGGGCTCCTCGGCCGGGTTGGTGACGCGCGGGCTCGCGGCCGCCTTGACCGTGGACTTGCCGCCCTCTCCCAGCAGGTCGCCGAGCGCGGCGAACGGCAGGGCGAGGTGGATCGGCCAGGCTTCGTTGCCGGGCTCCTCGACCGTCAGGGTCAGGATCGCCAGCGGGACCGTGTCGGCGAAGGCCTCGAGCTCGACCAGGCTGCCGCTGCGGCGGACCGGATCGCAGCCCGTGCCGAACGCCGCGGCGAAGCCCTGCGAGACCATCGCCTCGAGCTGGCGCGAAACCACGCCGACCGAGGCCGGGAACAGCGCGGGCAGCGGCGCCACGGCCTTGCCCGTGCCGCCGAAAGCGCGGTCGATCATGCGCAGCACGGCGGCGGCGTCGAACGAGGCGAGCATGGCGGCGCTGCCGAGCGCCAGCAGGCTGTTGGCGGCGAGCGGAGCGATGTCCTTGGCGAGATCGGCGGCAACGGCTTCACGCGGGGCGGCGACCTGGATCACCACGTCCTGCCCGCCCATCAGGGGCGAGAGCGCGGTGGCGAAGAGCCGGCCCAGCTTCGTGCCGGCGCGGCCCAGGGCGGGCAGCAGCTCGGTGGGCCCAGAACCCACGCCGCCACCCTCCATGCCGGAGCGGATCAGCTCCGGGCAGTGCTGCGCCAGCGGGCGCTCGGCAATGAAGGCGCGTTCGGGCTTCACTGGACGAGGAAGGTCTTGAAGTAGACGTTGTCGACGCCGCCGAAGCCTTCACGCTCGGTCAGGACCTTGTTGATCGCGGCAGTCAGGCGCTTCTGCATGTGCTCCTTGCCCTGGAGGGTATGGACCTCTTCCTCGGGCGTGTCGGCGAGGACGCTGAGCATCTCCGAGCGGATCGCCAGTTCGTGCTTCTTCATCCACAGCAGCACGCGGCCGTCGCGGCGGGTCGAAGCGGCCAGGCTCACCTGGACGAGGCCGTCCGAGTTCTTGAGGTTCGAGGTGAAATCATCGGCGAAGACATAATAGGCGGTGCGGTATTCGCTGCCGCCGTCGCCCATGACTTCCTGCATCTCGCCGCCCTCTTTGCTCTCGCCGCCCTTGGGCGCGTAAGGGTCTTCCTCGCCCTTCCTGATGAGCTTGGGGTTGTTGTCTTCCTTCTTGGCCTCGTGGCCGCCGCCGATCACGCCGGCAGCCATCAGGCCGTAGGCCCCGCCGCCGCCCGCGCCGAGCAGCACGAGGGCGCCCACGGCCTTGACCATCATGCCCTTGCCCTTCTTGGGCTTGGCTTCGGCCGTTTTTTCAGTCTTGTCGCTCATGGTCTCGGGTCCATCGTAAAGTCACAAGGTCAGGCGAAGATGCCGCCGCGCGATTGGAGCGTGTCGGTGCCCGTCCAGCGCTGCGAAGGGTTGGAGCCGTCGTTGTTGCCGCCGCGCGAATGGCGGCCCTGGCCGCGCCCGCCCTCGCCGCCTGGCGTGCCGGCGGCATCGCCGCTGCGCTGGCCGGCGGCTTCGTTGTTCGACTGCGCGAAGGTGCCGGCAGACTGGCCCTGCTGTTGCGACTGACCGCGCGGCTGGGTGTCGGCATTGAGGTTCTGGCTCTGCGCCGGCATCGCGGCCTGAACCGCGGCGGTGAAGCCCGGATCGGCGCTGCCCATGCCGACCTTGAGGTCATTGCCGTCCTGCTGGAAGTGCAGCGAGACCTCGCCGAACTCGGCGTGCTGGACCGAAGCATGGGTCGAAACCGGCGCAGCGGCGTTGCGGGCCTCGATCAGGCGCTCGACCAGGGCGGTGAAGTCCTGGCGGGGCATCTCGATGGTCGGAGCCGTAGTGACGGGTGCGGCGGCGGCCGGCGCCGCGGGCTGGGCCTGGGCCGAGACATCGGCGGCGAGCGGCGCGGCGGTCGACAAGGCACGTTCGGCGATGGCCGGGCGCTCGGCGGCGAGCGGCGCTAGGGTGCGGTCGGCGGCGGAAGCCTGGGCTTCGCCGGCCTCGGCCCTGGCGACCTGGATTCGTGCGGTCGTGACCGGGGCGGCGGCGCGCACCGGAGCGGCGGCCAGGGAGACGGCGGGCGCTTGGGCCGCGGCGGCTTCAGCCGGAACCGCGGCAACGGTCAGGACCGGAACGCTCGGTACGTCGGTCGGGAGGGGGGTGGCAATACGCGGAGCGATGGTCGGAGCCGTGGCGGCCTGAGACTGCGCCGGATCGCGCGGGGCGGCTTCGGCGGCGACCTGGGGCATGCTGGCGGCTTCGCTGCGGGCGGGCAGTGCCGTGGTGGGCAGCGGAGCGATCATGACCGGCAGGGCCGGAACGGTCGGAGCCGCGGCGGTCGCGGTATCGGCAGCAATGGAGGGAGCGGCGCCGTCGTCCGCCGGGGCGGCTTCCGGCTCGGCCGGAGGGGCGGCTTCATCGGCCTGACGCGGGGTGCGGATCGCCGCGGCGACCATCTTGAGCAAGGCGTGGACGGGATTGGCCGGGGCGACGGGCAGGCTGGGCACGGTCGCATCGGCCGCCGAAGTCTCCGGCAGCCCGGCAAGCGGCAAGATCACAGCCGCACCCGGCAAAATGTTGCCGCCCGGTTGCCGGTTGCCGGCAGGGGCGGTCGGGAGGCCCGGAAGCGTGGCAAAGGGCGATGCGGCAGCGGGGCCCCCGGCGCCGGCCTCGACCTGGCCGGCGAGGATGTCACCAAAAGCTTGAATATCCGCCGTTTCCGCACCCAGGATCGCCGACGGATCGAGTGCCGGGCCATTGGGGGTCAGGGAAAGCGAAGCGGCAATATCGACCATCGAACCATATTCCTCACGAGTGTTCGAGGAATACTATTCAAGGTCCGTGCCAATTACCTTGCGGCCGCCCAGAACCGGCGTTTGCCGCTTGGCGGCAAGGTCACGGGCTTCCTGCACCGCGCGCTCTTCCACGGCAGCGCGGCGACGTTCGGCGGCGGTCAGTTCCGCCTGCCGGGAATCGGCGATGGCCTTGGCGCGCAGGGCGTCGGCCCGGGTATTCTCGCTGATCCCGCGCAGGCCCCCGGCGAAGCGGCCGATCTGCTGGAGAGCCATGGCGTCCTTGGCGTCGTTGCGCCCGGCGTAGTCGTCGGCGAGGCTGCCGGTGCGCGCGGCGAGCGCCTGGAGCTGGGCCAACGTGCCTTCCGCCTCAGCCGCCGCGGTCGCCGCGGTCTGCTTGGCGATGGCGCGGACACGTTCGAGCCGCTGCAACCGGAACAGGCGCTTGGCGTCAGCCGACATGGTGCAATCCCTCATACCCGTTCGTGGCGAGGAGGGACAGAGCGCAGCGAAGGCCCGTCTCGAACCACCAGGCGCCGCGCTGGGTCCTTCGAGACTGCGCCTCAGGACGAACGGAGGTGAGGAGTTGCACTTAGCCCGGTCCGAGCAACTGCGTTAAGGCATCGACGCTGTCATCGAGCGAAACGACCTGTCCCCCCGGCTGGCAGAGGAAGCCGGTCAGCGCCTCGTGCATCGAGATCGCGCGGTCGATCGTCGGATCGGCGCCGGCGCGGTAGGCGCCCATCAGCACGAGGTCCCGGTTGGCCTCGTAGGAGGCGACGAGCGCGCGGAAATCGCGGGCATGTTTCTGGTGCTCGGGCTGGGTGATGTCGGTCATCACGCGGGAGAGCGAGGCGGCGATGTCGATCGCCGGATATTGCCCGCGCTGGGCGAGATCGCGCGACAGCACGATATGGCCGTCGAGGATCGAGCGGGCGGTGTCGACCACCGGATCGTCCTGGTTGTCGCCGTCGGCGAGCACGGTGTAGAGGCCCGTGATCGAGCCGCCGCTCTCGGCCGAATTGCCCGCGCGCTCGACCAGCTTGGTGATCGTCGCGAGCGCCGAGGGCGGATAGCCGCGCGCCGCGCCGGGCTCGCCGAGCAGCAGGCCGATCTCGCGGCCCGCGTGGGCGACGCGGGTCAGGCTGTCCATGATCAGCAGGACCTTGCGGCCCTGAGCACGGAAATGCTCGGCGATCGAGGTCGCCAGCATGGCCCCGCGCAGGCGCAGGTTGGGCGCGTGGTCGGCAGGGACCGCGACGACGCAGGTATGGGCGCGCTTCGAGCCGACCATGTGCCGTTCGACGAAGTCCGAGACTTCGCGCGCACGCTCGCCGATCAGGCCGACGACGACGACCTCGGCCTCGGCGCCGTGAGCGATCATGTCGATCAGCACGGACTTGCCGACGCCCGAGCCGGCCATGACGCCGATGCGCTGGCCGACGCCGAAGGTGGTAAGGGCATTGAGGGCGCGCACGCCCGTGTCGAAGCTTTCGCGCACCGGGCTGCGGTCGAGCGCGCCGGAGCGCACCCCGCCCGCGGGCCATTCGCTGCGGGCATGCAGCGGGCCGAGGCCGTCGATCGGCTTGCCCTCGCCGTCCACCGCGCGGCCCAGGAAGGCCTCTCCGACGGGAAGCATGCCGGGCCGGCCCTCGGGCCGGACGCGCGCGCCGGGGCGCAGCATGACCGTGTCACCGAGAAGCATCATCAGGGTGCGGCCGTTGCGGAAGCCGATGACCTCGGCGAGCAGAGCCTCCTCGCGGCCGTGGGTCACGCGGCACAGCGCACCGATCGGCACGGACAGGCCCGTCACCTCCAGCAGGCCGCCGTCACAGGCCGCGACCAGGCCGTAGCGCCGCGGCGCCAGGTCGATCTGGGCATGGGCCATGTCGGCCAGCAGCGGCTCGAACAGCTTCAGCACAGCCGCAGCGCCTCGGTAACCGCGTCGCGCCATTGCAGCGGCCCGTCCTCGATCCCGCCGCTGCTGGTCTCGACGCGCAGGGCGCCGCGTTCCAGCGCGCTGTCCGGCACGAAGGTCCAGTCGGCGGGCAGCTTGGCGGCGACCAGGGTCAGGTCGTCGGGATGGAGGCGGATCACCCGCTCGTCGTCGGCGCGCATGAACATCGCGACCGCGGCCTCGATCCGGCGGGCCAAGGCCGCAGGATCGAGCGCGAGCGGCTGAAGCAGGGATTCGCACAGGCCGATGACGGTCTCATGGAGCTTGTCACGCAATTGCTCGGCCAGTTCGGCATCGAGCCGCGAGAACGAAAAGGCGAAGTGCCGGCGCGCGGCCTCGTCGATCAGGGCTTCGGCTTCGGCCGCGGCACGCGCCTCGGCGAGGCCGGCGGCATGGCCTTCGGCGTAGGCGAGCGCCAGCGGGTCGGGCGCGGCCGGATTCGGTGCAGCGGTCTTGACGACCGCCGTCGAGGCGAAGCGGAGATCGCGGGAAAACCCGCCTCCACCGCGCGCGGCAGGCGAGAACGCTTCAGACATATTCGTCTTCGCTACCGCCGAACGAGATCACCCCTTCGGTGGCCAGGCGACGCGCCGTGGCGACGATCTGGCGCTGGGCATCGACCACTTCGGCCATGCGCAAGCGGCCACGCGCCTCGATCTCGTCCTTGACGCCTTCGGCGGCGCGGCTCGACATCGCGCGGAAAAACACTTCGCGCTGTTCCTCGTCGATGCCCTTGAGCGCGTCGATGAGCGCCGCGCTTTCGACCTCGCGCAGCAGCGAGCCCATCGCCTGCGGATCGAGCACGAAGAGGTGCTCGAACTTGAACATCTCGTTCTCGAGCTGCTTGGCGAGCGGCTTGTCGTTCTTCTGGATCTCGGCCATGACCCGCTTCTCGACCGCCTTGCCGGCCCCGTTGACGAGGTCGGCGGCATTGGTCAGTCCGCCGAGCTTGATCGTATCCTGGTCCTTGAGCTCGCCCAGTCGGCTCGAGAGCGTCTCGTCGAGCATCGCCAGGGCCTCGGCCGAGACCGGGCCCATCGTCGCAACGCGGTGCACCACCTCGGGCTGGATGCGCCAGGACAGGCCGTAGAGCACTTCGGCGGCCACTTCGGGCTCGAGCTGGACCAGCAGGACCGCGATGACCTGGGGATGCTCGTCCTGGATCAGCGAGATCAGCACTTCCGAGGAGAGCCAGCGGACGATTTCCAGCGCCTTCGGCGCGGCCGCTTCGGGCAGGATCCGGCGCATCAGGTTGTCGGCCTTCATATCGCCCACGGCGCGGGTCATCATCGAGCGCACCTTGGCGGTGCGGCCGTGGCCGGACATGCCCTGCTCTTCGTTCGCGGCGACGAAGCCGGCGATCGAGCGGGCGATGACCTCGGGCTGGATCTCGCCCAGGGCGCACATCTTGTCGCCGATGATGCGCAGTTCCTCCGGCTCGAGCTGGCTGAGCACCTGGGCGGCCTGCTCGTCTTCGAGCAGCATGACCATGACCGCGGCCTGGTCGGCGGCGTCGAGGGGGAGAAGTTCGGTCATCGGGCGGGCTCCATGTTGCTGGCCTGCAGCATCCTGCGCAGCGCGATCACCGCGCTTTCAGGCTGTTCCTCGACCATCCGCTGGGCGAGGCTGACCTGCCTGCCGAGCATTTCGGGATCGTGCGAGGCGGCCGCGGCGGCTGGCATCGGCAGGGCGCCGAGACCGTCGAGCGAGGGGCCGTTGGCGGGCGAACCGTCCTCGTCGGCGGCGCCCTTGGCCGGCTTCTCGGGGCGGAAGGCCTTGATCAGCGGGCGCACCCCGAGCAGCAGGACCAGCAGGACGCCCAGCAGGCCGACGCCGTAGCGCAGGACATCGGCGAACCACGAAGCCTCGTAGAACGGCACGCTTTCATCGGCGACCTTGTCGAACTTGCGGACCACGACCGCGACCTGGTCGCCGCGAGCCGCATCGGCGCCGATCGCGGCGCTCACGAGCTGCTTGATCTGGTCGGCATCGCCGGCCTTGCCGCCCTTCATCGCCTCGGCACTGAGCGCCACGGCGACCGAGACGCGCTTGACCTTGCCCGGCGCGGCGTTCGAGACGGCGACTTCACGGCCGAGCTCGTAGGTCCGGCTCGCGCTGGACTCGCCGTTCGACTGGGGCGCGGCGGCAGCTCCGGCGACGGGGAGCGTTCCCTGCTGGACGGTGGCCTGGCCGGGAGCGCCCGGTGATGGCGTCGCCGCCGGCGGCGGAGAGTTCGACAGCACGCCGGGCACGCCGGCGGCGGTGCCCGCGCCGGTCGTGGTCGACTGCGACTGCTGCTGCGTTTCGGTGCGGATCGCGCCCTGCTTCTCGTAGCTTTCGCGCGCCGAGGTGACCTGGTCCATGTCGAGATCGACCTGGATCTGCGTCGAGAAATTGCCCTCGCCGATCATCGGCGCGAGCAGCGAGGACAACTGGTTGCGCAGCTTTTCCTCCATGCGGGTCTGCAGCTCGAGCCGGTCGCCATCGCCGTTGCCGGCCTTGGAAGTCAGCAGGCGGCCGTGCTGGTCGATGACCTTGACCTGATCGACGCTGAGACCCGGGATCGAGCTGGCGACCAGGTTGGTGATCGCCATGACCTGGTTGTCCGACAGTTGCCGCCCGCGCGCGAGCTTCAGCATGACCGAGGCGCTCGGCGGCGAGGTATCGCGGATGAAGGCGCTCTTCTCGCCCTGGGCCAGATGGACCCGGACGCTCTCGACGCCGTCGATCTCGCCGATGGTCATCATCAGCTCGCGCTCCTTGGCGGAGCGCAGGCGCTCGCCTTCGAGCGTGCGGCTGGCGCCGATCGGCAGGTTGTTGAGCATGTCGTCGCCGCTGTCCGGCGTCGCGAGCGCGCCGTCCTGGGCCACGGTCATGCGGGCCTTGTAGAGATCGCCTTCGTTGACGGTCAGCGCGCCGGTCTGGTTGTCGATCCTGTAGGGGATCGCCGCCTTGTCGAGCGCGGCGACCACGCTCGCCCGCTCGCTATCGTCGAGCGTGCTGTAGAGCGTGCGCTGCGGTCCGGTCGACAGGAGCGACCAGGTCAGGGCGACCCCGCCCAGAGCGGCGACGCCGATGAAGAACGGAATGGTCTTCTTGACCGCCGGCTGGGCGGTAAAGGACTTGACCCGCTCGAGCGGCGTGCCGCCGGCGGGATCGGTCAGGGTGCCGAAGGCCGAACCTTGGGCCGGAACCGGAGTGGGGACGAGCTCGCTCATCTATCAGACCCCCATGCGCATGATGTCCTGGTAGGCCGACAGCAGCCGGTTCCTTACCTGGAGGGTTGCCTCGAACGCGACGCCGGCCTCCTGGCGCGCAAGCATCACCTTGGCGACGTCGGTGACCTCACCCTTTTCGTAGCCCGTGGTCAGCGCTTCAGCGTTGTTCTGCGTGGCGCTGACGCCGTCGAGCGCGGACTTCAGCGCATTGGCGAAGCCGCCCGCCGGGCCATCGACCGGTGCCTGGGTAGTGGTGGTCTGCTGAGTGTGCAGTTGCTGCAGCACCTGGCTCTTGTCGATCAACTGCTGGCGCATCTGCATGATCTGCTGGATGCCCCCGGCGTTTCCGAAGGAGATGGGATTGGTCATCGACCGGCTCCTGCAACTGCCAGACCTGCCTCACGGAACGAGGCCAGGCGATAGCGAAGGGTGCGTTCCGAAATTCCGAGCTGGCCCGCCGCGACGGCGCGGTTGCCGCCGCAGGCCTCGAGCGTTTCCATGATCGCGCGGGCTTCGGAGATCTGAACGATGTTCGAAAGCTTGCGGCGTCCGCCGACGTTGCCGGCAGGGATCTGCATGACCGGCAGGTCCTGGGCCGGGGCCGCAGCTTCGACGGAGACCAGGCGCGCCGGGCTGTCGAAGGCGATGTGCTCGGGGCGGATCTCGGCGGCGCCATTGGCCAGGAGGATCGCCCGGCGCATCACGTTTTCCAGTTCGCGGACGTTGCCGGCCCAGCCGTGCAGCTTCAGCATGGCCAGCGCGGCGTCGCCGATCCAGGGCACGTTCCGACCCTGGGGAGCATGGCGCAGCAGCATCGCGAAGGCGAGCGGAGCGATGTCGTCGGCGCGCTCGCGCAGCGGGCGCAGCACGAGAGGGAAGACGTTGAGGCGGTAGTAAAGGTCGGCGCGGAAGCGGCCCTCGGCGACTTCGGTCGGCAGGTCGCGGTTGGCGCAGGCGATGACGCGGACGTCGACCGCGATCGGCTGGGTCGCGCCGATCGGCACGACTTCGCCTTCCTGCAACGCGCGCAGCAGCTTGGCCTGGAGGCCCAGCGGCATTTCGGCAATCTCGTCGAGCAGCAGCGTGCCGCCGTCGGCGGCACGGAAAAAGCCCTCGTTGCTCTCGGTCGCGCCGGTGAAAGCACCCTTCTTGTGGCCAAACAGCAGGGCTTCCAGCATCGCTTCGGGCATCGCCGCGCAGTTGACCGCGACGAACGGCCCGGTGCGGCGGTTCGAACGGTTGTGGATGAAGCGCGAGAGCACTTCCTTGCCGGTGCCGGTCGGGCCGTTGATCAGAACGGGGATGTCGCTGACGGCGAGGCGTTCGGCCAGGACGAGGATCGAGAGGCTTTCGGGATCGGCGGCGATCGGCTCGCCGGCCCTGGTGATGCAGGCGACCATTGCGGCGAGCGAGGCTTCGCTGGCTGGATCGGCGTAGCGCAACGTGGTCAGGCGAGCCGAGGCGCCGCGAACGATGCCGGGCTTGTCCGAGCGATCGAGCGTGATGCAGGTGGTCGAGGCGGCGACGACCGGACCGTCGGCGGCGTCCTTCAGCAAGACCGGAGCACCCTGCCCCAGCGCCGCGACGATCGCTCCGGCACGTTGCACCAAGGGTGCGTGCTTGCTGGCGACGTCGGATCCGAACTCTAGACCGTGCATGTTTGTTGCCCCCGCATTAACCATGTCTTGAGGTCCATTTGCGTCACACACGGCAAACAAGAAGGAAATTTAAGCCCTCGTAGAATCACCTATCCGAAACATCTTCTTGCCGGACTGGGTTCGTGCCGATTTCCAGAGCGGAATGGTTAAAAACCTTCGAAATCTCATCACTTTGGGTTTGAACAGCGGGTTTTGGCCGGGATTTTTTTCGTCGCTTGCCGGCAACGGCTTGCCGAAAAAAGTTTACGCACCCGCAGCTTCATCCAAGAGATTCGCAGGTAGGTGCGAAGCTCGAAGCCGCGTGCGGGGCAGGGGCTCGCCGCGAAAAAATCTCCACTGGGCTTAAAAAGCACTGCGCCCAACCGCTCTTCAGCCTGACAGCTAGCCCGGACCGTCCGGATCGGCCTGTCATTCGGGACTATCACGGGAGTTAATCATGTCCGTTATCAACACCAACATCAGCGCCCTCAAAGCGTCGAATGCTTCGACTGCTGCCGACAAGGCTCTGGGCACCGCGATGGAGCGCCTGTCGACCGGCAAGCGCATCAACAGCGCCAAGGACGACGCCGCCGGTCTCGCGATCGCCAACTCGATGACTTCGCAGATTCGCGGCATGAGCCAGGGCATCCGCAACGCCAACGACGGCATCTCGATGGCGCAGACCGCGGAAGGCGCACTGAACGAAGTCACCAACATGCTGCAGCGCCAGCGTGAACTGACGGTCCAGGCCTCGAACGGCACCTATTCGGCCACCGACCTTGCCAACCTGAAGGCGGAAATGGATGCCCTGAACACCCAGATTACCAGCGTCCTCACCAACACCAAGTTCAACGGCCAGAATCTGTTCGACGGCACCGCCGGCGCCGCAGGCGACGGTTCGGTCCTCATCCAGGCCGGGGCCAACGCCGCCGACGTCGTGACGCTGGACCTGTCCACCGATCTGACTGCCGATACGGACCTCGCCGCCGCCGCCGCCGTCGACGTGACGGCACTCGCCGGTGACGGCAGCGAGTACGCACTGTTCGACACCGCCATCACGACGATCTCGACGATCCGCGCTTCGCTCGGCGCCTCGCAGAACCAGCTCGACTCGGCGGTCAACAACCTGAACAACAACGTCGCCAACCTGTCGGACGCCCGCTCGCGGATCGAAGACACCGACTATTCGGTTGAAACCACCGCGCTCGCCAAGGCCCAGATCCTGAGCCAGGCCTCGACCGCGATGCTCTCGCAGGCCAACCAGAGCTCGCAGAACGTCCTGTCGCTGCTGCGCTAATAGATTAAGTCCTAGACTTTCGGGTAAGGGCCCGGTGGGAAACCGCCGGGTCCTTTTCGTTCGGGGACCGATGCGCCGATTGCCGCACAGCACCTAAGTCCGCTCCGCCTGAGCGGATATTGGTTTACGTGGCTAACCCCGCACCCTCGGGACGATCCTGCCGGCAGGCAGGCGAGAAAAATGCAAACGGGTCCCACTGAAGCGGAAGAAACCCTAGCGCGCGGCCCAGACCCCGGCCGGCGCATGGGGCAGGCCGACATCGCGGATGCCGAGCACGCCGGGCCGCGCGGCCTTGATGTCGAACAGGGCGCTCACCGCCGGCAGGGCGGTCATCGTGTCCCAGTCGTTGTTCTTCCAGTGCGCGGGCGGAATGTAGCGGATCCGGCAATCGACGTTGGGATCGCCTTCCACGATGACCCGGTGCTGATCCTCGTCGATTTCCCAGCCTTCGGCGAGATGCTTGGTGAGATACCAGATGACGGTGAGGTTCATGACCGTCTTGCCGCCCAGCTTCCCGTTCCACCCGCCGCGCAGCGCGGCATTGCTGCCCTTTTCCATCTTCAGCCAGCCGAGATCGACCGTCTCTGCCGCGGTTGCGTATTCGCAGAAGAACTCGATGTCGTCGAAGACATAGCCGAGCGCATCGCCCATCCGCAGCACCGCATCGCGGAACAGGATCAGCCAGGCCCGCGCGCGTTCGATCAGCTCCGGGGTCGCCCCGCCGAACTCGCCGATGCCGAGGAAGCCCCAGGTCTCGATCGATTCGTAGACGGAGCAGTCCGCGCTCTCGATCAGGCTGACCTTCTCGACGTCGCGGCACACCGCGGTCATGGCGGCGGCGATCGCATTGGCCCAGCCGGGGTTGATCCCGGTGATGTAGAGCGAGGCTTTGCCTTTCCGCGCCGCCGCTTCCAGGCGCTCGCGCACTTCGCCCTGGACGCCGCCCGAGTGGAGGAACAGGTTGGTGCTGACCACGTCCATCCCCGCCTCGAGCAGCCGCACGGCGTGGTCCACGTTGCCCTCGAAGGGCGTGTAGAGCACCGAATCCGCGCCCGTAGCGATCAGCGCGGCGATGTCGTCGGTGGCGGTGATGCCGGTTGCCGGCCGCCCGCACAGGTCGCCCGCATCCTTGCCCACCTTGTCGGGCGAATGGGCGAAGACCCCCACCAGTTCCAGCCGCGGATCGTCGAGCACGCCCCGCAGCGCGAGCTTGCCGACCTTGCCCGTGTTCCACTGGATGACGCGCAGCTTGTCCATGTGCCTCTCCGATTCTCCATCGTTCCGCGAAGGCTGGCATATCCGCGCGCCAAAGACGAACCGCAACCGCCAGTGATTGCCGAGGCGATGCTGGGCCTCTAGACCGGGGCCATGCCCGATACGCTCAAGATCACCCTCGCCCAGACCAACCAAGTCGTCGGCGACCTTGCCGGCAACGCTGCCCGGATGCTCGAAACCCGCGCCCGCGCCGCGGCAGCCGGGTCCGACCTGGTGGTCTATCCCGAGCTCCAGCTGATCGGTTACCCACCAGAGGACCTGGTGCTCAAGCCCGCCCTGATCGAACGCGCCGCGGGCGAGCTCGACAAGCTGGCGAAAGCCACCGCCGACAACGGTCCGGCGATGCTGGTCGGGTCGGTCTTCGTCCAGGATGGGGCGCTGCACAACGGCGTCGCCCTGCTCGACCAGGGCAAGGTCCAGGCGATCCGGTTCAAGCACGAACTGCCGAACTACGGCGTCTTCGACGAGCCCCGCGTCTTCACCCCCGGCCCCCTGCCCGAACCGATCATCTTCAAGGGCGTGATGATCGGGGTGCCGATCTGCGAGGACATCTGGCTGCCCGAGGTCTGCAAGCACCTGGCGGACTTCGGCGCCGAACTGTTCATCTCGGTCAACGGCAGCCCCTACGAGATCGACAAGGACACCCTGCGGATCGACGGCGTAGCCAAGCTGCGCGCGGTCGATACCAAGCTGCCGCTCGCCTTCCTCAACCGCGTCGGCGGGCAGGATGAGCTCGTCTTCGACGGGGCCAGCTTCGTCATCAACGGCGACGGCAGCCTGGCGGTGCAGATGAAGGACTGGGAGGAGCAGGAGGCCCAGACCTGCTGGACCCGCACCGCCCAGGGCTGGCGCTGCGACCGCGGCGAGATCGCCGCGCTGGCCGACCATCCCGAGGACATCTACTGCGCGATGGTCCTGGCCCTGCGCGACTACGTCAATCGCAACGGCTTTCCCGGCGTGGTGCTCGGCCTCTCGGGCGGGATCGACAGCGCGATCTGCGCGGCGATCGCCGCCGACGCGCTCGGGCCGAGCCGAGTGCGCTGCGTCATGCTGCCGAGCCGCTACACCAGCCAGGAGAGCCTGGACGACGCCGCCGAATGCGCGCGGCTGATCGGCTGCAGCCACGAGATCATTCCGATCCAGCCCGCGGTCGACGGGTTCGATCGGATGCTCTCCGGAAGCTTCGCCGATACCGTGGTCGACCTCACCGAGGAGAACCTCCAGTCGCGCATCCGCGGGGTCACGCTGATGGCGCTCTCCAACAAGTTCGGGCCGATGCTGCTGACCACCGGCAACAAGAGCGAGATGAGCGTCGGCTACGCGACGATCTACGGCGACATGGCGGGCGGCTACAACCCGCTCAAGGACGCCTACAAGATGACCGTCTTCGCGATCTCGAAGTGGCGCAATGCCCACAAGCCCAAGATCGGCCTCGGCCCTGAGGGCCCGGTGATTCCCGAGAACATCATCACCAAGCCCCCCAGCGCCGAGCTCCGCCCGGACCAGAAGGATTCGGACTCGTTGCCGCCCTACGAGGTGCTCGATGCGATCCTGCTCGGCCTGGTCGAGCACGAGAAGAGCGTCGGCCAGTTGGTCCAGGAAGGCTTCGACCGCGATGTCGTCATGCGGATCGAACGCCTCCTCCACCTCGCCGAATACAAGCGCCGCCAGGCCCCGCCGGGGGTCAAGCTCGGCAGCCGCAACTTCGGCCGCGACCGGCGCTATCCGATCACCCAGGCGTTCCGGACCGCCTGAATGACCGTCACCACCCGCTTCGCGCCGTCGCCGACAGGCTCGCTTCACGTCGGCAACATCCGCACGGCCCTGCACAACTGGCTGCTCGCGAAACAGGCGGGCGGGCGCTTCCTGCTGCGGATCGACGACACCGATGCCGAGCGCAGCCGCGAGGACTATGTCGATGCGATCCGTGCCGATCTCGCCTGGCTGGGCCTGGCGCCCGACGGCGAGGAACGGCAGTCGGCGCGGTTCGCGCTCTACGAGGCCGAGTTCGAGCGGCTCAAGGCGGCGGGGCGGGTCTACCGCTGTTACGAGACGGCGCAGGAGCTCGACCTCAAGCGCAAGGTCCTGCTCGGGCGCGGGCTGCCCCCGATCTACGACCGCGCCGCCCTGACGCTGAGCGAGGCGGATCATGCCGCCAGGGCCGCGGCCGGCGAGGTGCCGCACTGGCGCTTCCTGCTCGACCGCGACAGTCCGATCGAATGGCTCGACGGGATCCGCGGGAGCCAACGCTTCGATCCGGCGCAAATGTCCGACCCGGTGATCCGCCGCGCCGACGGCTCGTGGCTCTACATGCTGCCGAGCGTGATCGACGATGTCGCGATGGGCGTCACCGACGTGCTGCGCGGCGAGGACCACGTGTCCAACACCGCGACCCAGGCGCAGATGTTCACCGCGCTCGGCGCGCAGCCGCCGCGGTTCGCCCACGAGGCGCTGCTAGTCGGAACCGAGGGCAAGCTGTCCAAGCGGCTCGGCTCGCTGGGTGTGGCCGAACTGCGCGAGGCGGGGATCGAGCCCGAGGCACTGATCGCCCTGCTCGCCCGGCTCGGCACCTCGGACCCGGTCGATCCGGCACTGACCGCCGAGGACCTCGCCGCCAGCTTCGACCTCGCCCACTTCGGCCGCGCGCCCGCCCGCTTCGACGAGGCCGAGCTGCACCGGGTCAATGCCGGGATCGTCCACCGCCTCCCCTTCGCCCGCGCCCGCCACATGCTCCCCGCGGGCATGAGCGAAGCCGCCTGGGAGGCGATCCGCCCCAACCTCTCCCACATCGGCGAAGCCGCCGAATGGTGGCAGGTCGTGACCGGCCCGGTCGCGCCGCCGGCCAGCGCCGAGGAGGACATCGGCTATCTCCAGCTTGCCGCCGATACGCTCGAGGCCGAGGCCTGGGGCGAGGATCCCTGGCGGCTGCTCACCACCTCGCTCAAGGAAGCCACCGGACGCAAGGGCAAGGCCCTGTTCCTGCCGCTCCGCCGGGCATTGACGGCGCGCGATCATGGGCCCGACATGGCCGCCCTCCTGCGGCTCATCGGACAGGACGCCGCGATAGCCCGGCTGCGCGCCGCGGCGGGCTGAAGGCGAAAGCCGCCTCGAACATCCCAGATTATTATTGAAACTGACTCTCAATAGCGTAATAAGGGCCTGGGCGGGCCGGTGCTCCCACACCGGCCCGCCCGCCTCAGCCACGCAGGAGCCAGCCATGTACGATTTCGTAGACCAGCCGGTCGAGCGCCTGTGCAACGGCGGGCGCTTCCTGCTCTGGGCGATGCGCGGATGGTCGCATGCCAAGGGCCGCAGCGCCTGTGCGCCGATCGCCCTGGCCCGCGGCTTCACCGGGGTCGATGCCCTGGCCGCGCTCAACGACTTCAACGCGGTCATGGCCCTGCTCAATCGCGATGCGCTGGAGACGCTGCAATTCTCGCCGATGGGCTGCGCGCGGATCGCCGAGGACGAGGCGATCCTCTCCAACCTGTGGCGCGATGCGGCGCTCGGGCGCCGCGACCGGGTCGAGGCGACGCTGGGCCTGCTGGTCGAGGAGCAGACCGTCGCCCAGATCACCCTGGCCGTCACCGCCACCGTGGCCAAGCTGGCCGCCGCCGGCCTCGATCCCGCGGGGGCGCTGGCCGAAGTACAAAAGGACATCAAGTGATGAGCGACCGCAAGCGCACCGAACTTGCGCCCTCCGCCGCGCTGACGGTGGAGCGGGTCCGTTCCGTCAGGCACTGGAACGAGCACCTGTTCAGCTTCTCGATCACCCGCCCGCCCTCGTTCCGCTTTCGCTCGGGCGAATTCGTGATGATCGGGCTGATGGGAGAGGGCCGCCCCCTGCTCCGCGCCTATTCGATCGCCAGCCCGGCCTATGCCGACGAGCTGGAATTCCTCTCGATCAAGGTGCCGGACGGCCCGCTGACCTCGCGGCTCCAGCAGGTCCAGCCCGGCGATCAGGTGTTCCTGGGCCGCAAGCCGGTCGGCACGCTGGTGACCGACGCGCTGCTGCCGGGCAAGCGGCTGTTCCTGCTCTCGACCGGCACCGGCCTCGCCCCGTTCCTCAGCCTGGCGCGCGATCCCGACGTCTACGAGCGGTTCAGCCAGGTCCTGCTGGTGCACTGCTCGCGCCAGGTCAGCGACCTCGCCTTCCGCGACCTGCTGGAAAGCCAGCTCGCCGGCGATCCGCTGGTTGGAGACCAGGCGCTGCTGCAGTTCCATTACCTCCCCACCGTCACCCGCGAGGCCTTCCGCACCACCGGCCGGATCGGCGCGCTGATCGACAACGGCGCGCTCTTCGCCCATCCGCTGGCCGGCGAGCCGAGGTTCGATCCCGCCACCGACCGCGTGATGATGTGCGGGTCGATGGCGATGATCCGCGAGCTCCAGGCCAAGCTCGAAGGCCTGGGCTTTCACGAAGGCTCGAACGCCAAGCCCGGCGACTTCGTGATCGAGCGGGCCTTCGTGGACTAGGCCGCGGCTAGGCCACCTCGACCTCGACCGCCTCCTCCCCCGCCGCCGCGAGCAATCGCTCCTCGACCGCCTTGGCGCGGTCGGCGGCGATCTTCTCGCCCAGGAGGTCGGTGACGTAGAAGGTGTCGACCGCGCGCTCGCCATAGGTGGCGATGTGGGCGGAATGGACGATCAGCCGGCTCTCGAACAGGGCGCGGGCCAGGCGGTTGAGCAGCGCCGGGCGGTCGCGCGCGCTGACCTCGACCACGGTGAAGCGGTTCGAGGCCTTGTTGTCGAACTCGGCCCGGGGGCGGACCTCGAAGGCCTCCATCCGCGGCCTGGCGAGCGGCCGGGCGGCGAGCTGCGGGACCAGCTTGACCCGGTTGGCCAGGGCATCGCCGATCGCGGCCTTCAGCCGGGCGAGCTGGCCGTCCTCCATGAAGGGCCGCCCCAGCGGGTCCTGGACCAGGAAATTGTCGACCGCCATGCCGTTGCGGGTGGTGTGGATGCGCGCGTCGATGATGTTGCCGCCGGCCAGGTGGATGCCCCCGGCGATCCGGTAGAACAGCCCCGGATGGTCGGTCGCCAGGACCATGACCAGGGTCGCCCCGCGCGCCGCGTCGTAGGTGGTGGTGATCGTCAGGGGCGCGCCCTGCGCCTGGTCCATCTGGACCAGGTTCCGCGCGATCACGTCGGCGGGCTCGGCGATCCAGTAGGCATCGCGCAGTTGCTTGCCCTGGCTGTCGACCAGCGCCCGCGCGCCCAGGATCTTCGCGACGGCGACCTTCTTGGACAGCACCCGCTCGGCCCGGGCGTGCTGGGCATGGCCCAGGCGCAGCATCTCCTCCGCCGCATCGTAGAGCTCGTTGATGAGCTGCCGCTTCCAGCTGTTCCAGGTCCCCGGCCCGACCGCGCGAATATCGACGATCGTCAGCAGGGTGAGCACGCGCAGGCGCTCCAGCGACTGCACCACGGCCACGAAATCGCTGATCGTCTTCATGTCGGCGAGGTCGCGCTTGAAGGCGGTCGCGCTCATCATCAGGTGCTGGCGGACCAGCCAGGCGGTCAGCTCGGTCTCTTCCTCGCTCATGCCCAGCCGCGGGCAGAGCTTGCGCGCAACTTCCGCGCCGAGCACCGAATGGTCGCCGCCGCGGCCCTTGGCGATGTCGTGGAGCAGCACCGAGACGTAGAGCGCCCGGCGCGACTGGATCTTGGGCAGCAGGTCCACCGCCAGCGGATGCTCGGCCTTGAGCTCGCCCTTTTCCAGCCTGGCCAACAGCCCGATCGCGCGGATCGTATGCTCGTCGACCGTGTAGTGGTGGTACATGTCGAACTGCATCTGGGCATTGACCCGCGCGAAGTCGGGAACGAACCGGCCGAAGACCCCCGCCTCGTTGAGCCAGCGCAGCGCCTTTTCGGGATCGTGGCGGCTGGTCAGCAGGGACAGGAACAGCTGGTTGGCGCGCGGGTCCTTGCGAACCTTGTCGACCAGGCGGGCGTCGCGGGTGATCATCCGCATCGTCTCGGGATGGATTTCCAGGCTGTCGGCATCGGCGAGCA
Organism: Novosphingobium sp.; assembly: GCA_047605105.1. Taxonomy (GTDB): domain Bacteria; phylum Pseudomonadota; class Alphaproteobacteria; order Sphingomonadales; family Sphingomonadaceae; genus Novosphingobium. The sequence continues at coordinate 7,096 of JASGGH010000030.1, read as the reverse complement.
CGAAGATCTCGAGCAGGCGCACCGGGTCCTCGGCGAACCAGCCATCGCCGGGCGCGGCGATCTTGCCGCCGAAGACGCGGTAGCCCTTCACGCTGCGCGGCTTGGCCCGGAACCCCGCGAGCAGCCCGCGCGGCTGCTTCTTGGCGACCTGCTCGTCGAGCTGGGCGAGGAACACGCTGGTCAGGTTGCCGACGACTTTCGCCTGGAGGAAGAAGTAGTGCATGAACCGCTCGACCGCGCTCTTGCCCGGCCGGTCGGAGTAGCCCATCCGCATGGCGACCTCGCGCTGGAGGTCGAAGGTCAGGCGATCCTCGGCGCGCTTGGTGATCGTGTGGAGATGGCAGCGCACCGCCCAAAAGAAGGTCTCGGCCCGGCGGAACGAGCGATATTCGTCCTGGCTCAGCAGGCCCACGCCGACCAGTTCCGACACGTCGCGGACCTTGTGGATGTACTTGCCGATCCAGTAGAGCGTGTGGAGATCGCGCAGGCCGCCCTTGCCCTCCTTGACGTTCGGCTCGACCACATAGCGGCTGTCGCCCAGCCGCTTGTGCCGCTCGTTGCGCTCGGTGAGCTTCTCGGAGACGAACTGCCGCTCGGTCCCGGCGACCACTTCGGCCCAGAACCGGCGCTGGGCTTCGCCATAAAGCTCCTGATCGCCCCAGACATAGCGCCCTTCCAATTGGGCGGTGCGGATCGTCAGGTCGCTGCGGCCCATCCGCACCATGTCGTCGAGCGAACGGCTCGAATGGCCGACCTTGAGGCCCAGGTCCCACATGAAATAGAGACAGGCCTCGATCACCTGCTCGCACCACGAGGTCTGCTTGCCGGGGGTGAGGAAGGCGATGTCGACGTCCGAATGCGGCGCCATCTCGCCCCGGCCGTAGCCGCCGACCGCCATGATCGTGATCCGCTCGCCGGTCGAGCGGTTCGAGGCGCGGTAGACGTCGCCGATCACGTGGTCGTGGATCACGCGGACCAGTTGGTCGACCAGGAAGGCCTGGGCCTCGGCCACGTCGTGGCCCGCGGTGGGCTTGTCCAGCAGCCGCCGCGCGATCTCGGCGCGGCCCTGCTCGAGCGCGCCGCGCAGCAGCTCGACCACCTGCGGCCGGGCCTTGGCCCCGCCGTGGTCGGCAACGGCCGCGGCGACCGCCTCGGTCAAGGCCCGGCGGTCGATCACCGCGCGCTGGTTGGGGATGCGGATGGCGCTCATGCAAGGATCATATAGCGCGAGGGTGAAGGATTGGCACCCGCCACGCCGCGAAAGCGGCAGGGTGACACATGTGTCACCCGATCAGCCCATGGAGAGGGAAAATTTTCCTTCTCTTGCAATCGATTATGGAAGAGGCCGGAAGGTTACACATTTCCAAGCCGAACGCCTTTCGAACCGATTGCGACGGCGCAGGATCGCCGCACCCCGATGATGGCAAAGTGCGGGGCTGTAGGAAATCGGTTTCTTGCGGGGGCCCTTCCCTCCCCGCCGGGAAGAGGGCGGCCCGATCGCGAACCCTCGGCCTGTTGCCGCAAGGCTGGCGTTTCCCTGCCAGGGATTAAGGCAGGGACAGGACCGGTTCATCAACCTCGCGGCACTGAAAGCGAGCCTTCCGATTGCGACCCGATTGCGAACATTCGTCAGGGTCCTGGCAACCAAGAGACGCCCCCTGCCAAACTCACCCCCGCGCCCCAGCCGCCGCCATCTCAGCGGCCGGGTCCCACCCTGCCGCATAGCGCGCCTTCAGCGCCCGCTTGTCCACCTTTTCGGTCCCCAGCCGCGGTAGCGCGCTCGTCTCCTGCCAGAGCCGCACCGGCACCTTGAACGCCGCGAGGCGCTCCTCCAGGAAGCCGCGCAGGTCCGCTTCGCCGATTTCCGCCTCGGGCCGGGCGAGCCAGACCGCGACCGGCACCTCGCCGTAGACCGGGCAGGGCAGGCCGAAGACGCTGGCCTCGGCCACGCCGGGGTGGGCGTAGAGCGCGGCTTCGACCTCGGCGCTGGCGATGTTCTCGCCGCCGCGGATGATCAGGTCCTTCTTGCGGTCGACGATGAACAGATAGCCGTCCGCGTCGACATAGCCGAGGTCGCCCGTCCGCACGAAGCCGCCGGGGGTGAAGGCGGCCGCGGTGGCCTCCGGATCGTTCCAGTAGCCCAGGAAGTTGCAGACCGAGCGGATGCCGATCTCGCCGGTCGCGCCCTCGGCCAGGCGGGCGCCGTCGTCGGCGAAGGTCGCGATCTCCACCAGGGGCCGGCTGGCCGGGCCAGTGGAGCCGGGCTTGGCGAGGTAGTTCTCGTTGAAATTGCCGCAGCCGACCGCATTGGTCTCGGTCAGCCCGTAGCCCAGGATCGGGAAGGCGTGGGGCATGGCATCGTGGATTCGCGCGACGTGATCGACCGGGCGCGGTGCGCCCCCCGCGGCGAAGGTGATGCAAGAGGTGAGGTCGAACTCATGGCGGCGCGGGTGCTCGGCGATGGCGATCGACATCAGCGGCACACCGATGAAATAGCTCACCTTCTCGCGCTCGATCAGGCGCATCGCCTCCAGCGGGTCCCACTTGGGCATCAGCACCAGCTTGCGGCCGATCACGAAGCTCTGGAGGTAGAGCGGCACCTCGCCCGTCACATGGAACAGCGGGACATTGACCAGCGCGCAGGGCTGCCCGACCGGCGGGTCGCCGCGCCCGGTCTTGACCGTGAAGAGCGTCAGCGTCTGCGCGGCATAGTTCAGCGCCGCCTGGACCACGCCGAGGTGGTCCGAACAGGCGCCCTTGCACTTGCCGGTCGAACCCGAGGTGAAGAGCATCGTCGCCAGGTCGCCGCCGGCCAGCGCGGGCAGGGCCGCGGCTTCGTCGCCGCCCGCCAGCAGGGCGTCGAAGCCCGCTTCGTCATGGCCGAACAGCGCGATTTCGGCCGAGTGCGAGTGCCCGGTCAGGCGCTCGGCCCGCGGGGCGTCGGCCAGGACCAGCTTGCAGCCGGCCAGATCGATCCCCTCGGCCAGTTCCTCGCCGACCCACCAGCCGTTGAGCAGGGTCGCGCAGGCCCCGGCCATCAGCACGGCCATGTGGGCCAGGACATAGTTCGCCGAATTGCGCGCGGCGATGCCCACCCGGTCGCCCTTGGCCACCCCGTGGGCCGAGACCAGCGCGCCAGCCAGCCGCCGCGCCAGGGCATGGGCCTGCGCGAAGGTCAACCGCCGCGCCTCGTCGATCAGGAACTCCTTACCGGCATGTTCGGCGCAGAAGCGGGCGAACAGCGCGGGCAGCGTCGGCGGGGCCTGGGCGATCATCGGCACGGTCCGGCCGTGGCGGGTCCCCGGCACTGTCTCCAGCAGGCCGCCCGCGGCGGTCAACCGATCCATGACGGAATTCAGCTCGGCATCGAGTTGGCTCGGCATCCCGGTTCCTTTTGCTCCGGCATATCGGACGCTGGCCCCTTGCCGGTTTGCGTCTTGGCCCGCTATGTCGGCACCGCCCCGCTTCCGGGACGCCGCCGAACGGGCTTCGGCGAATTTTGTAGGGGGTCAAGCACTTGCTGTCACTACTGGCCGCAGCGGGATCGGCACCGATCTATTGGGTCGATCTCGGGCTGAAGAACTACCTGTTCAAGCTCGGCTCGTTCGAACTGCGCTGGTACAGCCTCGCCTACCTCGCCGGGATCGTGCTGGGCTACTGGCACCTGACCCGGATGAACAAGGCCCCCGGCGCGCCGATGGGCCAGCGCCATGCCGACGACCTGTTCTTCTACTGCACCCTGGGGATCATCCTGGGCGGCCGGCTCGGCTATGCGACCTTCTATGCGCCCGAGCTGTGGGCCCACCCCGCCGACCTGCTCAAGCTGTGGAACGGCGGGATGAGCTTCCACGGCGGGCTGATCGGGGTGGTCCTGGCGATCGCCTGGGTCGCCTGGCGCGGCAAGCTCTCGTTCGTGCGGACCTGCGACTACATCGCGGTCTGCGTGCCCTTCGGCCTGCTGTTCGGCCGCCTCGCCAACTTCGTGAACGGCGAGCTGTGGGGGCGTGTCGCCGGAGAAGGCGTGCGCTGGGCGATGATCTTCCCCGACGGCGGCGCCCTGCCACGCCATCCGAGCCAGCTCTACGAGGCCGCGCTGGAAGGCCTGGCGCTGGGCGCCGTGCTGCTGTTCGTGTTCTGGAAGACCCGCGCGCGGTGGCGCCCCGGCCTGCTCGTCGGGCTGTTCGCCCTGGGCTACGGGGCCGGCCGCTTCGTGATCGAGAACTACCGCGAGCCCGACCAGCAGCTCCACGACTTCGCGGTCCGCACGGGGCTGTCGATGGGCCAGTGGCTCTGCGTGCCGATGATCCTGGTCGGGCTGTTCTTCGCGGCCCGCGCGCTGATGCGCCCGCCGCTCGGCGGCGGAGTGCCCGCGCCGGCATGAGCGGGGAGAACGCCCCGCTTGCGGACATGCTCAGGCGGCTGATCGCCAATGCCGGGCCGATCAGCCTGCAGTACTACATGGGCGAGGCGAACGCCCACTACTACGCCGGGCGGGACCCCTTGGGAGCGACCGGCGATTTCGTCACCGCGCCCGAGATCAGCCAGATGTTCGGCGAATTGATCGGCCTGTGGCTGGCAGACATCTGGACTTGCGCCGGGCGACCCGAACCGTGCACTACGTCGAACTAGGCCCCGGCCGCGGCACGCTGGCGCGCGACGCATTGCGCGCGGCGAGCAAGGCGGGGCTGGTGCCGCAGGTCCATTTCGTCGAGGGATCGCCCGCGCTGCGAGCCATGCAGGCACAAACGGTTCCGCATGCGCGGTGGCATGACGATTTGTCGAGCCTGCCCGAGAACGGATCGATCCTGCTGGTCGCCAACGAATTTCTCGACGCGCTGCCCGTGCGCCAGATGGTCCGCGCCGAAGCGGGCTGGCGCGAACGCATGGTGGGCCGACAGGACGGACGCTTCCTCCCCGTGGTCGGTGACCGGCCGATGGATGCTGCCGTGCCCGAGGCGCTGCGCGGTGCCGTACCCGGCACGATCATAGAGACCTGCCCCGGCGCGGCGGCCGTCGTGTCGGAGGTCGCCAGGCGGCTAGCCGCGCAGGGCGGGGCGGCGCTGCTGATCGACTATGGCCATGCCGAATTCCGTACCGGCTCCACGCTGCAGGCGGTGCGCGCGCATCGCAAGGTCGATCCCTTCGCCGCGCCGGGCGAGGCGGACCTGACCGCGCTGGTCGATTTCGCGACGCTGGCGGATGTCGCCCGGGCGGCCGGCGCGCGGCATCTGGGCACGGTGACGCAGGGCGACTGGCTGCGCGCGCTGGGCATAGAGATGCGCGCCGCCGCGCTCGCCGCGCATGCCCCGACCAGGCGGAAGCGATCGCCGTGGCGCGCGACCGCCTGTCGCGCCCGAGCAGATGGGCACTCTGTTCAAGGTGATGGGGCTTGCTGCGCGGGCCTGGCCCGAAGGCGCCGGGTTCTGAACCCGCTGAGTGCTTGCCGAGGTCGTTGATCGTCGGCGGCTTGGGCGGCGTGGCCTCGGAGGAGGTCCTTGTAGCGCACGTCGGTCGGCACGGCGCGCGGCGGCAGGGCTTTGAGCCAGGCCTCGAGCGCTTCGATGTCGGGCATGCCGACCACTGCGTTGCGTTGCCTGGCGAAGACCGAGAAGCTGTCGCCGCCATTGGCGAGGAAGCTGTTCGTCGTGACGCGATAATCGCGCGCGGGGTCGATCGGTACGCCGCCCAGCGTCATTGAAACGATGCGGTCGCCCACCGGCCGAGTCATGTCGAAGCTGTAGAAGAAGCCCTGCGACGGTGCGAGCACCTGCACCGGGTCCACGGCATCGAAGCCCTGCTCTAGCGCGGCCTTGAGCTCGGCGCCGGTCAGCGACTGGGTGATGATCGTATTGTTGAAGGGCTGCCACAAGCCGGCCGAAGGTCACGCTGCCGTCGGCGGCGGGGATCAGCGATCGGCGGACGCCGAACGGATTGATGAAGGCGATCTGCGCTCCCGCGCTGGCCGTGGCGGCCAGCTGGCCGTCGGCGATCAGGTTGCCCAGCGGCCCGCCGGTGTTGGACAGCGTGCCGGTCATCTTCTCCGCCGGCGCCCCCAGCATGCCGACCTTGCGCAGCGAGAACTGCTGCGCGGCCGCGACATAGCGGGCGACATAGTCCTTGATGTCCGCGCGCGGCTGGAACACCGGGAAGGCGTCACTGTTGCCGATCACCCCGCGCGAAGCCTGGTAAGGCTCGGACTGGACGATGACGTTGTGCGCCTGCTTGCTGACGACGCGGTGGGTCGCCGGATCGATCTCCAACGTGATGTCGGTGACGAGCTTGCCCCACAGCCCGGCGCTGGTCAGCAGGAAGGGCTTGGCCGGGTTGAGCTGCGCATAGTCGCAGACGTAGTCCCAGTGCGTGTGGCCGGAAACGACCACGTCGATGCGCGTGTCCAGCCGGTCCAGGATGGCGCGGATCTCGCCGTTCAGCCCTTCGCAGCCGTTGGGATCGGGCTCTGTGGTCCGGCCGCCCTGGTGGATCAGCAGCACGATCGCGTCGGCGCCCTGGGCCTTCAGCCGGGGCACCAGGGCATTGGCGGTGTCGGCCTCGTCGGCGAAGGTCACCGCCTTGTTCACCGCCGGGGTCGAAAGCGGGCCCGTGCCTTTCAGCGTCAGGCCGATCAGACCGACGGTCACCTTGCGCCGGCCGCTGCCGAAGCTGCGCAGCGCCGTTGCCGGGAACAGCGTGGAGCCGTCGCTCTTGCGGAACGTGTTGCCGGCCAGCATCGGGAACCGCGCGCCGCGGAACGCTTCGACCTGGCAGGGCTTGCGCGCCGCGTACTGTTCGCAGCCGCCGCTCTGCTTGCGGCGCAGCTCGGGGATGCCGGCATCGAATTCGTGATTGCCGACCGCGTTGAAGTCCAGCCCGATGCGGTTCATCACCTCGATCGACGGTTCGTCCAGGAACAGCGCCGAAGTGACGGACGACCCGCCGACCAGATCGCCGGCCGAAACGGTCAGGTGATTGGGATACTTGGCGCGGATGCTGTCGATCGCGCTGGCCAGCCATGCCGCGCCGCCCGCCGGCACTTGCGCGGTCGCGCCGCCCTTGCCGTCACCGATGATCACCGATTGCTTCGGCGGCTCCAGCGTGC